>JACDGM010000005.1 GCA_013815325.1 Chthoniobacterales bacterium
GCCCACGCCCTTTCTTCGGTATGCGGATACGGGTCCGTTTCACGTAAAAAATGAAAATCGGCGCAGGGCGAATTTGGACAAGGAGGCATGCCCCGCACGCCGCGGCGACGTGATCAATATCTACGTTAAGCATCTCAACTCATGGCTGAACGATCCTCAGCACACAAAACGGTTTCCGACGAATGCAAACATTAGTGACCTGATTCTATATCTCGATGACGTGCCGTTGAAAGGGATTCACCCGAGCAAGCCTGGCCCCAGCCGCCGGATACGGATTCGAAAGAAGATCCGCAGGTGCATTACCTGTGTTTTACACTTAGTCGCACGGAGACTTCCAAGCATGGGTGGACGCAGATCTTGAACCACCCGCGCTTTACAAGGCCAATGAAGGTTTCGGTGGGATTTGAAAATGGTGAGGAAATGCTGCCAACCTATGTTCTGCCAACGGCTGACGAGGCGTCACTGAACCGGTTTACTTTCACACTGATTCGCCATTCCGCTTCTGGCTCGGGGTGGTCCTTATCCTAGGAGCGTTGGCCATTTTCCTCTACCTGGCTCGCTGGACAGACATTATCCGCGACACCACCGCGCCGCTGCGCCCGGATAAGCGCTGGCCGTACGGTCTTTCGCGCGCACAGATGGCCTTTTGGTTTTTCCTCGTCATTGGGGCGTTCTTTTTCCTCTGGGTTATCATCGGCGACACGGACACGCTGAATTCGTCCGTGCTCGGATTGATCGGTATCAGCGCGAGCACTGCGCTGGCGGCGGCCTTTGTGGATTCGGGAAAACGGTTGCCGCAGCAAGTGAATCTGACTTGCCGGCGGTCAATCTTTCACAACCGCGACAGAAGATTCGCGTCGAGATTCGCGATCTCATCGACAAGGCGAAGGAGGAGTTGAAAGAATTGGAGAAGAAACGGGGCGACACTGATCCCGCGGCGGAGGAAAAAACTTGCCGGGAATGCAGGCGCGCAAACGACCAAGACGAAACAAATCGCGGATCTACAACGTCAGCTCGATTACTTCGAGTGGCCGGCTTGGAAAGCAACGATGTATGACCTGCTAGCAGAGAAGGATGCGGAGAAGGGCGTCGTTTCGTTTCACCGCTTTCAGATTTTCGTCTGGACGATTGTGCTCGGCATCATGTTCGTCGCGAACGTTTACAACCAACTCGCAATGCCGCAGTTCAGCGCTACGCTCCTGGGCCTCCTTGGGATCAGTGCGGGCACCTATGTCGGATTTAAGATTCCTGAGAGCAACAAAGCGAAAGAGTCAGCCTAAGGCAAAGCATCACGAGCAAACCGGCATGGGTGCCGATGGCACTTGGTTTCAAATCCCAGAAAGGTATCAATTATAGGTCACCCCGTACCCTATTGTCATTCTGAGCATGTAGCTGGAGAACGAAATGGCATCCACCCCGAATAAATTCGAAAGCTTCGTTTGGCACCTGCGAGATCTCTATCACGAACTAAGACCGTGCCGGTTCGCTATTATCGTCACCGCCGTCGCAGCGCTTATCTTTCTTCGGGTGGACGAAGGGACGGAAGTGCTGCGGGCGATGGCCGAACCCGGTAGCGCCGCAGGATTACCAAACTGGGTGCGATGGTCGGCGTGCTACAGCGCCTTACTGTTGTGGTGCATGGCAAATTGGTATTCGGCCAGAGTTTTACTCTACTTCGATTTTCCCGCCGAAGCGCGATCGCATCCGCGCCGGACGGGTGTTTGGAAATCCATTCACGAATGGGTGCGGGCGCAGCTTCCTCGTATCTTGGGAGCGGCTCCAATGTGGGTGGTCGGGGCCAGTCTTCTCAATGCGCTGCGGACTTATGAGCGAGCTACCTCTGCGTGGCCATGGCTGCTCGGTTTTGGGATCCTTTGCGTCGTTAGCGGGTTTGCCATCTGGGGAGCGCTTATCATTCGAAGACGAATATTGGATGCTAGTGGGGCCGCAGTGTTACCCGAGCGCCACAGAACCGCTAAGTCTCTGGATGTTCGCTACCAAAGCTTGAGCGAACTGGAGCCAGGGACAAAACGGGCCCTGTTGCTTATCGCGGTGCTTTGTGTTGTGGCGTTCGTGGCTTTCAGTATTCACCCGCTTTTTTTCGCTGACAAGATAGGCACTGGCGCTGTACTTATGCTGGCTGCCGCTTCGTGGGTCTTCGCAGGAAGTGCTTTGGTTTATTGGGGAAGCTGGCGTCGCTTACCAATCATCACGTTCCTCGTCTTAAGGGTCGCGCTTTGTAGTTTGAACAACGACAACCATAGGGTCCGGACGCTACCACGCGCAAAGTTGGAGCGTGTGCCGATTAAAAAGGCTCTTGCCGAATGGGACACCTACATCACTCACAAATACGCAAATCGTCCTTTTCATCCCTTGTTCATCGTCGCCACCGAAGGGGGTGGGATTCGCGCCGCCTACTGGACGGCCACGGTGCTCGGGAAACTTCAGGATGGCGATCCCTCCTTTGCCGATCATATTTTTGCGATTAGCGGAGTCTCAGGTGGAAGCGTAGGCGCTGCGGTCTTCGATGCCCTGGTCGCTGATGGCACGAAACCGGGCGAGTTTGAAAGACGAGGTCAGGAAATTCTCGGGGTCGATTTTCTTTCGCCGGCGATGGCTGCGATGCTTTACCCCGACTTTCTTCAGCGATTTATTCCATTTCCAGTTCCTTACTTTGACCGGGGTAGCTGGCTGGAAAAATCATGGGAAAAGGCCTGGCGTGAGACGGCGGCGAAAGGGGGAGGCAAGATGAGCAACCGGCTGGCGGAACCTTTCCTCGATCTTTGGCAAAAGAAGAGCGTGGATTATGTGCCCGCTCTTTTTCTAAACGGCACCTCAGTCGAGGTTGGGAATCGCCTGATTGCTTCGAATCTCTTAATCGATAACAACTTTCTCGATGCTGAGGATGCCGCCGACAAGTTATCGCCCGAGAAACAACACGACGAGCGGCGGCACCCGCAAATCGATGTGCCGCTGAGCACGGCCGCACACAACAGCGCGCGCTTCACCTACGTCAGTCCCGCCGGCCGGTTTGACGAAGACGGAACCCATGTTGTAGACGGCGGATACTTCGAAAACTCCGGCGCGGCGACGGCGCTCGACATTTTGCGCGAAGTCGAAACGGAACTCTGTCGCGATAAGAGCGGCAGTCTCGGTGTGGTGGTTCCAAGGATCATCATGATAAGTAACGACCCGCTGGGAATCGCCTCTGGCAGTCGTAAGATGAGCCAGACCAAGAGCACCTTGCGCGAAGCGAAGCAGCACAAGCCCGGAACATTTCTTGTCGATATCCTCGCACCGCTGCAAACCCTCTTTTCAACCCGCGAAGCCCACGGCTCCTACAGCCAGAAAGAAATCACCTTGGAACAACAGAATGTCTGCGAGAGAGTCGCTTACTCAATCGGCGTCAGTGGCGCGGATCAACAAGGACCCTATTTTTTTAGTCTTGCGCCGGCGACGGTGCCGTTGCCATTGGGGTGGATGCTTTCAAACGGCGCCGCGAAAGCGATGCAGGACGAGATCTACGACAAAGGGCTTTCATCCAGCATCACGAATCCAAGTACGCGAATTTGGAATAAGGCGGGAACGACCAGAGTCCTCGAGTCTCTTGGAGGAACGGCTACCGCCTTGGGAAACGACCCGAACTTGAAACCGCGGTAATCAGAAAGTCAGGTCAGATTTCTGAAGCGATGACGTTAGCGCGAGCTCTTTATTCTAAACTCTTTCATTAGGTCCGCGATGGCGAAGGGCACATAGAGCAGCGCAAAGAAGAGGAGAGCTAGCCCTTCCAGTTGCAGGATGTAGAACCATCGAGTGTCGGACAGATAATCGAGAATGGAGGCGGCGATCGGTTTGTGGAGGAGGAAGCCGTAGTTGACGCCGGTCAGGTGATCGACCAGCAGCGATGTCACGAGATAGAGCTGCGACCACGCGAGGGTGCGCCAGACCGAGCCGAGGGTCGGGCGAAAGCGGCGCGCGATGAGGAGGTAGATCACGCCGGCGACGATCCCGCCGTGGCCCACGAAGAAACTAATCGCGCGGATGTCGGGGAAATTGACCTGGAGATCGGGCGTGAGAAGGGCTTGGAAGCTTCCACCGATTCCCCAGAAGTAGGAGACTTCACTCCAGCTTCTGCGGCCGGTGAGAAGCGCGACGATGACTGTTACCGTCGCCCAGTCGCAAAGCTGAAACGGGAGCGCCTGTTGCCAGACGAGTTGATGGCGCTGCAGGAGATAAGCGGCGTACGCGCAATAATTCACAGCCAGAAGGAGCGAGAGGCAGACGGCTACCGCGCGATCGATGCGCTGCGAGTTCGTTAGGCGGACGGCCAATCCCAAGCCCAGCGGAATCGCGAGCGTGAGGAGAATAACGACAAGGTGAGCCGGACCGAAAAGCCGGAAGACAGGTTCGGAGTGCATCTAGACGCTTTGCTCTGCGAAGGGCGAGAGGAAGCGTTGCACCCTATACGCTCTCACCTCTTTAGAGCAACGCCCCAGACCGGCGCTGCTCAAGGATTCGAGCGCAATCGAAGCCGCAAATCCACGGAGCCATAACTTGGACCTGAATAGGCCCCCGTCGGCGCGCAACGTTCGGGCGCCGCCGGGTGCGAAGATAAGACTGACAAGCCGTTGCTCCGTATCGCGCCATCTTTCGGAATCCGCCTGCGGAGTAATTACACTCCCGCGAATGCATGACTGGCCGATCGCGGACTAACGAACGACAGAACCGATGTTTGCTGAATCTGGAGCCAAGATTTTGACGCTCGTTCGTAAGCAATCTCTACGAGCAGATTTGAGATGGTTGCCGCCGCGGGAAGCACGTTACCGCCTGCGTCCTTCGTGAAGAGACAGGCGGGCGAATAAATCTCCACGTGATCCTCATAACTGCCACGCCGGATTGCCGCCCCCATTAATACGGGCGTTAGGCCCAGAAAACGCCAGGTCGACGCCTTCCATGATTCTCACGCTCACTATGGCGTCTTGTTAGCAGCCAGCTCAGCCTTTGCGCTCGGCCCCAAGCAGGTGCAGTTCACGCCATCCTATCATAACGACGTTTCGCGACCCCTGCGCGAGATGCCCGCTTGGGATAATACTGAGCGTCACCAAGAGCGAGAGGCCGCCGAAAATCCGAAGGTCCCGAACTTTCATGTCGATCGCCCGGACCCGGTGATCCAGAAAAATGCCTCGATCCTCGGGTTCCTCGCGCCGAGCATTCCGGCAACGCTCCTCAACTTTGACGGCATCCCCTTCCCCGGCGTCGGTTGCAGCTGCGCCCCGCCCGATGCGAACGGCGACGTGGGAAACACCCAGTACGTCCAGATGGTTAACGAAGGCTATCAGGTCTTCGACAAGGCCACCGGCAGTTCACTCCTGGGGCCAAACAGCATCTCTTCGCTCTGGAGCGGCTTCGGCGGGGCGTGCCAGAACGGCGGCGCCGGCGACCCGGTTGTTCTTTATGATCAACTGGCGAACCGCTGGACCATCAGCCAGTTCGCGAGCGTCACGGGTTCCGCCCCGCTCACCGACGAGTGCGTCGCCGTCTCGACCACGAGCGATGCCACCGGCACCTATAACCGTTATGGGTTTCACCTCGGCTCGAACTTCTTCGACTACCCGCACCTCTCCGTTTGGCCCGACGGTTATTACATGAGCATGAACGTGTTTAACTCCTCCGGCACGTCTTTCCTCGGGCCGCAGGCCTTTGTCTTCAATCGCCCTGCGATGCTGGCCGGCTCCCCCTCCTCCTTCATTAGCCCGGTAGGACCGCTCGGCGGCACTGTCGCTCCTTTTCTTCCGGCTGACCTCGACGGCTCCGCCCTGCCGCCGGTTGGCGCGCCGAACACCTTCGTCGGTTTCCCTGGAGCCGGTAAGTACACTACTTATCACTTCCATGCGGATTTCACGACACCGGCGAACTCTACTTTCACCACCTTCGCCACGCCCGCGGCGGCTGCCTTCACTTCGCTCTGCCCCTCAACGCGCTCCTGCGTGCCGGAGGCGGGAGTGACCAGTACCAACAAGCTGGATGGCATCGGCGATCGCCTGATGTTCCGTTTGGCTTACCGGAATTTTGGCGACCACGAAGCATTGGTCGGAACTTACACGGTCAGCGCGGGCGGAGTCGCGGGCATCCGTTGGTTTGAGCTCCGCGGAGTCACAACCGGCCCGGTCACTGTCTTTCAGGAAAGCACTTACCAGCCGGATACGACCTGGCGCTGGCTGGGGAGCGCCGCGATGGATGGCCAGGGGAACCTGGCGATCGGCTACAGCGCTTCGAGTTCCACGATCAACCCGCAGCTTCGTTACACAGGGCGACTGGCTGGTGATCCGCTCAACACCTTGGGTCAGGGAGAAGGTCATCTTTACGATGGCACGGGCAGCCAGACTGGCACCGGGAACCGCTGGGGCGATTACAGCGACCTCACGGTGGACCCGGTCGACGATGCCACCTTCTGGTACACGAACGAATACTACTCCTCCACCACCACGTTCAACTGGCGCACGCGCATAGGATCCTTCAAGCTAGCTTCAGGAAATCCTACTCCGACGCCGACGCCGACTCCTACTCCGACACCGACACCGACACCGACGCCTACTCCTACTCCTACTCCGACACCTGCGCCTGACTATTCGCTTTCAATTAGTCCGTCGTCGGTGACCCTGAACCGCGGGGGCGGAACAGCTAGCTACACGGTGACAGTTAATCCAACCGGCGGCTTCAATTCGGCCGTGAATCTCTCCGTAAGCGGCTTGCCCTCGGGAACGACCGGTAGCTTCAGCCCAAATCCCGCGACGGTTTCGTCGGCGCTAACCCTGACGGTCAGCTCATCCACGGCCAAGGGGACTTATCTCTTTACTGTCACCGGCACGGGAGGTTCTCCGGCCATCACCCACACGGCGACGGCAACGCTGAAAAAGACCACCAAGCCGTAGTCACATCGGCCCGCGAGCTGCACCTTAATTAATCGGCGTGTTTGCAGTCAACGAGGCTGCAAGCACGCCGTTTTGGTGCAGAAATGAGTTCACAGAAGCACGAAGACTGTCATCCGCATCTCCCTGGCGGAACTAAAGCCAAAATGAACCTCTCTGTTAACGACCGGGACGCCGCCTGGCCGGCGCTCCCCTTCGAAGAATGGCAAGCCACCGCCGAGACCCTGCACATGTGGACGCAGATCGTAGGCAAGATTCGGCTGAAGCTGACTCCCTGGGTCAACCACTCCTGGCACGTCACGCTCTACCTCACTTCGCGCGGCCTAACGACTTCCCCGATCCGGCACGGGCTCTACACCTTTGAGCTGCGCTTCGACTTCCTCGATCACCACCTGCGCATTCTGAAAAGCGACGGCAGACAGCACCTGATCAAGCTGCGCGCGCGGCCGGTTGCAGAATTTTATCGGGCGGTGATGGGCGGGCTCTCCGAGCTGGAGTTGCCCGTTAAGATCGACCTCTTGCCTAACGAAATTTCGAACCCGATCGCTTTTGACCGCGATGAAACTCATCGCGCTTACGATCCGGAATACGCCAACCGCTTTTGGCGCGTGCTCGTGCAATCGGATCGCCTCTTCAAGAATTTTCGTGCGCGCTTTTGCGGGAAGTGCAGCCCGGTGCACTTTTTCTGGGGCAGCTTCGATCTGGCGGTGACGCGCTTCTCCGGCCGCCCCGCTCCGCCGCATCCGGGCGGGGTGCCGCACCTGCCCGATGCGGTCGCGCGCGAAGCCTATGCGCAGGAAGTGAGCAGCGTCGGCTTCTGGCCGGGGAGCGCTGCCAGCCCCACGCCGATTTATTATTCCTATGCCTATCCCGAGCCCCCTGGTTACCCGCAAACGCAGGTCCGCCCTAACGAGGCTAGCTATCTCGCACAGCTACATGAGTTCACGCTCCCTTACGACGTCGTCCGCAGCGCCGCTTCGCCGGATGATGCACTGCTCGACTTCGCCCAGAGCACTTACGACGCAGCTTCCTGGCTGGGGAAATGGGACCGCGACGCGCTGGATGAAGCTCAACTTCACCCGCCGCATCCCTGAGACATCAGCGCCCCGCTTCAGATCCTAGACATGCGGAAGCATGTCCCTCCGAAGAGACGCGCTTTGGCGCGTGTCTGCATGCGCGATGCCGCCAGGCCAATATTTAGCCTAACGAGTGAAGAATCAATTCACAACTTAATATCCAGCGCTCGCGTCGTCTGGGTAGCAGTAGAGCCAACGCTCGCCGGGTTGCGCGGAGGCGATGACCGAATGGCCGCTCGCGTGGGCGTGTCTGCTGGCGTGCTGGTGCGGCGAAAATCGTGAAAGATCGACGAAAGGTGACGAGAGGCAAGGAGGGCATTCGCGAGTCGTGAACCCTAAATTTATTCTTGTTCTCCGCGTTAAATGCTGTTGGACGCATCGGGACGCCCGCTATACATCTTCTCTCCTTCCTTGCCGCGATGCCACGCCGACCCAAGCTCCCTGACGATCACGACGCGGAGGAATCCGACCCGCGCATGCCCGCGGTTAGCCCGCTGCTCGAGCCGGGTCAATTGACCGATCTGGAGTTGATGGCCGGGATTCAACGCGAAGATCCTGAAGCGCTTTCGCAGCTCTACGATCGCTACAACGGCATCATCAAGGCACTCATCCTCCGCGTCGTGCATAACGAGGCCGAGGCTGATGATTTGCTCCAGGAAATTTTCATGGAGCTGTGGAACCAGGCAAAAAATTTCTCGGCTCACAAAGGCAAACCGCTCGGCTGGATGGTGACTCTGGCGCGACGGCGGGCGATCGACGGCCTGCGCAAAAAACAGGCATATCAGCGGGCGGGCGAGCGCCTCCAGAACGAAACTGAGCAGCAACCCGATGCCTGGGTGCACAACGCGACCGAAGAGGAAATCAACTTTGCCGATACACGGGTGCTCGTACGCAACGTGATCAACGGTCTGCCCCCGGCGCAGCAACAGGCGATCGAACTCGCATTTTTTCGCGGCATGAGTCAGCGCGAAATCGCCGCAAATACGAATACACCTTTAGGGACAGTCAAGACGCGCCTCGAATTGGGGCTGAAAAAGATCTACGACGGCCTGAAAGAACTGAAAGATGAGCTTTGAGGAATTCCAAAACCGCGCCCGGCTCTACGTGATCGGCGCGTTGGAAAACGGCGAGAGTCAGGAATTCGAAGAAACGCGCGCGGAATTGGGCCAAAAGGCGGAAGATTTCATCACGGAATGTTATCGTCTACATGAGGCTTTCGCGCTCAGCCTGCGGCCGGCGAAATCGTCCGATGCCTTGAAAGAACGGTTGATGAAAATGGTGCGCGAGCGGAAACAGGATGGCGCTCGTTAGGCGAGGACGATCGCGAGATCATGTACAGGCGGCGGCCGCGTTGGCCGCAGGATTGGGACCCACGTTTTGCATCCGCGCATCCCTCGCCTATGGCCGCGGGGCGAGACGCCCGCCTCTAGACTTCGTTAGGCGCGATCCTCTCGGAGCTGCACTCTAACTCGCGCACGATGAACTCCTGCAAGAAGCCATAAAAATTGACCTGAAAAAGGCTGAGATCACGCCGCGAGCCGACCGGCGAACGATAGTGATCGCATAGCTCCGCTTCCGTAAAATCAAACTTGGCCGCGAGCGCGAGCCGGGCGCGATTCAGCGCGTTAAGCCAGGCCTCGGAATTTTCGAGCGGGATGCGCAGCGTACGGTTGGCGAACGGTTTCGCGTCCTCGCCCAGTTGCCGCAAATCTTTTTCAACCGTCTCCGTCGCCGTCGCAAAGATGCGGCGCAACTCCGGCTCGACGTAGAGCTTCCATTCCGCGCACATCTCCTTTTCCACCGCCGGATCGGCGGGCGCGCTAAAGAGTCGCTGCTCAGCGGCGGGAACCGAATCGGGATTGGCACTCGCCGGGATTTGTCGCAGCAACTCGGCTAAGAACGGATCAATTTCGCTGATCTCGAGCGTGCCGTTGTTGCGAAAAAGTTCCATTCTCAGTTCACCCGCTCGATCGTCGCGAGAAGAAGATAGCCGTGCAATTGCTGGACGAAAAGCTCGGCCCGTTCCCGCACCCCGCTCCACAAAACCGACCGACCCTGGCGATGCACTTCGAGCATGTGCATCTCGGCCTTTTCTTTCGGGTAACCGAAGACCCTCTGAAAAACCATCGCGACGTAACTCATCAAGTTGACTGGATCATTATGCACCACCACCTGCCACGGCAGGTCGAGGCTCTCCTTCGTTTTGCTTTCCGCCGTGATCGTAGGACTTTCAACGGCACCAGTGATCGGAGCGGAAGCGGACATGAATAACGTTAGGCCGAAGTGCTTCTTGTTAGGCTGAACTGGGCGGGCGGACCATCCACAGACCCGCCCCGAACCAACAGAAACGATATCACAGGGCGAACGCGATTCAATAGCAGTTGCGTGCCGCGTCTCGCTTTGGGACCTCTCGCCGGCCTGCTACGTCTGATCCGCCATTATGAAGGGTTGAAGATGCAAAGAGATGCCATGGTTTCGTTAGGCGCCGCGACTGTCCTCTCGCTTTTTGCGCTTGTTTTCCCAGTGCTCGTCACCTCATTGCTGGGAGCAGACGACGCAAGCAGTTGGTCCTTCCTCCGATTACCAAATTCTCGCCGTCGGCCCCGAAGAGCCGAAGGCGGTGTTCTTTTCAGCAGGGCTGTGAAGACTGATTCCAAAGGTCAAATCATCGGGGGCACGCGCATGGATCCAAATATTGCAAACGTGAGTAGCGAAACGGGAAGTTATTAAGCGCTTTTTCTCTATGGCAAGTCTCGAAAGCGCCGACTCCGTGACGCTGCCGGCAACGTCTGCCTCCCGTCTAACTCTGCGGCAGTGATTCGCGCGCGGCCACCAGATACGCCTCAAGTGCCGCACGGTCGCCTGGCTTGAGGCGCGCACGCGGCGCCATCACACTAACGTTGTGCCGCCACTGCGTGACGGAATAGCCTGCGATCGGCCGGGCGACGTGACACTCAGTGCAACTGGTCGTGAAGATCTTTCGGCCTTGGGCGAGCATGGCAAGGTCGGTCCCGCGGGCTGCACTTGAACGAGCGATAGTTTGCGCGGTCGGGAAAGCACTGCGCGGACTGCTTTGACAGCTAAAAAAAATGCCAGCGCAGACCGCGGCGAAGCCAAGGCCTTTCATGAATCGGTAGTCCATAACTTAGAAACTGAATCCGAAGATGACCCGGGGTTGGAAATCAACTTCCGACGAGATATTCGTCAACTGGACGAGCGGCGTTACCGTCGCCCACCAAGTGCCGCCGCGATGGAGATATTCGGCCCAGCGTAGACGACCGAGTCTTCGCTCTCCGACCACTCTGGTAGGTCAATCTCATGCAGGAGCTCGGCGCCCAGCAGCCAAGCGGGAGAGACTTCGTAACTCACGCCGAATGTTTCCGAAAACTCTCCCGACCGCTCCTTCAGGTTCCTTCCTTCCCATACAGCTTCCAGCGTCGCATTAAAGGCAATGACGAACCGATCGATGTTTTTCTGCAAGATCACTTTGGATTCCAACTCGAGTTCGTCGGGCCCGCCGCGCACCTCCTGATAAAGGGCGAGGCCCAGTAGGTCGGTAGTAGGATTGGAAAAATTGTAAATCAACTCCACCGCGGAAGACTTATAACTAAGGCCATGCTTATGCGCAGCCGGATCATTTTCATAACTCCAATCGGCTAGATAGAAACCAACCTGGAGATGTTCGGTCAGGCCAAATTCAGTCTCATTGCGAAAGTCGACGGCGTTGAAACGCCGTTCCTCACGTGGGCTCGTGCGCCAGGTGATCCAATTCTCCGATTCCACGCTCCCGGGCACGGCCGTGGTCGCTTCATAGACGTAAGTAAAGCGGCGAACTCCCGCACGAGCATCAGTGACGGAGAGGCAGTGAGTGGCGAAAAAGACGACAACGATCAGCGCTCTGGAGATGATCTGGAGCTGTTCCATCACCGATCTTAGCAGCCGGCTGACCGCTACGCTGTCGCACGGTTGTCATTTTTTAGCGCCTGCTTGCAAACCTTTAGCCGTATAACGGAGGTGACGCGACGGCTGGGATGTAGCCCCAGCGGGTGGAGCTAGCTATATATCAGAGGAGGTGAGCCAGCTCTCGCGCGGGCGGAAGTCAGTCTCACTTTAAGCGATACAGCCCACTAGCAGCCGTGCGGACCGCTGTCTCCTCGTTTATGACCCGGCGTAATCGGCGACTGCCCTGGCCATGTCGAGTGTGGAAGCCTTGCCGCCCATGTCGTAGGTGCGCACTTGACCTTCCGCTATTACCCGAGCGATGGCGGCTTCAAGGCGCCCGGCCTTTTCCGTTTCCTTGAGCCAGTCCAGCATCAACTTGCCAGTTAAGAGCATCGCGATTGGGTTGACCTTGTATTGACCGGCGTACTTCGGCGCGGATCCATGAGTTGGTTCAAAGACGGCGTAGTTGTCGCCCAGGTTGGCGCTGGGTGCGAATCCCAGTCCGCCGACCAGGCCGGCGCACAAATCGCTAACGATGTCGCCAAACATGTTTTCCGCTACTAGGACTGAATAGTCCTGCGGATTCTTGAACATCCACATGCAGATCGCGTCGATATTGGCGTCATCGGCGCGGATCTCTGGGTAACTCTTCGCCACGTCCCGGAAGCAGCGCATCATCAGCCCACCGGTTTCCCGGAGCACGTTGGGTTTCTCTATGAGGGTGACGCGTTTGCGGCCGGTTTTTTTGGCGAACTCGAAGGCTTGCCGGCAAATGTTAGTGCAGCCTTGCTCGCTCATGATGCGGGTCGAGAGCGCGATATTCTCCAGTCCCTTCTCGATCCACTTCTTCATTTTTGGGTTGGCGCAGAGCGCCGTATAGACAGGCTCGGGCAGCGGAAAAAATTCAACGCCACCGTAGCTGCCCTCGGTATTTTCACGAAACACGACCTGGTCGATGGGGACATCCTCGCCACTCGGGTTCGTGATCTTTGTGCCACGATAATTCAGCGGGTTGCCGACGTAGCTCTTACATGGCCGCATGTTGGTGTGCAGGTTGAACATCTGGCGCAGCTTCACGATGGGCGAGAAGTAAACCAGCCCCTTGTCCTTCAGCTCCGGGATCAGTTCTTCTTTCGCGTCGCTCTGTGGCTTGCTCGTGATCGCGCCGAAGAGACCGCAGGTGGTTTCCTTGAGCGCCGCCACGGTGCGATCGGGAAGGGCGTTGCCTTCTTTGCACCAGAAATCCCAACCGATGTCGCAAGGGACGTACTCGGCATCCAGTTTTATGCGATCCAACACGATGCGCGCCGCCTCCATAACATCGTTGCCAACTCCGTCACCAGGCAACCACGCGATTTTGTATTTAGCCATTTGAGTAAATTCCTTAATAGAGATTCAAACTCGAACTGGCGGAAATACCACAGGCACGCCGATTGGTAAAGCGCAGCGTGAGAAAGCCCTAAACTACAGAGCTTCTTGCGGGTTCGCGCGAAGCCGGGCGGCTACTAGATTTTCGGCGCCACCCGCCACGATCAATTCTTGAGCCGCGGGACTTAGCGGCGGGAAGGCGAATGATTTCCCATCAATAGTCAGGATGGATTTGCCGTAATCAATCGTGATCTCCGACGCCACCGTGGTGGGGGCACGATCAGTCAGGGTGGCGCGCAAGTGCGTCACTAACTCTGGGCACTCAAAGACCACGAAGCCGTTGTTGAATGCGTTGCGCTTGTAAGTCTCGGAAAAACTGCTCGCGATGATGCAGGGGATTCCTTTGAACTTCAGCGCCGTGGCCGCCTGCTCGCGACTCGATCCGGTCCCAAAGTTCAGTCCTCCCACAACCACGTCGCCCTGGCTATAGAGCGTGTTGAAGCTTGGATCGTAATTTTCCAACGTTACCGCCGCCATTTGCTCGGGCGTGAGATCGTCGCGATAAGTGTGCTTGCCGGCGTAAATGCCGTCGGTGTTCAAATTGTCTTTGTCCACAAAGAGGACGCGACCGCGCACGCTTCGCGGAAAGCCGTCGATGATCTCCACTGAAACGTCCGATTGCGGTTTGCTTTGGGCGCGCCGAACAGCAGTGCCGGCGGTGCGCTCGGCGAATATCGTTGGCGCGCAGATAAAACCAGCAAGCGCGCTCGCAGCCACGACGGCGGGCGAACCTAAATAGACCTGCGCATCGGGGTCACCCATGCGACCTTTGAAATTGCGGTTGGTGGCGCTGATCGCGATTTCGCCTCTGCCCACCAGACCACGACCCAAACCGATGCATGTTCCGCAACCGGGCGGCAGCGGAATGGCTCCTGCATCGACCAGAGTTTGCCAGTCACCAGCGGACTCCGATCGGGCCTGGACTTCGGCGCTCGCCGCGGCGAGATAAAATTCGACGCCGTCGGCGACCCGTTCCCCGCGGGCCCGTACCACCTCCGCGGCGTCATGCAAATCCTCCTGGCGCGCGTTCACGCAGGATAGCAAATAGGCCTTCTGAATAGGCACATGTTTCCGTTCCATTTCCGGCAGCGACACCATGGTCTTAACCTCGTTAGGCCCGGAGACATGTGGGACCACGGTTGCCAGATCTAGTTCGAGCTCGATCGCGTAGTGCGCGTCCACATCAGCGCTCAAGTCATCGCGATCGTTCCACCACGAATCAATCTCGGCGTTGGTGTAACCCGAGCGACTCCTGGGTCCGCGTGCTCCTGGGCGGCGGGGATCGGTGAACTCACCGACGCGCGAGCGCAAGTATTTCACCGTCACTTCATCAAATGGAAACACCCCGGCGAGCGCACCCCATTCGGTGGTCATGTTGGCGATCGTCATGCGCGCATCCATCGAAAAGGCGGCCACTCCGTCGCCGGTAAATTCTACCGCGTGATTGAGCACCTCGTCTTTGTTGAACAACCCGCACAAAGCGATGATGACATCCTTACCTGTGACTCCCGTGGAAAGGGTTCCTTTCAACACCACCTTCGCCACTTTCGGCACCTGCCACCAAGTCACTCCGGTGGCCCAGATACTCGCGGCATCCGTTCGCACCACTGGCGTGCCTAGCGCCGCCACCGCCCCATACAAGTTCGAATGCGAGTCGCTCGCCACCACCAAAGCACCGGGGACGACATAGCCCTGCTCCACCATCACCTGATGCGAAATCCCGGTCCCTGGCGGATAATAATCGACGCCCTGCTCGCGCGCGAACGCTTCGACTTTCGCATATTTCTCCAGATTCTTCGGCGTCGTGTTTTGAATATCGTGATCGATGGCGAAGACCGGTTGCGCCGGATCTGCGATCGCGCTCGCACCGATCTGCTTGAACTTCGGCATCACCGCGGCGGTGTTGTCGTGCGTCATCACATGGCGCGGCCGAATCGAAATGAAATCTCCGGCGCGCACCACCGCTCCCGCCCCAAGTCCATCAGCGTGCCGTGTCGCAGTCTTCTCAACGAGCGTGAGACTCATATCATTTGCCCAAGATTAAGATCTTTCCCGTAGAGACGTCTGAACAATTGCCGTCGCTGCTCCGTTTCAGATAAACCCGGGGGCAGTGATGCTTTCACCATTTCGCGGGCGCTATCGAACATCTGCGCACCCATCACGAAACGCTCCTCCCCCGAGCGCGCCATTATTCTGTCGCGCATGATTCGCTGAATCCCCCGGGCAGTATCAGTCATGGGAGACACTCCGCGAGTAAAGTATCCAGGTGCAGTTCGCGCGTCCAGCGCTGCAAATACTCCGTGTCGTATCCGGTCGTGAGCAGATTTCGCGCATCGCTCAGTTGAATCTCGGAATGCGAATCTTTTGCCCAAAAAAGTTTTGAAATGATAAGATCCTCTTTGCTCACGATGAAGGTGGTGAAGTCGAGAATGGAGATAATCTGGCGCCGCTCAAACTCCACTCGTCGATATTCTATTCCCTTGCGAATGATGCAGTCCACTTTGATCACGCTCTCTTGATGAATGAGGTTGAAAATGGATTCGTGGGCAAGCGACTCGCGAATATTTTCCTCACTCACATAATAGTCTGGCCGAAATAAAGCAGCCAGGCGTCCGGCCTCCTCCGGCCCAATTGCGATAACGACGTCGATATCGCGGGTCATGCGCGGTTGCGCGTAGTAGTTCATCGCCATGGACCCGGTGAGCATGTAGGGGACGCCCGCATGCTCGAACCTGTGGGAGATGTCGCGCACGATGTCGATCTCGTTCATGGCTCGTCGACGCTCTCAAATTCTCAAGAATCAATTATCCCTTCCTGGCAGCCCGCTTGCCCAGAAACTTGGCGATATCGAAATCCACGAAGTCGGCGTGATGGAAAATAATCGACTCGATCGAGCGCTCCATCTTGTCGCCCTCATGACTGTGGGTGGCGATGATGTGCATGATTTCGTCCGGAATGCCGTGCTTGTAGGCCAGCGCGACGCCGGTGAAAGGATGCCGCACTTGCTGTCCGAATTTGCCCTGAATCACCTTGCCTAACGAGTCCTTGTCAAACTCCAGCGGCTTGCCCACATCGGCCAGCAAGGCGCCGGCGATGAGATAGTCACGTTCAATCGGAATGCCACAGCGAAACGAACTCTCCAGCACATCAGCGATGGCAATGCATTGCAGCGCGCAGGAATTCAGATGCTCGACGAAGGTCATGTCAATGTCGCCGGCCAACAACGTGAACCTGACGGCCCGAAGTTCATCGAAGGTCCAGCCCTTGCCGCCGCAGCCCGTGTTGATGGCTTCGTTCCAGACGGCGGCCACCCGTTCACGCAGCGACTGGTCATCGATTTTCAATAAGCTGGGAAAGAGCTGCGCGATTTCATCGACGCCGTAGTTGGTCTGTTGAGTTGTTGTCATGGTGTCGCGTTCAGCGTCGCAAAAGCCAACGGGGGTCGCAAGTGCCTCGGGACGACAGCGTCCGCCGATCACGCGGCCTGAGTGATCAGCGTATTTGTTAGGCGTTAGGCGCTTTGTCCGCTTCGACCTCGATCGTTACCTCGACGTCCTGGCCCACCACCGCGGTGCCTTCGACCGTCTTGCTCCAGGTGAGGCCGTAATCGCTGCGCTTGAGCGGGCCAGTCGTCACCTGCCAGCCGCTGATCGCGTGTCCGCCCATACCTTTGCCTTTGCCGAGAAACTTCACACGCAACGTGATCTCCCGCGTCACTCCGTGCATCGTTAGGTCGCCGGTGATGTCGCCGCTATCCGGCCCGTTTTGCTTCACGCTTTTGCTCTTGAAAGTGATGGTGGGAAACTGCGCCGCGTCGAAGAAATCCGCGCTGCGCAGATCCTCATCGCGCTTGTCGTTGCCGGTATCGATGCTCGCGGTTTGGATGACTGCATTGACCGATGATTTCTCCGGATGATCGCTCTCGACGTGGATGGTGCCTTCGAATTTCCTGAAGCTGCCGTTCACGTAGCTGAAAAAATGCCGCACTTTAAAAGAGATCGAGGAATGGACTGGATCGATCTTGTAAGTTTCGTCGGCATGGGCGGTCAGGATGCTGCCGCAGAGAGCGGCCGCCGTCAGTAGAAGCGGGTATTTTTTCATGGCGCGACGACAGTAATTTAAGGGAGCGCTTTGAGCAACGCAGCGCGCCCGCGTGGCACTCGGCCGAAGAGCGCGGCGAGCGCTCCTGCCGGATCGCTTTCTAACATCGCGACATCGTGCACGCCCGCGAGGCGCGCCAGCTCTGCTTCGAAATACCGCACCGCCCGCCGCGTCGCATCCTGTCTGTCGAGAAACCCAAAGGCACGCTGCAATAAATGAAAAAGCTCCGGCGCTGGATGCTCCGGTTCCGTGCTCAGCTCGATCCATTCCACGAAACAGGAAGCCGTCAGCGTGCGCTTATAATTCTCGCGAATCCCGCCGAACGGATTGCCGAGCACGGCCTCGGTGAGGGCGTGCAGATGCGATTTGCGGCTGCGTTTGATCTGGATCTCGGCTTCGAAAAACAGGTCGAGTTTGCCCGCGAAGATGCTCTTCGGCCGGCGTGCGCCGCGCGCCACCGTCTCAATGCAGCCTAACGACTCCGTGCACCAGGAGACAATCAGGCTGGTGTCGCTCAATTTGCGCTTGCGCAAAAGAATCGCATTCGAAGTTTCCATCGCCTAGCTTCGGCAAGCTACTCAGGAGAAGCTCTTGGCATGATCGTTCGGCCCATAGCAAGTTTGAATGTTCTTAGGAAAAATGCCGCCTACCTTACAGGACAATATCCCGACGCGTGACTGCGCCTGCTCCTGCGAACCTCTGCGAAACTATGTATAAGAAAGCACTCATCACTGGCGGCGCTGGTTTCGTTGGTTCCCACCTCGCGGACGAACTTCTCGAGCGCGGCTATATCGTTAGGGCGTTCGACAATCTCTCCGAGCAGGTCCACGGGTCCGCCGCTGAACGTCCCGATTATCTCGATGACGAGGTCGAGCTGATCGTTGGCGATGTGCGCGATGGCGAGGCGGTGAAGAAGGCGCTAAAAGGAATTGATCTGGTTTTTCATCTGGCCGCTTCCGTCGGCGTTGGCCAGAGCATGTATCAAATCGCCGAATACACCGACAGCAACGGCATGGGCACGGCCATGCTCCTGCAGGCTTTGCTCGATAAACCGATCCAACGCGTCGTCGTCGCCTCCAGCATGAGTATTTACGGGGAAGGCTTTTACCACGATCGCGCCGGAAGAACGGTCTCGCCTAACGAACGCAAGCTCGGCCAGCTCCGGGCGCGCGATTGGGAAGTGCGCGATGCGGAAGGCGAGGCTCTCACGCCCGTACCGACGGACGAATCGAAATGCCCCGCTCTCCCCTCCGTCTATGCCATTTCCAAATATCACCAAGAGCGCCTCTGCATGAACGTCTGCCCGGCCTACGGCATGGAAGCGGTCGGCCTGCGCTTCTTTAATATCTACGGCTCGCGCCAGGCGCTCTCCAATCCCTACACCGGCGTCCTCGCGATTTTCGCATCGCGTTTTCTAAACAAAAAAGCGCCGCTCATCAATGAGGACGGTCGCCAGCAGCGCGATTTCGTCAGCGTCCACGACATCGCCCGCGCCTGCCGCCTCGCCATGGAAGAACCGGCCGCCGCCGGCGAAGTCTTCAACATCGGGAGCGGCCGCTCCTTCAGCATTCTTGAGATCGCGCAGCAGATGGCGCAGGTGCTCGGACAAGACGATCTCGAGCCAAAAATCACCGGCAAATACCGTATCGGCGACATCCGCAACTGCTTCGCCGACATCTCCAAGGCGCGCCGCCTTCTGCGCTACGAGCCGCGTGTCCAACTCGAAGAGGGCCTCGAGGATCTGGCGGAATGGCTCGAGGGCCAGATTCCCATGGACCATGTGGACGCGGCTCAGGAAGAGCTGACCGCACGCGGACTCTCCGTCTGAAAATGGCGGCAACGCAGACCGCGGCCCGTCCTCGATCCACCACCATGCTCGCGGCGCGCCTCGTCGCACCAGGTCGTGTGGAGGTGGGAGAAACTGCGCTGCCGAAGCCCCGGCCTAACGAACTGCGCGTGCGGCTGGAAGGTTGCGGCGTTTGCGCTTCCAATCTCTCTCCTTGGGAGGGCCAGCCGTGGTTCAGCTATCCGATGGAAGCGGGCGCGCTCGGGCATGAAGGTTGGGGACTGGTGGACTCGTTAGGCGAGGACGTAACCGGCTTTTCCGCTGGCGAAAGAGTCGGCCTTCTCTCGCAACATGCCTATGCGCAGTACGATGTCGCGCCCGAAAACGCCGTCGTTAGGCTGGCGCAGAAACTGGGCGAGGCGGCCTTCCCGGCCGAGCCGCTCGGCTGCGCCATGAACATATTTCGGCGCAGCGGAATCCGCGCCGGCCAAACCGTCGCGATCGTGGGGATCGGGTTCCTCGGCGCGCTTCTCACCCAGCTCGCGAGTCGTGCCGGCGCGCGTGTCATCGCCATTTCCCGTCGCGGCTTTGCCCTCACGCTCGCGCGCCAGATGGGCGCGGCGGAAACGGTTTCGTTAGGCGATAATTCCGCGAGTGTCGAGAAGGTGCGCGGCCTAACGAGCGACAAACTCTGCGAAGTCGTCATCGAAGCCGTGGGCAAACAGGCCCCGCTCGATCTGGCCGCGGAATTAACCGCCGAGCGCGGCCGTCTCGTCGTCGCCGGTTATCACCAGGATGGCCTCCGCCAGGTCAACCTCCAGCTCTGGAACTGGCGCGGCCTCGACGTCATCAACGCCCACGAACGCGATCCGCAGATTTACCTCCGCGGCATGCGCGAAGCAGTCGACGCCGTCGCTTCCGGCAGATTAAACCCCGCGCCTCTCTACACCCACCGCTATCCGCTCGGGCGACTCGGCGATGCCCTCCAGGCGACGCGCGACCGGCCGAACGGATTCATGAAAGCCTTGATCGTCTTTTGAAAAAAATCCTTCTCACTGCGGACCCGATTGGCGGCGTCTGGACTTACGCGCTCGATCTGGCGCGTGCACTCGGCGAGCGCGACATCGCCGTCGTCCTCGCGACCATGGGAGCGGCACTACGCGAGGATCAGCGAGCCGCGGCGGCGGCCTTGTCTAACGTAGCCCTGCACGAGAGCGAATTTGCTTTGGAGTGGATGGAAAATCCGTGGGAGGAGGTCGATCGCGCGGGCCAATGGCTCCTGCAACTCGCGGCTACGACCCAACCGGAGCTGATCCATCTCAACGGCTACGCGCACGCTTCCCTTCCCTGGCGCACGCCGATCCTGGTAGTAGCTCATTCCTGCGTTCTCTCCTGGTGGCGCGCGGTCAAAGGAGAAGACCCGCCTAACGAGTGGGATGAATATGCGCGGCGTGTCGCGGCTGGCTGGCACGCTGCCGATTTCGTCGTCACCCCGACGCAGGCAATGCTTTCCACGCTCGTCGAAAACTATGGTCCACGGCCGCAGACTGCCGTCATTCCGAACGGCCGCGACCGTAACACTTTTCGCGCCGGAGCAAAGGAGCCGCTGATATTTTCGGCCGGCCGTTTCTGGGACGAAGCAAAAAATCTCACCGCATTGAAGAAAGCGGCGGGAGCGGTGAGCTGGCCGATCCAGATCGCCGGCGGCGAACCGGCAAAAGGTGCGCTCGTTAGGCTGGGCCGGCTGGGCGCGCCCGAGATCGCAGATCGACTGACGCGAGCTTCGATATTTTGTCTCCCCGCGCGCTACGAGCCGTTCGGGCTATCTGCTCTGGAGGCCGCCTTCTCCGGCTGCGCTCTTGTTTTGGGCGACATCCCGAGTCTTCGCGAGGTCTGGGAGGATGCCGCGCTCTTTGTGGATCCCGAAGATCCCAGCGCACTTGCGGCGGCGCTGCAGCAGTTGATCGATCGACCCGCGCAGCGGGAAGCTCTCGCGCAGCGCGCCGTCGAAAGGGCGCGGCATTTCAGTCTCGAGCAAATGACAGAGCGCTATCTCTCGCTCTATTCAGGGATTGTTAGGCAATATCGATTCGTGCAATCTGCCGCATGAAAATCGTTCTCTTCTATCACTCCCTGCTTTCGGATTGGAACAACGGAAACGCCCATTTCCTCCGCGGCATCGCCAGCGAGCTGATCACGCGCGGCCACGAAGTCGTGGTTTACGAGCCACGGCACGGCTGGAGCCTGAGCAACCTGCGGACAGCCCACGGCGAGGCGCCCTTGCATGATTTCGCCGCGGCTTATCCGGGCCTAACGAGTAGCTTGTACGAGGAGCCGGCGCTCGATCTCGACCAACTGCTCGACGGCGCCGGCCTCGTCCTCGTTCACGAATGGAACGCGCCCGAGCTCGTTAGGCAGATCGGCCTCCATCGGGCGCAGCGCGGCGGCTATCGGCTGCTTTTTCACGACACTCACCATCGCGCTGTCAGCGACCCGGTGGCGATGGAGGCCTACGATCTGGGAGATTACGATGGCGTTCTCGCCTACGGCGAAGTGCTGCGCGATCTCTATTTGCAGCACGGTTGGGCGCAGCAGGCCTGGACCTGGCATGAGGCCGCCGACACTTGCGTTTTTCATCCGTTGCCGCAGGTCCGGCGCGAGCGCGATCTGGTATGGATCGGCAACTGGGGCGATGAGGAACGAAGCGCGGAACTGCGCGAATTTCTGATCGAGCCGGCGCGGAAGCTGAAGCTCGCGACCACCGTGCATGGGGTTCGTTACCCGGAAGCCGCGCAGAACGAACTGGGCGAGGCCGGAATCGATTTCCGCGGCTGGGTGCCTAACTTTCGCGTGCCGGAAGTCTTCGCTGCCCATCGGGTGACGGTCCACGTCCCGCGCCGGCCTTACGTCGAGGCGCTACCGGGCATTCCGACGATTCGTCCATTCGAAGCGCTCGCCTGCGGCATCCCGCTGATCAGCGCGCCGTGGAGCGACTGCGAGCATCTCTTCACTCCGGGCGAGGATTTTTTGATCGCGCGCGATGGCCGAGAAATGCGCCGGCAACTGCGCGCCCTCCTGAGCGACAAAGCGATGGCGCGCGAGCTCGCGGAACATGGGCGCAAGACCGTGCTCGCCCGTCACACATGCGCCCATCGCGTGGATGAGCTGCTCGCGATCGTGAGGCACTTATGAAGATCGCCTTCTTCGGCTCCAGTCTGGTCTCGGCTTTTTGGAACGGCTCGGCCACTTACTACCGCGGAATCATTCGTTACCTGCACGAGCGCGGGCATCGCATCACCTTCTATGAGCCCGATGCCTACGAACGGCAGCAGCATCGGGATTTTCCCGAACCGGATTGGGCTCGCGTGGTCGTTTATCCACCGACGGAAGAGGCGGCCGCGCGTTTGATTGAAGAGGCGTCGTTAGGCGCGGACGTGATGGTGAAAACGAGCGGCGTCGGCGTGCTCGACGAGTTTCTCGAGAAAGCGATCGCGGAGACAAAGCGCCCGGACAACCTAACGATCTTCTGGGACGTCGACGCACCCGCCACGCTCGAGCGGATGGAAGAAGACCCTGACGATCTTTTCCGTGCGCTGGTCCCGCGCTACGACTACATCCTCACTTACGGCGGCGGCCAGCCCGTGGTGGATGGCTACAAAGCTTTCGGCGCAAAGGAGTGCATCCCGATCTACAACGCGCTCGATCCGGAGACCCATTATTTAGCGCCCCCGGAAGCGCGCTTCGCAGGGACTCTCGGTTTCCTCGGCAACCGCCTCCCCGACCGCGAAGCGCGGGTGCATGAATTCTTTCTTCGCGCCGCGACGCTTTTGCCTAACGAGCCGTTCATCCTCGGCGGGAGCGGCTGGGAACAGCCGCATCTTCCGCCCAACGTCCACCATGTTGGCCACGTTTATTCGCGCGATCACAATGCCTTTAACTGTTCCTCCCGTGCGCTCCTGAACGTGAATCGCGCAAGCATGGCCCGCTATGGTTTTTCACCGCCAACCCGTGTCTTTGAAGCCGCCGGTGCCGCCGCCTGCTTGATCACGGACGCGTGGGTCGGGATCGAGCTTTTCCTTGAGCCTAACGAAGAAGTTTTCGTCGCGCGCGACGGAGCAGAGGTCGCGGCGATCGTCGAAGCGCTCACGCCCGAACGCGCGCGTGAAGTTGGCGAAGCGGCCAGGCGACGCATTTTGTCCGAGCACACCTACCGTCATCGGGCGGAGCAGTTCGATCAAATCATGGAGGGGGTCATGGCGTGAAGATCGTTATCCTCGGTTTGTCGATTACGTCGTCGTGGGGCAACGGCCATGCCACGACTTATCGAGCGCTCGTCCGGGAACTCGTTAGGCGAGGCCATGACCTGCTTTTCCTCGAGCGCGATCAGTCCTGGTATGCGGAGAATCGCGATCTGCCGCGGCCGCCGTTTGGTCGCACCGAGCTTTACCGGAGCGTGCGTGAAGTGCGCGCGCGCTTCGGGAGCGAAATCCGCGATGCGGATTGCGTCATCCTCGGCTCGTTCGTGCCGAACGGAATTTCGATTGGCGATTGGGTGACGCGCACTGCCCATGGCGTGACGGCATTTTATGACATCGACACGCCCATCACACTCGCGGCGCTGGCCCGCGAGGAATGCTGGTATCTTTCTCCCGAGTTGATCCCGCGCTTCGACATTTATCTTTCCTTCACCGGCGGGCCCGCGCTGAAGAAGCTCGAGCGCCGTTACGGTTCGCCCTTCGCGCAGCCGCTTTATTGCTCGGTCGATCCGGAGCTTTATTCGCCCATGAAAAGCTCGCAAAAATGGGCGCTGGGCTATCTCGGCACATTCAGCGACGACCGTCAGCCGGCGCTCGCTAGATTGTTGTTCGAGCCGGCGGCGCGAAATCCCGATCTCCGCTTCGTCGTCGCTGGGCCGCAATACCCGGAGGCCATTCGCTGGCCCGCGAACGTCGAGCGCATGGTTCATCTCAATCCATCGAAGCACCGCGCTTTTTACAACGCCCAGCGATTCACTCTCAACATCACTCGCGCCGAAATGGTGCGGGCTGGTTATTCGCCGAGCGTGCGGCTCTTCGAGGCGGCGGCTTGTGGCACCCCGGTGATCAGCGATGATTGGCCTGGTCTCGACGAGTTCTTTACCCCTAACGAGGAAATCCTCGTCGCGAAAACCACCCGAGAGGTTGAGGCGATCCTGCGAGATTTCCCGGAGCAGGCGGCGCGTGAAATCGGAAAGCAGGCTCGCCGCCGCGTTCTCGCGGAGCATACCGCCGCGCATCGCGCGGCAGAATTGGAAGTCTATTTGGAAAGTGCGCGCGAGTCGCGTGGCGCGACGGCATCGCTCGATTGCGCCGCTCTCCGGTCGGGATGAGGAAAGGAAAGAGGATATGATGAAGAACGGAGCAAAAAAAATTCGGGTGGCGATTATCGGCGTGGGCAACTGCGCGTCATCGCTCGTGCAAGGCGTCGAATTTTACCGCAACGCCCAGCCCAACGAGTCCGTGCCCGGTTTGATGCACGTCGATCTCGGTGGCTATCACGTGCGCGACATCGAGTTCTCCGCGGCCTTCGACATCAACAGCACGAAAGTGGGGAGCGATCTCGGCGAAGCCATTTTCGCCGAGCCTAACAATACCGTTCGTTTCGCCGAAGTGCCGAAACTCGGCGTGCGCGTGCATCGTGGAATGACCCACGACGGTCTCGGCAAATACCTCAAGCAAGTGATCAAGAAAACGTCCGGCGCGACGGACGATATCATCGGCATTCTGAAGCGCAGCCGCACCGACGTGGTCGTCTCTTACCTTCCCGTCGGCGCCGAAATGGCAACCAAATGGTACGTCGAGCAAATCCTGGAAGCGGGCTGTGCTTTCGTTAATTGCATCCCGGTTTTCATCGCCTCGCAAAAGTATTGGCGCCAGCGGTTCGAGGAACGCGGTCTTCCCATCATCGGCGACGACATCAAATCGCAAGCAGGCGCAACGATCGTGCACCGCGTCCTGACGAATCTCTTTCGCGACCGTGGGGTCCGACTTGACCGCACCTACCAATTAAATTTCGGTGGCAACACCGATTTCCTGAACATGCTCGAGCGGGAGCGGCTCGAATCGAAAAAGATTTCCAAAACCCAGGCGGTCACGAGTCAGTTTGAGCAGCCCGTGGCGAGCGAGAACGTGCATGTGGGCCCGAGCGATTACGTGCCGTGGCTGACGGATCGCAAATGGTGCTACATCCGCATGGAGGGAACCAGTTTTGGAAACGTGCCGCTTAATTGCGAATTGAAGCTCGAAGTCTGGGATTCGCCCAACTCAGCCGGCGTCGTCATCGACGCGGTGCGCTGCGCGAGGCTCGCGCTTGATCGTGGGATCGGCGGAGCGCTCATCGAACCGTCGAGTTATTTTATGAAGTCGCCGCCGGAGCAATTCACCGACGACGAAGCCCGGCAGAAAACCGAGGAGTTTATCCGCGGTGGAGAACGCAAAGCCGAGTCGCCGAAGCGAAACGGAGCGGCCAAACCGGTGATGAAAAGGAACGGCGCCCAGCCTTCGGCGAGACCATCCAGGACGCGAAGATGAAACTCGTCATCTTTGGCCTAACGATCAGCTCCTCCTGGGGAAACGGGCATGCCACCATCTTGCGCGGTCTTCTCCGGCAACTAATCGCGCGCGGGCATGAGATTGTCTTCTTCGAGCGAGACGCGCCTTATTACGCTGCCCACCGCGATTTGTCGGAGTTGCCAGGCGGCTCTCTTCAGCTCTACGCAGCGTGGCCGGAAGTCCTGCCGATCGCGCGACGGCACCTGGCTGATTGTGACGTAGCGATGGTGACCTCCTACTGCCCGGACGGCATTGCCGCTTCGGAGCTGATTTGTTCTTCGGCCGCGTTCCGCGTTTTTTACGATCTCGACACCCCGGTCACTCTTTCCCGGCTGCGCAACCGTGAGCCCCTGAGCTATCTCGACGAACGGGGTCTGCGCGATTTCGATCTCGTGCTGAGTTTTACCGGCGGCGGCGCGCTTGCTGCGCTGAAACTCGAGCTCGGCGCGCGGCGCGTGGCGCCGCTCTACGGGAGCGTCGATCCCGAAGTTCATTGGCCGACTTCCGCGACCAGCGCATATCTGGGCAACTTCTCTTATCTCGGCACATATGCCGCGGATCGGCAGGCTGCGCTCGAGAGGTTATTTCTCGCGCCGGCGCGTCAGCTTCCCAGTAAACGCTTCGTCATCGCAGGCGCGCAGTACCCGGCCGATTTCCCGTGGAGCGAAAATATCTCGTTCGTTAGGCATCTTCCGCCTAACGAGCACCCGACTTTTTTTTGCTCATCGCGCCTGACACTCAATGTCACGCGGGCGGCGATGGCGGCGATGGGCTGGTGCCCATCGGGACGCTTGTTTGAAGCGGCTGCCTGCGGGGTTCCGATCGTTAGCGACAACTGGGAAGGTCTCGATGAATTCTTCACCGCCGACGAGGAAATCATCGTCGCCGAGACGAGTGACGACGCTCTCGCCGCACTGGAAATGAGCGACGCGGAGCTGAGGAGGATATCCCTAGCTGCGCGCGATCGGGTCCTGGCCGAACACACCGCGGAAGCGCGTGCGCTGGAGCTCGAGCAAATTTTGAACTCTTCCCGCGTCGAGGCACAGCTCTCGGAGGCGCAACCGTGTTAGGCATTATCCCAGCCGCGGGCGCGGGCAGCCGCATTCAGCCGCTCGCTTTTTCGAAGGAGCTCCTGCCCGTTGGCGGCAGACTCGATGGCACGACGGAGCGGCCGCGCGCCGTGAGCGAATACCTCGTCGAGCGCATGATTTCGGGCGGCGCCGACAAAATCTGTTTCGTCATCTCGCCCGGCAAATCGGACATTCTTGAATACTACGGCGGCGGAACTCTCGGCGGCGCCACCTTCGTCTTTGTCGTCCAGCCGCAGCCGGCCGGCCTCTGCGACGCGCTCTTCCGCGCCGTCCCGCTTTTGCCTAACGACGAGCCGGTCTTGATCGGTTTGCCCGACACGATCTGGTTTCCGGCGGATGGATTGCGCATCCTGCCTAACGACGAGCTTTCCTTCCTCCTTTTCCCGGTGGAACGGCCGGAACTCTTCGACGCGGTCGTGACCGATGAGCAGGAGCGCGTGCTCGAAATTCAGGTAAAGCAGCAGAACGCGCGCTCCTCCTGGATTTGGGGTGCGTTCAAAATGCCGGGTGCGATCTTTCACGATCTCCATGCGCTCTGGCTGGAACGCGCGAAGAGCGACGAGTATTTCGGTACGCTCGTGAACGCCTGGCTCGCGCGCGGGGGCCGCGCCCGCGGCGTGCGCGCCGGAACGGCCTACGTCGATGTCGGCACGCTCCACGGTTACCGCGAGGCGATCAAGCTCCTCAGTGACATGCCGGACGAAGTCGTTAGGCCATATCTGGCGCCGAAGAAAGAGGCGTTTGCGTGAACCCGCCGGCCGCGGAATCGGTCATGGAGCGCGAAGAGATTCAGCGCCGCGTCGACGAGCTGGGCGATTGGTTTCAGAACATCGATCTGCATGGGGTCCCGAGCGCGCCCAATCATTTTCTCGGCGATTACCCGGCGGAGAAATGGCGCCGGTTCGCGCACGCCATCCCCGCGGACCTGCGAGGCAAATCGGTCCTCGATATCGGTTGCAACGCCGGCTTTTATTCGCTGGAAATGAAGAGCCGCGGCGCCCATCGGGTGCTCGGGATTGACTTCGATCCCGCCTACCTGGCGCAGGCGCGTTTCGCCGCCGAGGTCCTCGGGATGGAGATCGAGTTCCGCCAGCTTTCCGTTTACGACGTGCCGCAGCTAGGGGAGAAATTCGACGTCGTCATTTTCATGGGCGTGCTCTATCACCTGCGCCATCCCCTGCTCGCGCTCGACCTCATCCGCGAGCACGTCGCTAGGGACCTGCTCATCTTCCAATCGATGCAGCGCGGCAGCAATGAAATCGGGCCCGTCGCAGATGATTATGATTTCTGGCAGACCGGGATTTTCGAACGCGCGGATTTTCCCCAAATGTACTTTATTGAAAAACGTTATGCGCATGATCCGACGAACTGGTGGATCCCAAATCGCGCCTGCGTCGAAGCGATGCTGCGCAGCGCGGGCTTCGCGATCATCGATCATCCCGAAGAAGAAGTTTTCATCTGTCAGGTGAAGGCGGGCGGAGAAACGACACTCGCGGCGAAAGAACACCCGGATGATTGAAGCGGTCATGTTTTGGAATGAGCCGAATAACAAATCCCACTGGGATTTCCAGCTCGACCCCGACTGGCAGATTTTTTCCGCGATGACAATCGCCGCGGCCGATGCGGTCGCGGCCGTGAACCCGCAACTGCTCCGTGTCCTCGGCGGGATTTCGCCTATCGATGCAGCGTTCGTTAGGCGAATGGAAAAGAGCGGAGTGCTCGAGCGAATGAACGTAGTCGCGCTGCACGGTTTCCCGCTCGATTGGAATCACTGGCCGATCGATGAGTGGCCCGAGCGGCTGCGCGAGATCCAGGCGGTGACGGATCTGCCGATTTGGATTTCGGAAGTGGGGGTCTCCAGTTTCGGCGCCGAAGAAGTGCAGGAGTTCGGGTTGCGGCGCACGGCCGAGTTGCTCAGCGGTCGCGTGCCGCGGATTCACTGGTATTCGCTCTATGATCTGCCGCGCGCATGGCCGGCGACGACACGCCATCGGGAGGCGGAAGGCTCCTCCTATTTCCGCCATTTTCACATGGGCCTTCTGCGCGAGGACGGCACGCCAAAGCGCGCGCTGGAACTCTTCGCCCAATGCACCCCGGCCATGGGGATTTGCCAGTGGTTTCATTTTGAAGACCATCGCCTCGACGACGCGGTGGAGTGGCTCCGGCGCCTCGGGGTGAAATATCTGCGCACCGGGCTGAGTTGGGCCGACAGTTTTCGCCCTGACGCGGAAGCGTGGTTCGATCGGCAGATGGACGCGCTCGCAGATTTCGACGTGACCGTGACCTACTGTTTCACGCCAGAGCACCTGGGTGTGGCGCCGCATTACACCAGCCCGCCGCGCGCGCTCGATGACTTTGCCGGCTTCTGCGCGCGCATGACGAGCCGTTACGCTCCGCCGCGCGTTGTGCAGGAACTTTGCTCGCTTTCGCCCTAACGAATCCGTTTTATGAGGCCGGCTGCGGGCCTAACGATGAGCACTTTTTTTCTTATCCGGCACGGCGCCACCGATATGATGCGGGAGCGGATCGCCGGGCGAATGCCTGGGGTGCATCTAAATGCCACCGGTCGCATCGAGGCGGAGCGAATCGCGGAGCGACTTGCGAATGTTGGGATCGAAGCAGTCTACAGTGGGCCGCTGGAGCGCGCGCAGGAGACAGCGGCGCCGCTCTGCCGGCATCTCGATTTGCCGCTCGAGATCGCTCCAGCTTTCGATGAGGTGGATTTTGGCGATTGGACCGGGTGCAGTTTCCACGAGCTGGAGTCGCAACCGGGCTGGAAACGCTTCAACTCATTCCGTAGCAGTGCGGCGCCGCCGGGAGGTGAGCTCATGCTCGCGGTGCAGCTCCGGGGTCTTGCGCAGATCGAGCAACTGCGGCTCCGCCACCGGGTCGTGGCGGTCGTTAGTCATGGCGATGTCATCCGCGGTCTGACCGCGCATTTCCTCGGCCTGCACCTCGATTTTCTGCAGCGCATTGAAATTAGTCCGGCGTCCATCACGATTCTGGAGCTGGACGATTGGGGCGCTCAATTTCGCCTGATCAATGGCCTCATTGACACAAGCGGCGGGCTTGCAGTTTGAAGCCACGAGTCGTTAGGCAATAATAATCCGGCGCAGGATCAAGCGGCGCCGAGTCAGCCAAGATGACTGCCTCCGAACAGGGTACCCGATCTCCCGCAACCCGCTGCAAGGACGAGGAAGCGGCAAAGCAGAATGGACCCGGAGTCTACGGGGCTCGAACCCGCAACCTCCGCCGTGACAGGGCGGCGCTCTAACCAATTGAGCTAAGACTCCTGGAAAAGAGAGGCAGCGTAGGACGCTGCCTCGCTCGCTTCAACCAGTTTTTGCCGCCGCTCACAGGCCCAGAAGTTTGCGGCCTGAATCCGGCGAGCGTATCGTTTTTCAGGAACGCCAGCACGTGGGACGCAAGGGGATGAGCGACGAATCGAATCGAGAACCGGAAGAGAAAAATTTCCCTAACGACGAGGAGGCGATCACTTTGCTGGAGGCGTTCGACCGCGCGCTCGCGCTCCTCCCGCCGCACGACTTCGTCCGCGATCGCTTTCTGCGACTGCGCGCCGAGGTCGAGGCGCAGGAGGAGATGATCGGCGACGCCCGCGAGATGATCGAGAAACTCGAGCAGGTGATCAAGAAGGTGACCTCGCCGGCGAATCGCATCGGCACTTTCCTCGGCAGCCCAGCCCGCGACACGGCGCAAATCGTTGTCGGCGGCGCGGACTATTACTGCAACGTCGATCCGCGGATCAGCCTCGCGCAATTGCAGAAAGGCACGCGCGTGCTCGTCAACGAAGCTTACGTCATCGTGGGTGATCTCGGTTTTGAAACGGCAGGACCGGTTACAAAAGTCTCGGAAATCCTCGGTTCTGATCGCCTCCGCGTTGGCGCGGAACATGGGATGCAGTCGTTAGTCTTGCAACGCTCGGCGCAGCTCGCCAAGGCACCTTTGAAAGCGGGCGACGATATCCGTGTGGATGCAAATTATCGGGTCGCGCTCGAGGTGCTCGCCCGGCCCGAAGCGCGCGATCATTACCTCGATGTCGTGCCGGAGCTACCCTGGGAAAAGGTGGGCGGCCAGGACGAGGCGCTCCAAGCCATCCGCGACGCGATCGAGCTGCCGCTGCTCCACGAGGAGCTCTTCCAGAAATTCCAACACGCCACGCCCAAAGGCTTCCTTCTTTACGGCCCCCCCGGCTGCGGCAAGACGCTCATCGGCAAAGCCACCGCCTATAACCTAACGAAACAACTTCGGGGCAAATCGGGCGCCGACATGCGCGAATATTTCATGCACATCAAAGGCCCCGAAATCCTCAATATGTGGGTTGGCGAATCGGAAAGGATGGTGCGGGAAATTTTCGCGACCGCGCGCGAAAAGCGCCGCGAAGGTTACATGCCGTTTCTCTTCATCGACGAGGCGGAAAGCATTCTCGGCACCCGGCGCGCCTCGCGCTATTCGAGCATTCTCTCCACGCTCGTGCCGATGTTCTGCAGCGAAATGGACGGGATCGATTCGCTCAGCGAAGTCGTCATCATTCTCGCTTCGAACCGCGCCGACTTGATTGATCCCGCAATTCTGCGTCCGGGGCGGATCGACCGGAAAATAAAAGTGAATCGGCCTAACAAACGGGGCGCGCAGGAAATTTACCGGATTTATTTAACCGACGATCTTCCCTACGACGCCGCCTTGCTCGCAGCCGCGGAGTCGACCGGCGCAGCGATCGAGGCGCTCATCGCGCGGCTGATCGAGAAGCAGTTTGCGAAACGCGAAGAGAACCGCCTTCTCGAAGTGACCCTGCGTAGCGGCCGCAAGGAAGCGCTCTTCCGCAGCGACGTGATCAGCGGCGCGATCATTGCCTCGATCGTCGAGCGGGCGAAAGCGATGGCGATCAAGCGCGCGATCGTGAGCGAAAAAGACGAAGGTATCAGCGAAACGGATCTCGAGGTGGCCTTCAACGCGGAGTATCTCGAGAATGAAATCCTGCCCGCAACCGACATCACGGAAGACTGGCTCAAGCTGATCGACTACGATCCGGATAACGTCGTTAAAATTTCGCCGGTCCATCCTCTGGCCGGGAGTAAAGCGCACGCGCCGAGCAGCGTGATTTAGCTCCTCGATCTCAACGCCCCTGCGGTCGCCGCTGCTTGCCAGAGCGGCGCTCACCGGCAGCTTCATCCTTCGCCGGGACACGAAGGTCCCTCCGACCGCGTTGCGCTGCGAGTTTTTTTCGCCGTAGCGCGCGCTACCCCGAGCAATTTCCGCCGACAGCGCGGGAACCCGATACCTTTTCCGCGCGGCGCGCGAGGAGCCAGCAAAGATCGGAGAGGCGGTTGAGATAACGCAACACGGTCGCGCTGGACGAGTGGCTGAGATCGAGCGCCGCGACGCGCCGCTCCGCGCGGCGGCAGACGGTCCGCGCCACATCCAACGCCGCGGCCAGCGGTGTCTCGCCCGGGGTGGCCCAGCCTTTGCCGTAGAGCGCCTTGTCTTTTTCCAGCTCGTCAATGGCCGTTGTCAGACGATCGACCATTGTCGTGTTCGTTAGGGCAAAGCCCTCTTTCTGATAACGCTCGAGATCTTCCGGTGCGGTCGCCAGCTCGCCCATAACGGTGACGAGCTCCTTCTGAATCCAGAGAATTTGGTCTGAGACTAACGAGTTCGTGTCCGTGGCGCGGACGAGACCAAACGCCGCGCTCAGTTCATCGACACAGCCGTAAGCCTCGACCCGCGGGTCACTCTTCGAGACCCGGCGCCCGTACATGAGCGACGTTTCACCGCCGTCGCCCGTTTTAGTGGCGATTGACAACGCAGTTACAAGGTGTCCCCGCCACGGCCGCGTCGTCGACAATCGGATCGAGGTTGATCATTTCGCCTAGCCCAGCGCCGGCTGCGCTTCCGGCTCTTCCATCAAAGGGGCGCCGACCTGCTCGCCGAGCTCGACGAGCTTGATCTCGCGCACCGCGGGGAAGCCTGTTCCGGCAGGGATGAGGTGACCCATGATGACATTTTCCTTGAAGCCGCGCAGGCGATCGACTTTGCCTAACGTTGCCGCTTCGGTCAGGACGCGGGTGGTGTCCTGGAACGAGGCCGCGGAGATGAAGCTGTCGGTTTCCAGCGAGGCTTTGGTGATGCCGAGGAGCACCGGAGTTGCTTCCGCAGGCTTGCCGCCCTGCTGGACGACGGTGGCGTTTTCTTTCTCGAAATCGAGCTTGTCGATCTGGTCGCCCCAGAGGAGCGAGGTGTCGCCTGGATCGGTGATCTTCACCTTGCGCAACATTTGCCTAACGATGATCTCGATGTGCTTGTCGTTAATCTCGACGCCCTGGAGCCGGTAAACTTCCTGCACTTCGTTGACGAGGTGCTCCTGCAAATCCTGCGGCCCGCAGATCTCGAGAATTTCGTGCGGCACGACCGGACCTTCGGTGAGCTGCGAGCCTTTTTTCACGAAGTCGCCTTTGAAAACAATCATGTGCTTGTTCAGCGGAATGAGGTGCTCTTCTTCGGCGCCGGTCTCGGCATCCTTGAGGATGAGCTTCCGTTTCCCGCGCACCGTGCCGCCGATTTCCACAATGCCATCGATCTTCGCGATCTCGGCCGCGTCTTTCGGGCGGCGTGCTTCGAACAATTCCGCCACTCGCGGCAGACCGCCGGTGATGTCTTTGGTCTTGGCGACTTTGCGCGGCGTCTTCGCGAGTAATGCGCCCGCGCGAATCTTCTGGTTCGCTTCCACGATGACGTGTGCGCCCGCCGGGATCGAGTAACTCGCGGAGACTTCGCCCTCGTCGCCGACAATGACAATTTGCGGATGCAAATCTTCTTTGTGCTCGATAATGACCGTACCCATGAGGCCGGTCGCTTCATCCACATCGCGCTTCATCGTCACTCCCGCGATCATGTCGCGGAACTCAACTTTACCGGTTTTGTCAGTCAGAATTGGGACGTTATACGGATCCCATTGCACAAAGGTCTCGCCCTTTTTCACGGTGGCGCCGTCGGCCTTGGAAATGACGGAGCCGATGACGATATTGTAGCGCTCGATCTCGCGGCCTTCTTCGTTATGCAGAGTGATCGAGCCATTCTTGTTGAGCGCGATCCAATTGCCGTCGAGCGATTGCACAGTGCGCATGTCGTTGAAGCGCACGAGACCGTCATTCTTGGCTTTGATGATCGGCTGCTTGAAGGTCTGGCTGGCGGTGCCGCCGATGTGGAACGTCCGCATCGTCAACTGCGTGCCCGGTTCACCGATTGATTGCGCGGCGATGATGCCGACCGCTTCGCCGAGCTTGACGAATTGCCCGGTCGCGAGGTTGCGGCCGTAACAAAGCGCGCAAACACCGCGCCCGGTTTCGCAGGTGAGGACGGAACGAATCTTCAAGCTTTCAACTCCGATCTTCTCGATCGCGGCGGCCGTTGGTTCGTCGATCATCTGATTGGCTTTGATGATCTTTTTCTTGCTCACCGGATCGACAACCGTTTCGCAACTGACGCGGCCGATGATGCGGGTCGAGAGATCGACCACCTCTTCGTCGCCTTCGTAGATCGATTTCACGACGATGCCGTTGACTGTTCCGCAATCCATTTCGTTAATGATTACGTCCTGCGATGCATCGACCAGCTTTCTCGTTAGGTAACCTGAGTCCGCGGTCTTGAGCGCGGTGTCAGCCAGACCTTTTCGGGCGCCGTGAGTGGAGATGAAATACTCCAGCACCGTGAGGCCTTCGCGGAAGTTCGAGGTGATCGGCCGCTCGATGATTTCGCCCGAAGGCTTGGCCATCAAACCGCGCATACCGGCGAGCTGCTTGACCTGCTGGCGGTTGCCGCGCGCGCCGGAATCCACCATCAGGTAAACCGGGTTCAGTTCTTTGCGCCCCTCGTTATGCTCGAGGGTGCGGAACATAACGTTGGAAATCTCGTCACCAGCGTGGGTCCAGATGTCGATGATTTTATTGTACCGCTCGCCATCGGTAATGATGCCTTTGCGGTACTGCTGCTCGACCTGCTTGATCTGCTTGTAAGCATTCGCCAGCTCCACTTCCTTCTCCTTGGGGATGATCATGTCGGAGATGCCGATGGAGACGCCGGCCTTGGTCGCTTCACGGAAACCAAGCTCTTTCAGCTTGTCGAGGGTTTCGACGGTGCCGTCCTGTCCGGCCACCTGATAGCAGCGCCAGATGATGTCGCTGAGCTGCTTTTTGCCGGCGGCTTTGTTGAAGAAACCGAGACCGTCCGGCCAGATTTCGTTGAATATGACGCGACCCGCGGTCGTTTCCATGACGTGCGTTTCCGGATCGCCGTAGATGGTTTTCTTGCCGAAATCCGGATTCTGCAGCCGGATGCGATCGTGCGTTTTGACCGAGCCAGTGGCCATCGCGAACTCGACTTCAGTCGCATTAGCGAAGAGCGGGAGGCGCGATTCGACAGCGGCACCCGCGGCACGCCGCGGATTCTGCGTGAGATAGTAACAGCCTAACGTGATGTCCTGCGACGGCGTCGTGATCGGCTTCCCGCTGGAAGGCGAGAAAATGTTGTTCGGCGCGAGCATGAGCATGCGCGCTTCCATCTGCGCCTCGACCGAGAGTGGCACGTGGACCGCCATCTGGTCGCCGTCGAAGTCCGCATTGTAAGCGGTGCAGACGAGCGGATGAATGCGGATCGCTTCGCCTTCGATGAGCAGCGGCTCGAAAGCCTGAATCGAAAGCCGATGCAAAGTGGGCGCGCGGTTGAGCAGCACCGGGTGGCCTTTGGTCACTTCCTCAAGGATGTCCCACACTTCCGGCGTCTGGCGCTCGATCATTTTCTTGGCGCTGCGCACGGTGTGGACGTAGCCGAGATCCTTAAGGCGGCGAATGATGAAGGGCTCGAAAAGCACAAGCGCCATTTTCTTGGGCAGACCGCACTGGTTCAGCTTCAACTCCGGTCCGATGACGATGACCGAACGACCAGAGTAATCGACGCGTTTGCCTAATAAGTTCTGACGGAAACGACCGCCCTTGCCCTTGAGCATATCGCTGAGCGATTTGAGCGGGCGATTGCCTGCGCCGGTGACTGCGCGGCCGTGGCGGCCGTTGTCGAAAAGGGCGTCGACCGCTTCCTGCAACATGCGTTTTTCATTGCGAATGATGACGTCCGGCGTCTTGAGCTGGAGGAGATTTTTGAGCCGGTTGTTACGGTTGATGACGCGGCGATAAAGATCGTTCAAATCCGAAGTCGCGAAGCGTCCACCTTCCAGCGGCACGAGCGGCCGCAGGTCCGGTGGAATCACCGGCAGCACTTCGAGCACCATCCATTCGGGGCGCGAGTGCGAGGAGGCAAAACCTTGGACGAGCTTCAATCGTTTCGCGAGCTTCTTGCGAATCTGTTTGCTCTTGGTGTTCCCCATCGCTTCCTCGAGCTCTTTGTTGAGCTTCGCGAGATCGATTTCGGCGAGAAGGGTCTTCACTCCTTCGGCGCCCATGCCGGCGGTAAATTCTTCCCCATACTGCTCCTGCGCTTCGCGATATTCCACCTCGGTGAGGAGCTGCGTTTTCGTTAGGGGAGTGTTCCCCGGGTTGGTCACGATGTAGTCCTCGTAATAGATTACGCGTTCGAGTTGACGCGCGCTCATGTCGAGCATGAGCCCGAGGCGCGACGGCATGCATTTATAAAACCAAATGTGCGAGACGGGCACGGCCAGCTCGATGTGGCCCATCCGTTCGCGGCGGACGCGCGCGAGCGTTACCTCGACGCCGCACCGATCGCAGATTACTCCCTTGTGCTTGATCCGTTTGTATTTTCCGCAGGAGCATTCCCAGTCGCGCGTCGGACCGAAAATGCGTTCGCAAAACAAGCCGCCCTTTTCCGGCTTGAAAGTGCGGTAGTTAATCGTTTCAGGATTTTTGACCTCGCCTTTGCTCCAGGACCGCATCGTGTCGCTCGAAGCAACGCCGATGGCGACCTGATCAAAACCAACGGAGCGTTCTTCGCCCACCAACTCACGCCAGGAATGTTCGTTCATAAATATTTTCTAAATTTGTAAATGGTTAGGCTACGTTTTCGAGAAAGGCGGGCGCCTGGCCGCCGACTTTGACGTCGAGGCCTAACGACTGCATTTCCTTGATCAAGACGTTGAAAGATTCAGGGGTCCCGGCCTCGAGCGAGTTATCGCCTTTGACAATCGATTCGTAGATGCGGGTGCGGCCCTGGACGTCGTCGGATTTCACCGTGAGCAATTCCTGCAAGGTGTAAGCGGCGCCATAGGCTTCGAGCGCCCAAACCTCCATCTCGCCGAAGCGCTGACCGCCGTATTGCGCCTTGCCGCCGAGCGGTTGCTGCGTGACTAACGAGTAAGGGCCGACCGCGCGCGCGTGGATTTTATCCGCAACGAGGTGACCGAGCTTCAGCATGTAGATATAGCCAACGACCACTTCCTGATCGAAGGCGTCGCCCGTGCGACCGTCGAAGAGGCGGGCTTTGCCGTTTTCCTGCACCCATTTGAAGCCATCAACCTTCTTCGCTTCGTTCAGATACTCGCGAATCTTAGCCTCGGAGATACCGTCGAAAACCGGCGTCGCTACTTTGAAACCAAGCGCTTTGGCGGCGACTCCGAGGTGCGTTTCCAGCACCTGGCCAACATTCATGCGGCTGGGCACGCCTAACGGATTGAGACAAATCTCGACCGGGGTTCCATCCGCCAGATAAGGCATGTCTTCTTCCGGCACGATGCGCGCGACGACACCCTTGTTGCCGTGGCGTCCCGCCATCTTGTCGCCCACGCTCAGCTTGCGCTTGCTCGCGACGAAAACCTTCACCTGCTTGATAATGCCGGGATCGATGTCGTCGCCGCTTTCGACGCGGTCCAGCGAGCGCTCCCGATCGAGCTCCAGCTCGGCGAACTTGTGCTCGTACTGCGCAATGATCTCGCGAATCTTGTTCCGAATCGGGCTCGGATCGATCTCGATATGATCGTGCGCCACCGCAAGTTTGCGTAGGAGTGTTTTGGTGATTTTACGGTTGGCGGGAATGATGATTTCGCCGCTCTGCGCGTTCACGACGTCGAGCGGAACTTTTTCCCCTAACAAGAAGTTGGAGAGGGCGTCGGTCAGTTGCTCGGTCAGCTCGTCTTTCTTCTTCCGGTTGTCTTCCGTGATCGATTTGAGCTGGCGCTTCGTTTCCGTTGGCGTCAGTTTCTCGCGCGAGATTTCCCGTCGCGACGAAACTTTCACGTCCATCACGATGCCGTAAGTGCCCGACGGAACCGTCAGCGACGTGTCCTTCACGTCGGCGGCTTTTTCGCCGAAGATGGCGCGAAGGAGGCGCTCCTCCGGTGCCAGTTCCGTCTCGCTCTTGGGTGTAATTTTTCCGACCAGGATATCGCCCGGCTTCACTTCGGCGCCGACGCGGATGACGCCGTCGGGTCCGAGATTGCGGAGCGCTTCTTCGCTCACGTTCGGGATGTCACGCGTAATTTCTTCTGGGCCGAGCTTGGTGTCGCGCGCGCCGATCTCAAACTCGTCGATGTGAATGGAAGTGTAGATGTCCTCCTTCACGACCTTCTCCGAGATCATGATGGCGTCTTCGAAATTGTAACCGTTCCAAGGCATGAAAGCGACGAGGACGTTGCGGCCGAGCGCGAGCTCGCCTTGGTCGGTGTTTGGACCGTCGGCGATGACCTGGCCTTTCTTCACGTGCTGACCTTTTTTCACGATCGGCTTCTGGTTGACGCAGGTGCCGGCATTAGAACGCATGAACTTGCGCAGTTCGTAGACGTGCACGCCGGCCTCGAGATCGGTCTTCAACTTCTTCCGGCCTTCAGGCATGGCGCCGTCCTTTGTCACTACGATTTGGTCGGCGGTGACAGAGGCAACCTTGCCGGATTCGGTGGAAACGACAACGGCACGGGAATCACGCGCGACTTTCCCCTCGAGACCTGTGCCGACGAGGGGCGACTCCGAAACGATCAGCGGCACACCCTGACGTTGCATGTTTGAACCCATCAACGCGCGGTTGGCGTCATCGTGTTCGAGAAATGGGATCAAGCCCGCCGCGACCGAAACGAGCTGCTTCGGCGAGACGTCCATATAGTGGACCTTGCCCGGCTCGACTTCCAAAAAGTCGCCGCGATAACGGACGGAAACTTTTTCCCCAGTGAAATGACCTTTCGCGTCCATCGGAGCATTGGCCTGCGCGACGATAAAATTTTCTTCGCGATCGCCGGTTAGATAATCGACCTGATCGCTGACGCGGCCATTTTCCACTTTTCGGTAGGGCGTTTCGATGAAGCCGAATTCGTTGATCCGCGCAAAAGTGCTCATTGAACTAATGAGCCCGATGTTTGGACCTTCCGGCGTTTCGATCGGACAAATGCGACCGTAATGCGAGGGATGTACGTCGCGCACTTCGAAGCCGGCGCGATCGCGGCTCAGACCTCCTGGTCCGAGTGCGGAGAGACGGCGCTTGTGCGTCAACTCGGCGAGCGGATTCGTCTGATCCATGAACTGCGAAAGCTGCGACCGGCCGAAGAAATCGCGCACGACCGCGCTGAGCGCTTTCGGGTTGATGAGTTTCTGCGGCGTCATGCCGTCGACGTTGATGTCGAATAATGTCATGCGCTCCTTGACCAATCTCTCGGTGCGGGCGAGCCCGACGCGGCATTGATTGGAGAGCAATTCGCCGACGGTGCGAACGCGACGGCTGCCGAGATGATCGATGTCATCTAGCGTGCCTTCGCCGCGACGGAGATTGATCAGGTATTTAATCGCAGCGATGAAATCTTTGTCGGTCAGGATGCGCTCGCCGAGGTCGACGTCGATGCCGAGTTTCTGATTCAGCTTGTAGCGACCGACACGGCCGAGGTCGTATTTTTTTGGATCGAAGAAGAGCCGCTTGAGGAGGGCGCGCGCGTTCGCCACCGTGGGCGGATCGCCAGGGCGCAGTTTGCGATAAATGTCTTTGAGCGCTTCCTCCTGGTCGTGCGCCGGATCTTTTTTCAGCGCTTTCACAACGGTGTCGTCGTGCGAAATGTCAATCACTTTCACCTCGGTCTGTCCGAGCGCCATGATCTGGCGAACGGTCGCCAGAGTAAGCGGCTCGAAGGCACGCGCGACGGTCACTTCACCGTCGAGCACGTCGGCGGTTAGCACCTTGGTCGCGAGCATTTCTTCGTCGAGCTTCTCGCTCAGCTTCAGGTCTTCGATCGTGTAGAAAAGTTTGACCACTTCCTCGTCCGAGCCATAGCCGAGCGCGCGAAGGAACGTCGTGGCGAGAAATTTCCGCCGGCGCTTGCGGCGATCGAGGTAAATGTAAAGCAGGTCGCTCGTATCGAACTGCACTTCGATCCATGAACCGCGGTCGGGAATAATGCGAAAGCTGTAGAGCACCTTGCCATTCAGGTGAATGCTCGACTCGAAGGCGATGCCGGGCGAGCGATGCAATTGCGAAACGACGACGCGCTCGGCGCCGTTGATCACGAAGGTTCCCTGCGGTGTCATGAGCGGGATTTCGCCCATGTAAACTTTCTCCTCTTTCGTCCCCTTCTCTTCTTTGAGCTGGAAGGTGACGTGGAGCGGCGCGCTGAAGGTCTGGCTTTCGCGCTGCGCCTCTAGCGCGCTCAGTTTCGGCTCGCCAATTTCGTAGTGGCTGAAATCAAGCGTCGCTTTTTCGTCGTAGCTTTCGATCGGGAAAACCTCTTTGAAAACGGTCTGCAAACCGGTGTTCTTCCGCTTGCTCGGGGGAACGTCCTTTTGCAAAAAATCGACGTAGGAATTGAGCTGAACCTCAATCAGGTTAGGCGGTTCGATCGCCTCTTTGATGGTTCCGAAATGGATACGCTCTACAGGACGTTCAGGCATAACTGGTGCACCAATCTCCAATGGTTAATTTACCGGCAACGACCCTGGATGCAGATCGTGCGGAGGCTGAGGATTAAGATATCAGCCGGGAATCGCGGGCAAAAAAAGTAGCAGCAAAACAACGGCCAGTCAACGCGACCTCCGCAGTTTTGTTGCTAATCTTGGGTTGAACCGTCGAGAGCGGGTAAAAATAAAAGGGAGACTGCTTTTCCGAAAAGGGGGAGGGTGACTATCCTCATCCAGCCGAAGGACGCAAGCGCTTTTTCAAAAAAACGCCGCCGCGCCTTCCGCTGGACGAAAATTATTTGATTTCGACTTTGGCGCCGGCCGCTTCGACTTTTTTCTTAATTTCTTCGGCTTCTTCCTTGGTCACGCCTTCCTTCATCGTCTTGGGCGCGCCCTCGACAAGTGCCTTCGCCTCCGCCAGGCCGAGTCCGGGCACTGCGGCGCGCACTTCCTTGATCACGCCGATCTTGTTCGCGCCCATCTCCTTCAGGATAACGTCAAAGGCGGTTTTCTCTTCGGCCGCGGGAGCCGCTGCGCCACCGCCACCTGCCGGAGCTGCCGCCATCGCGACCGGCGCTGCGGCGCTTACGCCCCATTTTTCTTCGAGCTGCTTCACGAGTCCAGCAACCTCGAGAACGGTCAGGCCGCTGAGTTGCTCCACAATTGCATTTGTATCTGCCATTTTATTTTTCCTCCGATTGCCGCTTCCGGAAGCCCCCGGAAATTTAAGACCGGCAGCCGCCGATCCGGACAGTGTTTGTTTGTTGTTGCTCGTCCCGCCCTTGCCGGACGAAAATTCGTTAGGCGTTAGGCCGCAGCCTCTGCCGGCTCGCCTTCCTTCTCCGCTTTCGCGTTCAAAAGCCGCGCGAGCGAAGCGGCCGGCTCGTTCAAAGTACGGACCAACTTGGTCGCCGGTGCCAGGAGCACACCGAGCAGCTGCGCCAGCAAAACTTCCCGCGGCGGGAGATCGGCAAGTGTTTCCACTTCCGCAGTCGTTAGGATGTTCTTGTCGACAACGCCGATCTTCAGCGTCGCGATTTTGAATTCCGTAGCGAAAGTTTTCAGCACCTTCGCGACCGGCGCGACATCGCTGTTCCCGGTCACGACCGCGGTCTGGCCGCTCAGCTCTTTCGCGAGGTCGGGCAATCCGCTCGCCGTCATCGCACGTTTGAGAAAGCTGTTTTTCACTACGTGCACCTCCGCGCCCGTCGGGGCGAGACGATTCCGCAATTCGCCGAACTGTTCGACTTTCATGCGCTGATAATCAGTCACGAGCAGAAAGGGCGACTGATTCAGTTTCTCGGACAGGTCCGAAACGATATTTGCTTTTTCAGGTCTCATGGCTGGAGAAGTTGAGAGTCGCTAGTTGAGAGTTGAGAGACTGAAGATTTAGACCCCAAGATACGGCGATGGATCAACCGGCAATCCCGGCGACATCGTCGCGGCGAGCGTCATGCCCTCGACAAAGCGCCCCTTAGCCGTCGCCGGACGCGCCCGCACGACCGCTTCGATAATGGCGGTGCCATTTTCCAAAAGCTGATTTTCGCCAAAGGAAAATTTACCGACCGGCACCGCGACATTGCCATTCTTGTCGAGCTTGAACTCCACTCGCCCAGCCTTCACTTCCTGCACCGCCTTTGCCGTGTCTTCAGTAACGGTGCCGATTTTCGGGTTCGGCATCAGGCCACGCGGTCCGAGTACTTTTCCAAGTTTGCGAACCTCCGCCATCGTCCCCGGCGTCGCGATCGCCACGTCGAAATCCTGAAAGCCTTCCTGGCACTTCTTGATCAAATCTTCGTAGCCGACGTATTCCGCACCGGCGTCTTTCGCGGCCTGCGCTGCGGCGCCTTGGGCGAAAACGAGGACGCGCACTTGCTTGCCGCTGCCGTGTGGGAGCGGACAAGTGCCGCGCACCATCTGGTCGGATTGCTTCGGGTCAACGCCGAGCCGAAACGACATCGTCACGGTCTGGTCGAACTTCGTCGGCGGCAGCTTCTTTAACGTGCTAACTGCATCGGAGAAGCTGTAAGTCTTGTTGCGATCCACCTGCTCGGCGGCGGCGCGATAACGTTTGCTGCGATTTTTTTGCATGATGAAATTTCAGTTCCAACGAGCCGTGCGGCTCTCCTGATTTAGCTCCTGCCAGGCGGTGCCCGGCGGGGAAGGGCCGTTAAGCTAATGACATTGTTCGCCCTGTCAACGAAGTCTGCCGTCCTCGGCCGTTTCATCAGCTATTTCAGGAAAAGACTCATGCTCTCCAGGTCAATAATCGCCCGGCGCTGATCGAGCAGTTCGTTGCCGAGCAACCCAAAAATTCGTTCGCCGGGTGAGAACTCTCTTTCGGAATATTGTTCGATGCGATTGACGCCTGTGAACGCGCGCACTTGTTTTCTGGAGTCGAAGAGGTCGATTACGGCGAAGGTTTGTGGCGCGATCGCGACATCCCCGATCCGCAGATCGTTTACTTGCGCCAACTCGACCGGGCGCACCTTGCCGTCGAACCCGCGCGCGGTTAGCCGCGACGGGGTAGTCTTTATGGTGAAAGCGCGGACCGCGTCGTCGGCAAGAGCGGTGACAAACGCTCCAGTGTCGAGAATCATTTGCCCGAGTCGCCCGTTCAGATGGCAAGGCACGGTGAGAAAGTGGTGCCGATACGCGATGATCGGGACTTTGCGAAAACCCATCGCGCGCATCCCACGAGTGAGGTCGAGCCCGCTCGCTCCTTCCTTCCTGAAAAAAAGCTGTCGGGAGTGGCAATTGATGACTGCCTCATAGCGACGCAGCATGTCGAGCCCAATCAATCCATCGGCGGCGCTGGCCGCTTCTCCCGGCACCGCGCCGCCAATTTCTGAGGCCTCGTAAAGCGCGAACCGGAGTTCCCTAAAATGAGCATCGCCCGCCTGAAGGTCGGAGACCACGCCAGTCGGAAAGGCCTTCCCGCCAGTGCGCATCGTTTCATCCACGACGCGCACTCCGAGATGCTGCGCGCGATCGGCGCGGAGGAAGCTGACGTCGGCCCCGGTGTCGAGGAGGAGAGTGACCGGACTCCCATTTATCCTCGCGTGCAGGAGCAGATGATTCTCCGGCCCGCGCGACATCTGCGCCGAGCTATAGCCGGGGAGCGCCGCCCTTTCTGCGGCCGCGCCCAAGCCAACCGCCGCCCACAGACACGGCAGCAACACCAAAAAGCGTCGGGCGATCACAATGGAAGATCGCATGCACAAGGGCGGATCAGCTCGCTCGCGGTTTCATTAGGCGTGATTTCCTGGATGACTTTTGATTGCGGTGACGAATCTCTGAAAACGATTTGGCGATTCCACGTTGCTTCGTCACGCTGTGCTTACGGAGGTCGCACTGGACCGGCGACCGCCGCATCAGGCGCCGTAGCTCTTCGAGAACTTCTTTTTCGACTCAGACTCCGGGGGGCCGCTCGGAGGAGGTGTGGCGATGGACTCGGTCGGACCGGAGGAGGCTGTGCCTTGCGCCGCGGTCTCGGCCTCCGGCATGGGCTCGGCGGATTCGTGAGGAAATTCGCCGCCCTTCCCTTGCGAAGCTTCCACGAAAGCCATCTGCAGGCTCGACAGCGCATTGCGCAGGACGGTGCTTTCGTCGGTCGTTAGGTTGCCGCGCGTCTTTTCCTGGATCATCGCCAGTTGATCAATGAACATGCGCGCGACTTCGAGGTTGATCTCCGCCTTGCCAGTCTGCGGATTCGGGATTTGGCCGAGGAAGAGCGCGGCATTCTGCGCCTGCATCATGACGAACTCGATGAAGCGCTGGGTCATTTCTCCGGATTGAGTGGTTTTTTGGACTTCGGCCATGGGGAAGTTGAGAGTTTAGGGTTGAGAGTTGAGAGACGCTTTCTGTTGGCGCGACGGCTGAACCGTGGCGAGAACGTATGGTTGCTGAAAATATTGCGCGGCGACGCGCCGGATGTCTGCGACGGTGACAAGATTCACTTCGCGCTCGAGTTCCTTGTAATGCTCAAAACCAAGGCCGTAAAGCTCGTCGAGCGCGGCCATGTAGCCGAAGGAATCGTTGCTCTGATTGGAGATGCGTTGCTGGCCGATGAGTTTCTTCTTTGCCCGCACGAGTTCTTCATTCGTTAGGCCAGCCGCCGCCAGTTTTTCGATTTCGTCGAGCAGCTCTGCTTTTACCTGCTCGATTTTTTGCGGATCAGTGCCGAGATAAAAAGCGAAAAGGCCGGGGACCAGCCCCTGCATCTGGCTTGCACCAACGTAATAGGCCAGCCCCAATTGCTCACGGATGCGGACAAAAAAACGCGAGCCGAGATCGCTGCTCGCCTCATCGATCAGCTCCAGCGCGTAGCGGTCGGGGCTGAACATGTCCGCGCCCCGGAAGCCGACCATGAGAACGCCTTGCGCCTTGTCGCGGTTTTCTTCCACGGAAAGAGTTTGGCCAATGAGCGGCGGCTGGGGAGCGCCAGTCAAAGCCAGAGCGCCGGGCGTCATGGTAGCGAGCGCCTGTTCGAAAATTTCTTTCACCTCCTCGGCCTGCACGTTTCCAAAGACGGAGATGACGCCGTTGTTCGCGACGAGAAGACGATCGCGAAACTGCAGCAGGTCCGCTTGCGTGAGCGCGGCGACGGAGGCAGGGGTGCCCCTGCCGCGCAATGCGTAGGGATGCTGAGGAAAGAGCGCCGCGCGCAAGATATTCCGGGCCACCGTGGTGAGTCGCTCTTCCTCGTCGCGGATCCCGGCGAGCTGCGCTTCTTTCTCTCGCGCAATGGCTTTTTCCGGCAAAGTCGCATGGAGCAGGATGTCGGATAACAACCCGGCGCCCAGCCGCAGGTCGGGCTGGGTTACGTCGAGCGAAATGCTGAAGCTGTTGTTGCCTGCATCGCTACCGATGCCGCCGCCGACTGCTTCTATGATGTCGGCAATCTCTTCGGCTGTGCGCGTCGCCGTGCCCTTGAGGAGAACCTTCGCGAGCAGGCGAGTGATGCCATTTGTCTCCGGCGTCTCGGCGAGAAGTCCGCCGCGGAAGACGGCAACCATCGAGACGAGCGGCAGCCGCGGATCTTGCCTAACGAGCAGGCGAAGCCCGTTGGAGAGCTTGAATTTCTGAATTTCACCCGCGGACATCGCGAGCGATTCCGTCGTCTTCGCGGGCAGCGTTCCGCGCGGATTTAAGGAAACAACGGTGAGATTCTCCTCGACCAAATACTTCGCCGCGACCCGCTGCAGATCCGCGCGCGTGACTTTCTGCACCGCCGCGAGGTAGTCGCGGGTGAAATTAAGATTGCGGCAGACGAGCCAGTTGGCGCCGAGATCGGAAGCCTGGCCACGCATGGTGGTGAGGCTGCCTAACGAGTGGCTGAGGACGATCTTTTTTGCTTTCGCGAGCTCCTCGGCGCTGGCGCCGTTTTGCGCCAGTTCTGCGACGATCTGCAAAATCATCTCTTCGGCCGCGACGCGATTCTGCGGTTCCACAGTGGCGTCAACGCCGAGGAGGCCAGGATCCCCGGGCGTGTAGGAAAAGGCGCCTAACGAAAAGGCGAGACCGGCTTCCTCGCGGACTTTCCGGTAGAGGCGCGAGCTGCGGCCGTCGCCGAGAACGGTCGCGAGCAAATCGAGAGCGGGCACGTCGGGATGCGTGATTTCCGGGATGTGCCAGGAGAGCGCGAGACGGGCCAACTCGGTGCTGAATTCTTCGTTGACCTCGCGGCGGCCGAACTGCGGCGGTTCCGCCGGGACATAAACCGGCTTGAGCGACCGCTCGGGATAGCTCTTGTAAAACTCCGCGAGGTGGGCATAAACCTGATCGGCATCGACATCGCCGACGACCACGAAGGTGAGATTGTTAGGCACATAACGCGCCTTGTAATAATCGATCACGTCCTTCTGCGTGAGTTGATCGAAAATCTGGATCTCGCCAATGACTGGCAGACGGTAAGGATGCCGCTGGTAAGCGGTCTTGAAGATGAGTTGGCCGATCATCCGGTCCGGATCGTCGAAGCTCATCGCGAACTCGCGCCGGATGACCTCCTGTTCCTTGACATATTCGTCCGCCGGCAAAGTCGAGTTCATCATCGCATCGGACAAAATCTCAAGCGCGCTGGCGACGCCTTCCTTCGGCACATCGATCCAGTAAACGGTGCGATCGAAGGAAGTGTAGGCGTTGATGTAGCCGCCTTGGTCCTGCACGCTTTGCGCGATCGCGTTGGTGGTGCGCGTCGTCGTGCCTTTGAAAAGCATGTGCTCGAGAATGTGCGAAAGGCCGGCGCCGAGATGGCTGTCTTCGTCTACGCTGCCGGTGCCGCACCAGGCCTGCACGCTCGCGACCGGCGCGCTCCGGTCGATCTGCACGATGATCGTTAGGCCGTTAGGCAAAGTCCACTGCTGCGCCGTGACGGGCGGGAATACGATCGCCGGCGAGGCGGCCGGCGGCGCGGGATTGAGTTGGGCCGTAGTGAGCATGGCGCGACTCCTTATGAAATTTCCGGTGCGGGCAGAGCGGGTGGAAGGAGGGCCAGCGGTTTCGCCGCCTGTGGGAGATACGGTTTCACGAAAGCATCGTGGAAGGTATAAACCGACTTAAAATCCTCGAGCGAATCCTGCTCGGTCTTCCCGAAAATTCCGGCTCCGATGAGGTTGAAAACCATGTGCCCGATATCTTCGCAGCGATTGATTCCCCAATAAGAAAAAACCGTCAGGGCCATCGGTCCAAACTCCTTCACCGCGTAAAGTCGCACGCCTTCGAGCAACTCCGGCCCGGCAACGTGGCGGACGGCCGCGCCGCGCGCTTTTTTTTGCTGCTTCGTCGTGTAGTCGAGCGCATCGCGCAGGAAGACATAGGCGTCGCGCTGGAAACGATCGTCGCTTGCGACGATGGAATCGAGGGCTTCAGCAAATCCGATTTTCTGCATGGAAAAGAGGCGATGCTCTCCGAGGGGCGAGCGCGAGCGCTATGATAACGAGCAACCGCGGCGGGAGCAAATCGTGTAGAGTGGGACATGCGGACGGCTCTCGTGTTCATTCTGCTCTGCGCGCTGGGCGGAGACGCCTGGGCAGAAGAGAGCGCCCTCGATGCCGCGGAGCAACGCGCCACGAGGCCTTTTGAAAAGCAACTGCGGCAGCAGCCCGACTCGGCGGCCGCGCATCTTGCCTACGCCGAGTTCCTCTCCGATCACGGGCAAATGCGGACCGCCATTTCGCACTGGCGCCTCGCGCAACTGCTCGACCCGGCCAACGCGGCGATCGCCAATTCGTTAGGCGGGGCCTATTTGCGAATGGGACGCGCCGTCCAGTCTGCCGATCAGTTTCAGCGCGCCGTCGATGGCGCGAGCGCGGTCGCGGCCTACCACTACAATCTCGCGAATGTCGAATTCCTCCTGCGCCGCGACCTGACCGCGGGCTGGCAGATCGACACCGCCGCTCTCTTGCACCGTGCTCTCTCCGAATTCCGCGAGGCGAGCCGGCTTTCGCCTAACGACGCCGAATACGCGCGCGGTTACGCTGACGCATTTTTTGTGTTGCCTAATCCCGACTGGATAGAGGCCGAAGCGGCCTGGAAGCATGTGCTCAAGCTTTCGCCACAGGGAGATTTCGCCTGCCTGCAACTGGCCCGCGTCAGCTTGAAGCGTGGCGACAAGGCAGGAGCACGCAAGTTTCTCGATCAAATCCAGGACGCGCGTCACGAGGGGTTGAAGCAGAAACTCCGCGCCCAGGCTGACAAGTTGTAGACGCCGCCCTCCGGGCGGCGCGAATGCGAAGCAAGGGCCGAGCTTGCCAACCTCTACAGGGTCAACGTCACAGGCTCGCCTCGATAGAATCGAGGTAGACTGAGATCGCATCTCGCCGGCGCGCAGGCGCTTCTTCGGCTGGGCTCGCGGCCTTGAGGATTTCCGAGAAGGCTCCGCTCATGGTTTTAAGTTGGGTGGCTTCGAACCAATTCATGTAATCATCCATCTCGTGTCCCTGCCGCTCCGCCACGGCGCGGTCGCTGGCAACGCGCGCGAGCCGCTCGATCATTCGCTTCGTCTTGCCACGCGCGAGCAACAGCGTGAGGTCATAATACTCTTGCGCGATCGATCGGTAGGAAGGATGGGCGCGCGAACCCAGAACCAGAAACTCCTGGCTCAAGTGCCGTAACGCGCCGCGACCGGCGGGCAACTTCAAGAAAGCCGCGTAATCGCCCAATGCGTACTCCTGAGTTTTGCCATCGGGGCCAGGAATGGAAATGCGCAGCAGCCGGTCGAGGCAGTTCGCGGTCGCGGCGGCTGTCAGAATTTCGTAACGATCACTCGCAGACAAGCGTGCGACGCTCAGCGACCACCACTTACCGGAGGAATGCCCGAGGACGGCCGGGAAATGCCTGCGCAAATCAGCCATGGGATCGTTAGGCGCTTCCGCCAGATCGGCGATGTATTGCACAAGCTTCAGTCGCCCGTTGGGCGAATCGATGAGCAACTGCACCAGCGCCATCGAGTAGGCATTGTGGATTTTGCGCGAGGCCGGCTCGAGCAGATCGCGTCGTTGCCTAACGATCTCTTCGACGCGCGCGATTTTGCCTGCGGCTAGCATAGTCTCGAGCAGTTGCGCGGCGTCATCGCCATCGTGACCCTGCGCGCGCTGCAAAATGCCGTCGATCAGCCAATCGGGCGGGACGGCGTAATGGCTCCCGGCAGAGACGTCAGTCCGCTCGCGATAAATCATTTCGATCAGGATCGCCCGAAGCAGCTCGCGTTGAACTTCGCGCCCGTTGAAATCGCTGGTGACGAGAAAATTGAGCTGCAATTTTAGTCCCGAACCGATCTGGCTGAAATCGAGACGCGACGGCGCCATCTCGGGCAGGTTGGCCCGCGGGTAGTCAAGGTTGATAACCAGCGGAGTTTTCCAATTGTCACGTAGCCCGAGGACCTGGAGCAGGTTTGATTTCGTCCGCTCCGCCAGGTCGCACATTGCCCCGCGCACCCGCACCTCGGTACCATAGACGATGAACTGCCGCGAAGTGCTGGTGCTATGCACCTTGACGCTGCCCTGGGCGTGATTCGCGCCGCAAAAAAGAAAAACAGTCAGAAAGATGAATAATTGTGCCCGCATGAGAGTCGAAGGAAGTGGCGTCTTTTTTTTGCGGAAAACAGCCGCGGGATGCATCTGGTGTGCTATATTTTCGGTGGTTAAACAGGAAGAACAAACTATGAAAACAGGAACATTGCTTGCAGTCACTATCGCGACCGCGGGGTTGCTTGGTCTGGCCGCACCCGCTCACGCGCAACGGCGTGGACCGAGCGGCGGCGGAAATGCGGGTCAAGGCATGAGTCACGGCGGGGTGCAGCCGGGCATGAACCGCGGCGGCACGCAGCCAGGATTCAATCGAGGCGGGACCGTGAATAACGGGAATTTCCGCGGGGGAAATCGCTTCAATCGGGGCGGGTTCGGCGGCAGCAGAGTGAATTTCTTCTTTGGTGGATTTGGTTACCCCTACTTCTACGGTTATCCTTATTACTATGGCTATGGCTATCCGTACGCTTACGGATATCCCTATGCCCCTTACTATGGTTATCCCGCTACTTACAGTTACGGCGCCCAGGGAGTCTACGATGGACGCGTGGTGACGCCTCGCGATCGCAGGAATCGGGTGGAGAGTGACGGCAAAGATCAAGCTTCGATCGGAGCGCAGGTACAGCAACAGCTGAGCCGGACCGGTTATTACCATGGTGCGATTGACGGCGTCGTCGGCGATGGCACGCGGCGCGCGATTCGCAGTTACGAGCGGGCCAACGGTCTGCGGGTCGATGGCGAGATTGACGACCAACTGCTTTCCACGATGGGTCTCGGCTAAACGTGCGGTCGCGCGCGGTCGGCCGCGACGCTTACCGCGCGACGAGCAAGGTCACCGACTGCGGGTGAAACTCGATGCCCGCGAGCTTCGCGATCTGCTTGTGCTCGCGGTCCAGCGTTTCCCAAGTCTTGCGAAAAAGAAAACCGAGGCGGCGCAGGAGCAGAGGGTGGATCGGCATCCGGCCGAGATAACCGCCCTCGCAAAGCGCTTGTATTTTTCCCTCGCTCACGGTGACTTGGTAAAAACAGCTGTTGAATAGGGTCAGGCCACAAAAGTTGTAGGCGACGTGCATCCGGCAGATCCCTTCCTCGAACTGGATGAAGATGCGACGGATCGGGAAATAGCCTTCCTTTGCGGGACTGTTACTGCGGCGAATGGAGGAGACGAGGTAATCATTAACCTGTTCCTGGCTGTAGGTCAGCCGGGGCGGATTATGACTCTCGATCGCGGACAGGAGATCCATGCTGATCATCGGCGCGAAAGACTCGCTTTTCACCTCCGGCGGTAGATCGGGGGGCAAAACCATCTGGATGACCACCGCCAGACAAAGCGCGCCAACGATTACCTGCACGACTTTTGTGGCTATGGCTCGCGAGCGGCCGCGCGCCGGATCGAACATTCTCTTGAGCCGATCGTGCGTCCCTTGCGTGCTTTCTTCGCTCTCGATCTTTTCCTTTTTGACCGCGCTGCGGTCCAATCGGGCGCCGCAGTTATGACAGTAAATCCGTTCCGGCTCGTTCTCGTGGCGGCAGTCGGGACAGACAAGTTTCGTCACGAATTCGACTCTTTCTTCTGCGGCGCCGCCGGCGGTGTGGGGGCGGTTGGCTTGCTCTCCGGCTGGGCGCCGGACCCTTCGCTTTTCTTCTCTCCTGCGGGAGGCGCGTCCTTCTTCGCGCCTTCCTTGTAGGAGTTGCTGCGATAATCGGTGGTGTAGAACCCAGAGCCTTTGAAAATCAGCCCTGCGCCTGTTCCGAGCAGCCGCTTCATTTTTCCTTTGCCCCACTTACTTTGCCGGCAGAGTTCCTTCGGGCAGGTTTTGAAAGCTTCGTCGCGCATCGATTGGGAGGCATCGAAGTTCTGGCCGCACTTCAAGCACGAGTATTCGTAGGTAGGCATATTTTAATTCGCGAAACAGTCACGTCGCGGGGGATGGGCGCCAGTCTCGACAAATCCAAGCAAAATTCAAGCCGCTCGGTCCGGATGCTGCTTCCCCGTTCATCTTGACTTTAAGTGGACACCGCATTAGAAGCGCTTCCCTTGGCCCAAACCTTATGTTTCGCTCCTTTTCCCGGCTTGCTTTCCTTCTCGCGATTGCCGCTATTTTCACCTTCGCGGGCTGCGCGGAAGATGATCCCCGCCTGGCCTACGGGCAGACTCAATACCTCGGCGGGGTCTATGGAAACGAACCTGTCGCCTCGACTGCGCCTAACGACACTGTCTCTTATTGGGATGGCGACGGCGTCCCGGGCAAACCCTCGGTCAAGATCAGCCTTGGCGAGCAGCGCGCTTATTTCTACAAAGCCGGTCAGCTCGTCGGCATCTCGCAGCTTTCCACGGGGCGCGAAGGCAAGGACACTCCCATCGGCACCTATAAGATCAGCCAGAAGGACATCGCGCACGCCTCAAGCCGCTACGGTGATTACGTCGACATCAACGACAATGTGGTCGTCCCCAACATCGATAACGAATTAGATCCGAAGCCACCCGGCACTCATTACAAAGGTGCGCCGATGCCTTATTTCATGCGCATCGCCGGCGGCGTCGGAATGCACGCGGGCTATTTGCCAGGCTATCCAGCTTCGCACGGTTGCATTCGCATGCCGGAATTCATGGCCGAGAATTTCTACAATTCCGTGGAGTCGGGCACGCCGGTCGAAATCACGCCCTAAGTGATTTTGGAAGCTGGACATCGCGTCCCAGAATCGTTGCTGACACGCCCGCGGTTGCCCGCCATTCCGCAAAGGGTAAACTCCTGCTCTTCGCGCCATGCTCATCATCACCCAACCCGCCGTCACCGGCGCGCAGATCGATCACATCGTCGGGCGAGTCGAGGAGTTCGGACTGAAGGCCGAAGTCCTGCGCGGTTCGCATCGGGTTGTTATCGGCGTGATCGGACCGGAGGATTTGATCCGGGAAAAGCCGCTTGCCGCCATACCCGGAGTGGAGTCGGTCTTTGCGGTGATGAAGCCTTACAAACTCGTCGCGCCCAATGGCGCCGCGCCGCCGCCGGTGAGGATCGGCGGCGTCCCCATTGGCACGGGCCAGAAAGTTGTTCTCATCTCTGGCCCCTGTTCGGTCGAGAGCAAGGAGCAACTCCTGTCCATCGCGATCTCTGTGAAAAACGCGGGTGCTCGTGTCCTGCGCGGCGGCGCCTTTAAGCCGCGCACCTCGCCCTACAGTTTCCAGGGTTTGGGCGAAGATGGGCTGCGTTTCCTCGCCGAGACGCGCGCGGAGACCGGCCTCCCGATCATTACCGAAATCATGGACACGCGCGATCTCGCGGTGATCGAAAAATACGCCGATTGCCTCCAGATCGGCGCGCGCAACATGCAGAACTTTTCCTTGTTGAAAGAAGTCGGGCGAAGCCGCCTGCCAGTGCTCTTGAAACGCGGCCTCAGCGCCACCATCAACGAGCTGCTCATGAGCGCCGAATACATCCTGAGCGAAGGCAACCCGAACGTCCTCCTCTGCGAACGCGGCATCCGGACCTACGAGACGATGACGCGCAGTACCCTCGACCTCAATGCCGTCCCGATTTTGAAAGCAAAAACGCGGCTGCCGGTGGTGGTCGATCCGACTCACGGAATCGGGCTGCGCGATTACATCCCGCAGATGGCGCTCGCCGCGGTCGCCGCCGGCGCCGATGCCTTGATGATCGAGGTGCACGACGATCCGGAACGGGCGCGCAGCGATGGCGACCAGGCCCTCGTGCCGGAAGTTTTCCAGGACCTCGTTAGGCGAATTCGCGCCGTCGCCGCCGCGGTCGGGCGGGACGTTTGAGGACGTGGCGGACTCGTTAGGCGGGGAACTGCTCGGCGCCGTCGCGCGCAGTGCGCCGATCGCGGAGCAACTGCGCGCTCTGCAATCCGGAGAACCGTCCGTTGGCTTTTCCCACGTCATCGAGTCGGCGCAGGCCTTTCTCGTGGCTGCGATCGCGAGGGAGGTGGAACCGACGCTCTGGGCGATTTGTCCGAGCGTGCGCCGGCAGGAACTGCTCTATGAGACTCTGATTAACTGGCTCCCCGACGCGCTTTTCCTCCCGGAAGCAGAGTTCCTCGCGATCGAAAACATTTTACCCGATCAGGAAATCGCGGCGGAACGGCTCGCGCTCCTCAGTCGGCTCGAAGGCAAGCAACGCCACGTCATCGTCGCGACGCGCGCCAGCCTGGATCAACCCGCCCCGCCGCGCGGCGCTTTGCGCGCGGCTGCGCTTCGTCTTCAGCGTGGCACGAGGGAACGGCTCGAGCGCGTCGTCGAGTCGTTAGGCCAAGCTGGCTATGAACGCGCGCCGCAAGTCACGACGCGCGGGCAATTCGCCGTCCGCGGCGGGATTCTCGACGTTTACTCGTGGCAGGCGCAACTGCCCATTCGGGCGGAATTTTTTGGCGACGAAATTGAATCGCTGCGCGAGTTCGATCTCGATACGCAAACGTCGGTCGGCCACCTGCCGGCGGTCGAGCTGTTGTTAGGCGCGGCGGATGATCAGAGCGGAAAGGTGCGCGATCACCTGGCGAAGGATCATCTTCAGATTGCGATCGAGCCGGAAGACGAAGAACACGACGCGGCGATCGTGATCAGTGAAGGCTGGCTCGGACCCAGCGATGCCGGCGAAGAGGATTTCTCCGGCGCGTTTGTCGATTGCGAGATCGGGGAATTCGACGCCGGCGAATTCATCATTGCGGAAGCGAAGCGCCAGCAATTCTTCAGCCGCCTAACGAGTTGGCAAGAAAACAGCGCGCGGATCGCGATTTACTTCCAGACCGAAGGCGAGATCGAGCGCTTCCGCGAAATCATGGCGGACGCGAAAATGAAAACCAGCGGCCTCGAGCTGATTGAAGGCACGCTTCCGCGCGGCTTCTGTTTTCCAGCCGCAAACCTTGTCGTGCTCGCCGCGGCGGAACTTTTCGGCCGCGCGCCTACCCACGGACGGCGCCGCCTGCAGCGCACGACGAAATTCGGCGCGCACCGCGCCCAGATCGATTTCAGTGAACTGCACGAAGACGATCTCGTCGTCCACCTCGAACACGGCATCGGCCGCTTCCTCGGCCTAACGAGGCTGGGAAATGTAGAGGCGGGCCTGTCGGCCGCTGGGGAGCGGCTGGCCGATTCGAACAGCGGCGCCGAAGCGGCCGACACGCCCACCTCTACACCGTCACCCGAAGTCCTCGCGCTCGAGTTCGCTGACGAGGCGAAACTTTACGTCCCGCTCGAGCAATCCTTCCTGGTCTCGCGCTACGTCGGGGTCGGAAAAAAATCGCCGCCGCTCGGTTCGTTAGCCGACGCGAAATGGTCGCGCGCGCGCAAAAACGCGGCGGCTTCCATCTTCGATTACGCCGGCAAAATGCTCGCGCTGCAGGCCGAGCGCGAAACCCAAACCGGCCATGTCTTCGGTCCTGACACGAAATGGCAGTTGGAGTTCGAACATTCCTTTCCCTTTCGCGAAACGCCCGACCAGCTCAAAGCCATCGTCGATACAAAACATGACATGGAAGCGCCGCGCTCGATGGATCGCCTCATCTGCGGCGACGTTGGCTTTGGCAAAACTGAGGTCGCAATCCGCGCCGCTTTCAAGTCGGTGATGGAAGGTAAACAAGTCGCCGTCCTCACGCCAACCACAGTGCTCGCGCAGCAGCATTTCGAGACCTTTCGCCAGCGCATGCTCGACTACCCGGTGCGCATCGAGATGCTCAGCCGCTTCCGCTCGCACGCCGAGCAGCGCCAGGTCCTCGAGCAACTTCGCGACGGCAGCGTCGACGTCGTCATCGGCACGCACCGGCTCATTTCCGGTGACGTTGTTTTCAAAGACCTCGGCCTCGTCGTGATCGATGAAGAGCAGCGCTTCGGCGTCCTGCACAAGGAAAAATTTAAGGATCTCTTCAAGCTTGTCGACGTGCTCACGCTGTCCGCCACGCCCATCCCGCGCACGCTTTACTTGTCGTTAGTCGGTGTCAAAGACATGTCGACGATCGAGACGCCGCCGCTCAATCGCCTCCCGGTCGAGACCGTGGTCGCGGGCTACGACGAGCGCATCATCCGCGACGCGATCAACCGCGAGCTGGAGCGCCAGGGCCAGGTTTATTTCCTCCACAATCGCGTCCTGTCGATCGAGAAAGTGCGCGATCGGATTGTCGAGCTCTGTCCGGAAGCGCGGGTCGAATTCGGCCACGGCCAGATGAGCGCGGACGAACTCGAAGACGTCATGCAGCGTTTCGTGGCCGGCAAAATCGATGTCCTTGTTTGCACCACGATCATCGAGAGCGGTCTCGATATTCCGAACGCCAACACCATCATCATCGATCGCGCCGATCGCTTCGGACTCGCCGATCTCTACCAATTGCGCGGGCGGGTCGGGCGCGCCGAGCACAAAGCCTACGCCTACCTCCTCCTCCCGCGCGAGATGATGACGATCGGCGCGGCGCGCAAACGGATCAACGCGATCAAACAATACAGCTCGTTAGGCGCGGGCTTTCGCATCGCCATGCGCGACCTCGAGATTCGCGGCGCGGGCAGCATCCTCGGCACCGCGCAGAGCGGCCACATCATCGCGGTTGGTTTCGACCTTTACTGTCAGCTGCTAAAGCAGGCAGTCGCGCAGCTCAAAGGCGACAAACTTCGCCCCCGCCTCGAAGTGGAAGTGCGGCTCGATTTCCTCGCCGCCAATGAGGGTGAATTCCTCGCCGCCGGACCCGGAAAGCTCGTCCCCGCGTTCATTCCGACGAGCTACATTAGCGATGCCGCGCTGCGCATTCAGGCCTACCGCGCGCTCGCCGAGATCACGACCCAGGAGCAACTCCATCGCCTCCGTCGCGACTGGCGCGATCGCTTCGGTCCGCAGCCGCCAGCGGTTGACAATCTCGTCCTCCTCTGCGAAGTCAAGCTTTCCGCCGCCCGCGCCCGAGTCAGCCGGGTCGAGGTGCGCGACAGCAAATTGATGCTGAGCCGCCGCGGCGACTTTATCCTTGTCGGGGGCAAATTTCCCCGTTTAACTTCCAGTAGCATCGATCTCCAACTCTCCGAGATATGGCATTTAATAAAGCAACTCTGAGCCTTTGCCGGCACCCGGCGATCGGGTTTATCGCCTCGGTTTTTCTCGCAGTCGCGGCCGCAGCCTCGCCCACACATGGCGCCGAATCCGTTAACGGTATCGCCGCCATCGTGAACAACGACGTCATCACCTACTCCGAGGTGCGCCAGCTTGTAGAGCCGCGCGAGCGTCTCCTGCGCTCCCAATATTCCGGCGACGAGTTGGCAAAAAAAATCATCGCCCTGCGCAAGTCGGCCTTGCAGGATTTGATCGATCGACAGCTCATCATCCAGCAATTTGATAAGGACAAACTGGATATCCCGGGATTCTTCGTGGACGAGCGCGTGAAGGACGTGATCCGCGATTCCTTCGGCGGCGATCGCAATGCCTTCATCAAAACGATGGAGGCGCAGAATTACTCCATCTCGAAATTCAAAACCCTCGAGCGAGAAAAAATTATCGTGCAAGCGATGCGCTCGAAAAACGTGAAGTCGAACCTGCTCGTTCCGCCGTCGAAGGTGGACGAATATTACCGGCAGCATCGGGAGCTCTTCGCGACTAAGGCGCAGGTGAAGTTGCGCATGATCATGATCCCGGGCAAAGCCGACGCCGGGGCGGACGACCCGCAGAAAACGATGGCCGAAGAAATCCGCGGCAAGCTCATTACCGGGGCGGATTTCGACAAAATGGCGCAGATGTATTCTGAGGACAGCACACGCGATCTCGGCGGCGACTGGGGTTGGGTCGATGATAAGACGCTTTCCGCGCCGCTCACCGAAGTGGCCTTCAAACTCAAGCCCGGCGAGATCAGCAAGATCGTGAGCCTGGCGAATAACTATTACATCTTGAAAGTCGAAGCGCGGCAGGGCGGCGATCTCAAGCCGCTCAAGGGTGTGCGCGCCGACATCGAAAGTCGCCTGCGCCAGGAGCAAGCGCAGCAGTTGCAGGAACACTGGATCGCCAGTCTGCGTTCAAAGGCTTTCATCAAGACGTTTTAAACTGTTGATGGTTGATGGCTGATGGTTGATGGCTCCCGATGCGCGTGCGCATCGGCATCACCCTTGGCGATCCGGCTGGGATTGGGCCGGAAATCATCGCTGCGGCACTCGCGTCAGGCCAGTTGCCGGAGGGCGCCGATTACGAAGTGGTAGGTGAGGCGATTGGCTTCTTGTTAGGGACGCCAACCCCCGAAAGCGCGGAGGCCGCTCGAGTCGCGCTGGAGAACGCGGTCAGTCGCGCGCTCAAAGGCCAGCTCGATGCGGTCGTGACCGGACCGATTCACAAAGCCCGGATGTACGCCACAGGCTTTGCGTTTCCCGGTCAAACAGAATTCTTCGCGGCACGCTGCGGAGTCGAGAATTTCGCCATGCTCCTCACCGGCGGCGGTCTCACCGTCGCGCTCGTCACGACCCACATCCCGCTGGGTGACGTCGCGAACAGCCTGCGCACACCCGAGATCTTGCGCGTCGGCGAACTGCTCGCGGAATTCCTCGCCAAACGCGGCCAAAGTCGGATCGCCGTCGCCGGTCTCAATCCCCATGCCGGCGAATCGGGCGCGCTCGGCCGCGAAGAAATTGAAATTATCGCCCCCGCAATCGCGCAACTGAATCAGCGATCACCCATGAACGATGAACCATCAACCCTCTTCACCGGCCCTTTCTCAGCCGACACGGTTTTTCATCGCGCCGTCTCGGGCGAGTTCGATGCCGTCCTTTGCATGTATCACGATCAAGGCTTGATCCCGCTCAAGCTGCACGCCTTTCATGAGGGGGTGAATGTGACGCTCGGCCTTCCGTTCCCACGAACCAGTCCCGACCACGGCACCGCTTTCGAGATCGCCGGTAAAGGCATCGCGCGTCCCGACAGCATGATCGCCGCCATCCGCCTGGCCGTCGAGTTGGCCGCAAAATGAACTCGCGCATCTCGCCGCTTCATCTTCTGCTGCTCGCGCCACGGCGCTCGTCTTCGCTTGTTCGGCATGGCGTCCCTGCGATCGTCTCACCTGTAGTTCGAAATCATTCCCGGCATCGTCGGCGCCGATCGGCTGGGACATTTCGCAGAGGGCTTTGTCCCGGCGCTGATCGCGCGCGAGCTTTTCATCCGTCGCGAGGTGATCCGCTCACGCGGCTGGATGTCGCGATCGGGCTCTTTGTTTGTCTCGGAATCAGCGCATTTTACGAGCTGATGGAATGGTGGACGCCGCTGGCCTCGGGCTCAGCCGCAATGGAATTTATCGCCACTCCAGGCGACATCTGGGACACGCGGAAGACATGTACATGGCTTTGATCGGTGCACTCTGCGCGCTCCTTCATGGCGGGCTGGCAGAACAGGCAGCTGCGCCGGCTGCCCAGCCGGCCCTGATTTTAGCCTTATGAGTTGCGTCCACGCGTGCGCGTTGTCATCCCGAGCCGCGCAGACGGGAGGGACGCGGCGAGGAACGCGCGGGGTTTGGTTCTAGCAGGCGCGCCGCACCACGCTCGTGAGGTCCCTCGCTACGCTCGGGATGACAAAAAGGCGGCGACCGACTTTACTTCCTTACCCGCCGATGATGCAGCCGCAAAAATACCTCACCGCCTTCAACCTCGGAATTCAGAACACCTTCGTCTATCGCTGGAATTATCTGCTGCGCGCGGTTTTCGGCATCATCCCACTCGTCGGGACGATTTTCCTCTGGCGCGCCGTCTTTCACGAAAGCGGCGGAGGCCTCCGCGGCTACGACTACGGCTCGATGGTTTACTATTATCTGCTCACGATTCTCGTCAGCAACCTGGTCACTCCGACCGAGGACGAATGGCAGATCGCCGCCGACATTCGCGAGGGTCAGATCAATTCCTTCCTCACCAAGCCGGTAAACTACCTCGGGTATCGCTTCAGCATTTTCCTGAGCGGGCGGCTTGTCTACACGTTGGTCACGATCCTGCCGATCGCGGCGATCTTCTTTTATTTCCAGCGTTACATCGCTTTGCCTAACGACCCGCTGGTCTGGCTTTGCGCGAGCGCTTCGCTCCTCATGTCGGCTTTCATTCAATTTTTCCTGACCTACGCGCTTTCCATGATGGCCTTTTGGATTCTCGAAATATCGACGATCGTCTTCATCGTCTACAGCTTCGAATATTTCCTCGGCGGCCAGATGTTCCCGCTCGACATTATGCCGCCCGCCATCCAGGCGGTGATGAAGTGGCTGCCTTTTTACTACGAGTTGTTTTGTCCGATCGCGATCTTCCAGGGCCGCGTGCGCGGCGCGGAAATGTTTGGCGCGCTCGCCATCCAATGCGGCTGGCTGCTCGCTATGTGGGCGGCGGCAAATCTGATGTGGAAACGCGGTCTTGGTCACTACCAAGCGGTGGGCGGCTAGTGCCGGAGGCCGGGCTTGCAGCCTGACTCGGACAGCGGGCTTCCAGCCGGCTGGTGGAATCGGGCAGGCTGGAAGGTCGCCGGCCGAATCATCTCCATCTTGGGGTGCTTGCTGGGGCGGTGCCCGATAACGAAAGGATGCCGGTGGCACGTGCTTTGCGTAGTCCGGGTATTTCGAAGGGGAAGCTGCCTGGGGGAGAAAATGAAATCCACAATCCGAAAAAACTCTTACATCTGGGCGCGAAGGAGAATACAATACGCAAATGAACTGCAAGAACGCCGCCTCTTTTGGGGCCCTCTTCGCTTCTGCATTGTTCTCAGCGCTGTTCGCGCCTATCTCAATTTCTCATGCGCAATTGCCGACACCTCCAGCCCCGCCCACCCCTACTTGCTCCCCAAGTCCAACACTATAGAGAAGATCGAAAGAGAAAAAGTTTAGTGGTGAGTAATTTATGACTGCAGAACCCATCAAATACAACTCGCTCTTGCTTTCCCGCTTAGTCACGTTTGCCTGTACGGCGAGTTTGGCATCCGGTTTGTTCCTTATTCCCTGGATCCAGAGCACGGAGGCCAGCAGTGCGACGTGGAATCTAAATCCAATCACTAGCGACTGGAGCACCGCTGCGAACTGGACGCCCGCGACCATTCCTAACGGCCCAGCCGACTCGGCGACGTTCGACCTTTCCAGTACGAGGGACATCTCTATCTCCAGTGGAATTCAAGTCGCTAGTATCGCATTTAATGCCGGTGCGAGCGCGTTCACGATATCCATCGGCGCTTCCTCCGGCCTGATCATCAGCGGCGCGGGCATCACGAACAATTCAGGGGTCGCGCAGAACTTTGTGCATACCCAAGTGGGTACTGGCTTGATACAGTTTTTGCAGAACGCGACAGCTGGAAGTGAAATTGTCTTCACAAATGGCGGTGGCGGCGTCATGGACTTTTTTGACAGATCGAGTGCGGGGAATGCAACCGTCATCAATAACGGCACTGCACCTGGTATATCCGGAGGCGCAACGAGCTTCTTCGACGACTCCACTGCGGCCAATGGCACACTCATCAACGAGAAACCCACAGGCGGCAGCACCTTCGGCGGCCTTACCGGATTTCACAATAGGTCTACCGCAGGCGCTAGTAGCGTCATCAGCTACGCCGGCGCGACGACGGAGTTTCTGGATGCTGCGACTGCGGGCAATTCCTCACTGATTGCCAACGGTGGTTCCATTGAGTTCTCGAATAAGTCCATGGGCGAGACGTCGCGCGTGGAGATCTTCGGGTTTGGCCAGATTGACATTAGCCCGCACGACGCTCCTGGCCTAACGATCGGCTCACTCGAAGGAGATAGCTACGTGTTCTTGGGAAAAAACAACCTGACTGTTGGCACTAACTCACTCTCCACCGTTTTCTCAGGCTTGATTCAAGATGGAGGTCTGCAGGGCGGCACAGGCGGCTCATTGACCAAGGTCGGGACGGGTACGCTAACTCTTGGCGGAGCGAATCTCTACACCGGCGGCACCGTCCTTAGTAACGGGGAACTAACTATTAACAACACTGCTGGTTCCGGTACGGGAAGCGGCGCGGTGCTTATCAATGGCGGCACTCTCCGAGGCAGAGGCGTAATCGCGGGGGCCGTGACGGTGGGAACCGGCGCCTTCCTGGCACCCGGAAACAAGGGACGCAGACCTGGCACCCTCACCATCCAGAGCACGCTGACTTTCAAAACGGACGCTACTTATACCTACAGGTTAAGCTTTAAGAGGGCCGAGGCAGCTAAGGTAGTCGCCGACGGAGTTAGTGTTGAGAGCAGCGCACTCTTTTCTTCCGTTGGAGTGGGAGCGGGCAAGCTCAGCGCAGGCACCGTCTTCACAGCGATCAGTAATACGGCCGCGACGCCCATTGCCGGCACCTTCGCCAACTTACCCGATCATTCTAGTTTCAGCGCGGGCAATAACACCTTCGAAGTCACTTACGAAGGTGGCGACGGGAATGACCTCACCCTCACGGTCGTGCCGTAAGGACGAAGCAAGGGTTTCTGCTTGTAAAGACGCGCGTGGCGTGATTTCGATTGCAAGTCCTCAATCACCTTTCCAGATTCGGGGCACGTGGATTTGCAAAACTACCTCCGCACCCAGCAAACAGAAGTCGATCGCGCGCTTGATCGTTTCCTGCCAAAAGCTTCGGTCAAGCCCGCCACGATTCATCGCGCGATGCGCTACTCGCTATTCGCCGGCGGGAAGCGTTTGCGGCCAATTCTTTGTCTCGACGCCGCCGAGGCGTGCTCCGGCCTAACGGAAAGCGCGATGCCGCTGGCTTGCGCACTCGAGTGCATCCATACCTATTCGCTCATCCACGATGACCTCCCGAGCATGGATAACGATGATTTCCGCCGCGGTCGCGCGACCTGCCACAAAGTCTTCGGCGAAGGCATCGCGATCCTCGCGGGCGACGCGCTGCTCACGATCGCTTTCGAGATCGCGGCCCAGGCAGAAGCCTGGCCACGCTATGATCTTCGCGAAATTTTGCTCGAAATTTCCGCCGCGGCGGGCAGCCGCAAACTCATCGCCGGACAGGTCGCCGACCTCGAAGGCGAAGGCCGGCCGAGTAGCCGCGCGCAGCTTCGTTATATTCACGAAAACAAGACCGCCGCACTCCTCACGACCGCGGTCCGCCTCGGCGCCATGAGCGCGAATGCCACGCCGACGCAGCTCAGCGCGATGAGTGATTTCGGTCGGGCGCTCGGGCTCGCCTTTCAGGTGATCGACGACGTTCTCGACGTCACCCAGACGAGCGAGAAGCTCGGTAAGAGCGCCGGCAAAGACGCGGCGGCGCAGAAGGCGACGTATCCCGCCGTGATCGGCCTGGACAAATCGCGCGCCGAAGCCGGCCGGCTGACGCGGCAGGCACATGAGGCGTTGCAGCCGTTAGGCAAGAAAGCGGACACATTGCACGCGCTCGCGAATCACCTGCTCGAGCGCGAATACTGATCCTCTGGGGAGCGCACGCGTCTCGCGTGCTGGCGACGGTGTTTCACCGTCGCGAACTTTCCTTGCACGCCAATTTCTTCTCATTGTGCACTGCGATGAAAGTTCGTCGCGCTCGAACAACGCGACCAGCACACGAGACGTGTGCGCTCCCCGGAAACGCTTCATGCGAGCGCGAGATTGGGATCGATCTCCGTCGTTAGGGGAGTGGCCTCGCCCCGCTCCAGATGGAGCATCGCGGCGAAGGCGATCATGGCGGCGTTATCGGTGCATAACCGTGTTGCGGCGAAACG
>JACDGM010000183.1 GCA_013815325.1 Chthoniobacterales bacterium
TGAAGGAACGCGTCACGCTCGAGCGCGAAACTTTTCTCAACTCGCTGAAGCGCGTCTCGCTCCTCGCGAGCGACAAGTCGAACTCGATCAAACTGAATTTCACCAAGAACAACATCGACATCACCGCGAACACGCCCGAAGTCGGCGAAGCCCGGGAAGCGCTTCCGGTCGCCTACAAAGGCCGCGAATTTTCGATCGCCTTCAATCCCGAGTTTCTCATGGCCCCGCTCCGCAACCTGGCTGAAGACGAAGTCTTTCTCGACCTGATCGACGAGATGAGCCCGGGCGTGATTAAGATCCAGAGCCCCTTCCTCTACGTCCTGATGCCGATGCGCATCAGCTCGTAGCGGCGGAACGGGCGTCTGTAGACGATTCGCTCTCCGAAGCGCGAGGGCGACCTTCTTCGCACCAATCGCCTCAACTCCATTACACCACGCTCTTCATCAATAGCTCTTTCGCAGCGATCCGCTCGCCAACCAAAATCTCAATCCACGGATTTCCCCAATGGCCGCTCCCGGAGTGCGGGTACGCGCTAATCCGAACGACTCCTTTTACCCGAGGTCGCTCTTTTGCGGCCAACCTGCGGTCCGGACACCAGTAACAAGCATAACACTTGGGCGGGGAGGTTGTGATAAACTCCATCGGGCTTTATTTCGCGCCATCGACTAGTTAGGCGCAAATTCCTCGGGCGCCGCGACGCCGCTTGAGTGCGCCACGCGACTCCTTCCCGCAAGGCTGACAGCCGTGCTCCATGAAGATCAGTGGCCACAAAATGAGGCCGTGCGCGGTTTTTTAGCTCCTGACGATTTCCAACACTTTCCTGGCTGCGTTGTGGCCAGGAATGCCGCTAACCGCGCCGCCGCGTTGCGCGCTCGAGCCGCAGAGAAAAACATTCTCGAACTCCGTTTCGACGCCCCACGTGCCGACCTGGTGCGCGCCGGCGGCGAAGGGAAAAGTCGGCGCCGATTGAAAAATGTTGCCGTGAAAAAGGCCTAACGAGTCCTCGATGTCGACAGGACTTTTGCTTTCGAGGCAAAGACTGCCGTCACGCGCCACGGCGAGGCAATCTTCCAGCGGCTCGGCCAGTCTGCGGTTGATTCCGTCAAGGAATTTCCGCTCCGCCCGTTGCGACACCGCCTTGTTGTCGCCAGCAAACAGAGACCACGGCGTATCGATGCCGAAGAGGGTCAGAGTGTGAAAGCCCTGTGCGCGCAGTTCCGTTGAGAGGATGCTGCCGTCCGTAAGCGTGTGGCAATAAACCTCCGACGGCAGCTTGTCCGGCAGGCGACCGGCCAAGGCTTGTTCGTAGCTCAGGCTCATTTCCGTGTAGCCTTCGTCGATGTGAAAGGTCCCGCGGAAGGCTTCATTGGCTGGATACCGAGTCGCTTTCAACGTCGGCAACCGTCGCAAGAGCAGGTTGATTTTGAAGACTGAGCCCTCGTCGGTCTTATCCGGTTCATAAGTCTTGCCGAGTAACTTTGAGAGCACGTTCAAACCAAAGTTTACGAGCAGAAACCGCGCCTCGACTCTCTGCACCTCGCCCTCGTGCTCGAACTCAACGCTCCGCGTTTTTTGCGTGACTTCGAGAGCGCGAATCTCGACTCGAGTCATGATCTCGGCGCCGCTCGCGCCTGCAGCGTCCTCGAGTTTCCGCGCCACCGCGCCCATCCCTCCAACCGGCACTTTCCATTCGCCGGTCTTGTTGCCGATGAGGTGATAGAGAAAACAGCGATTCTGTAACAGTGTCGGATCGTGCGGGTGGGTGAAGACGCCGATCTTCGCATCGGTAAAAACGAGACCGCGGAGTAAATCGTTGTCGAGATAGCGCTCGAGCGCGATCCCGAGCGGCTCTTCAGCGAGGCTGCGCCAGGCCTCGCGACTTGTCGCATCCGTGTCGAACCGGCGCCGCAAATCTTCTCGCGCGACGAGTGGCTCCAGCAGCGTATCCCAGACTCGCTCGGCGAAGATGCGAGATAATCCGTAAAACCGTTTCATCTGCTCGAACTCGCGATCGCTTCCAGTCAAGGCGACGACGGAGGCACGGCTGGTTTCGTCGGAGACGTTACTCAAGAGGAGGCCATCGTGGCGACCATCCTGCTCGTAAGGCGTGAATGAGCCGGTCGTGCGCCGGCGGAGCTCGAGGTCCAGGCCCAGATCGCGAATGATTTTTTCTGGAAAAAGACTAACGAGATAAGAATAGCGCGAGAGGCTGGCGTCATAATCCGGGAAGACCTTCTGCGATGTCGTGGCGCCGCCGATGTAATCGTTCTTCTCCAAGAGCAGCACGCTCAGTCCGGCGCGCGCCAGGTAAGTCGCAGCAACGAGGCCGTTGTGACCGGCTCCAAGGATAACGACGTCGTATTTGGAATTCATGAGGGCTTTGGTCGTTAGGCCAGACGGTTATGAGAAGGCGCCGCAACAATCGCTGGAATCCTTCCGCGATCAGCCGAAAGCCGGCGGAGTTTCAAATTCGCGAGCGGGGTAGTTAATGACCCCCGAAACGGACCGCCGGCTCGTTGATCAAAGCGCCTAGAGTCGTAAAGCGCCCCGTGCCGTCGATCTCGCCTCGGTCGATAATTCGAATGGGCGAGACAGTGCTCGTGCAGATCCGCTCCAACTGGATGCGTTTCGGAATCAGCGAACCAGTTACGAAAACCGCCTTTCCCTCGATCTTTCGCCTGGATCGCACCGTCTGGTTGACCGCCGGATCGGCGAGTGCGCTTCCCCCGAGGATGAGGACGATCGCGCCTACTGGGAGCAGCGTTTTCATGCCTCAGCTTAGAGCCGGTCAGGCGCGCGGGCAAATCGACGCAGCAGAACCTGGACATGCGGACTCGCCACGGCGTAGCCCGTCCAAGGCGGAGGCGGGGGCATGTCCCTCCGGAGGGACGCGCTTCCGCGCGTCCAGGTTGGTCCGCGTGGAGGCCGGTCCGGGTTAGGCGATACCGCTTCTAAAACTTCTTCGTTAGGCGCACGTAAACGAACCGGCCGGTGGCATCGTAAGTGAAGCCGGGATAACCGACCGCGTTTCCACCTTGCCCGAAGGCGTCGGGCGGGTCCTGCCCGAAGACGTTATTACAGCCCAGAGTAAGGGTCGTACCCTGCAGCAGGCGCTGCCAGGTGAAAAGACCATAGTCGCTCTCAGAGGTCGGGCCGGGCGCTGGCCCTTCCTTGCCGGAGGCTGAGCTTTTGCCATCCTTCGAATATCCCGGGACGGGATGATCCTCAATTTTGGGCACGAGGGCGCCGAAATCGTAGGAGCCCTGGACATCGAAGAAGAAGGTCTGACTAACATAGTGTGGAATCAGGATATCCCCAGTGGCGTCCGTCTTTTGCTCATGGAAACCATCGGTGTAGCGGACCGTGGTCAGGATATCGAAGCCCTTCCAAGCCCAGTCGATGCGGGTATCACCTTTCCACTTATAGTAGCCCTCATCGGAAGCCCCCG
>JACDGM010000087.1 GCA_013815325.1 Chthoniobacterales bacterium
GTACAATGTCCCATCCACGTTGTAGGAAAGGGTCGTCCGCAGCCCGTGCCGATCGATCATGGCCTGCGCAACGTACCTCCGATAATAATAGCTGCCGGTATAATATTGGGTTGCCTTGAATTCGACGTTGCTGCCGTCGACCATCACGAGGTAAGCGAGATTCGACGTCAAGTTTAAGGGCTGAAAGCGCTCGGACAGACCGATGGGCCCGCGGAAAAAGGTTTCGCCGGCGTTCTTAGCGGGAGAACCAGCGGCCGCGGCGACAAATGTAATAACCCGTCCATCTGGATAGTTGACGGTGTAGGAGGTCGGCGGAGTGTTCGAGATGCCATAGACGCTTGGCTCATCGGTCATACGCCAGGAATAGGAATGGCGCCAGCTTCCGGCGAAGCCAAAGCCGACATTGAGTGGGCTGTTCCGAGTATTAGCGATGCGAGTAAAGGCCAGCGGAGAATCCCCGACGGCGCCCGAGATAACCATGTCCGTGGCAACGCGCATGGCGTTTGAGGTGTAGGGATCATAGGAACACCCAGTAGTAATATTACCATTGAACATTCCAGCAGGTCCGGTTGGATTATCGTCTCCGACCTGGGCTTGGAGGATAGAGAGCGGGAGGAAACCAAGGGCAAGGGCGGCAAGGGACGCCGCTTTCATATTCATGGAGCGGAAGGCAAGGAGTCTGGTTTTCATGGTGTGGAAGGATGGGATATCAGGAGTGGGATGTTTTTATCGCGTAGAGGAGAGAAGAGGCGGGTGCGTCGTCGAGTTCCTGGGATCAATCACCCAAAAGCGCAGTACTGAGATGTTCCCTCCGGCGTGGAGAGCAACTCGGTTGAGGCCCGGAAGCGCGCCGCCTTCGAAGGTGAGGTTCACCGAGCCGTCGCTGTTGACGGTCGCGGCGGGCTGGTTCGCTCTCAAGATTCCACCATCCAAGGATTCCGCCACGATCGGCTGGCCGGCAAAATTTGCGGGGAAGCTTAATTGCAGACTAACCGTCTGATGCGCCTGGAGTCCGACGACTCCGGAGAGGCCTCGCTCCGCCGTCGCTATTATCGAACTTCCATTGGCAAAACCGATGACCACGACCGGACCGTCCCCGGACTGACCCATTAGTTGGGGATCCACTCCCGACGGGACCTGTGCCGAGAGGCGCGGGATAGGAGAAAAGAAGATGCCGGCAAGAAATGCCAGCCCAGCGAGAACTACGGACGATTTCATGACGCCTTTTTATTCGCCTCGCTGTTTTGCGACTAGACAGACAGATTGAGAACACTCAAAAACAGATTGAGAACATTAATCCCCGCGAGGGCAGAACCCACACTGCATGTCTCGAAAGAAAGCCACCCACCAGATTCGCCCCCTTCCGAAACGACCTCTTTTCCGGCCGGCGGATAATAAAACCGAGCGCCTCCTGGCACTCCTGCGCGATGTAGCCCTGTCGAGTCAGAGACCGGAATCGCAACCTTTTTATCCACTGCGGGAAGTAGCGCAGAAGTACGGAATCCCACTGTCGTTAGGATGGAAAATTTATCAGCAACTGGAAGAGGAAGGCATTCTCAGGCCAATCCGCGGCTCAGAAACGCTTCTCGCGGGGTGGAACTCAAGGCGCGTGACCGACGTTCATGGTGTCGTCGCGATTGCTTGCTCGCTCTCCCGTTTCTTAAACCACCAGGATTATCGAACGTTCGTCACGCTCCTTTGTCTGGAAATGCGAACCCGTAACTTCGCCGCCACTCGAACATTCTTCGAAATGGGTGAAAGCGCAGGCGATATCGCCGGCCATCTCAAGGAATCGCATCCGGACGCAGTGATATGGTATTGCCCGGAGAAAGTATCCCGAGAGGTAGCAGCGCGACTGCATGATATGGGTATCGCCATCATCGCGATTCGCGGCAGCGGCTTACCCAATATTGGCTGCGACTATATTGTGCGAAGGCAGCTCGCATTGAGTGAAATCGTGCGCGCATGGAAAAAGCAGGCGATCACAACGGTAAAAGTAGTCGTCGGGCCGTGGCGATCATCAGCGGATGAAGAGAAGATCGGCCGGACTCTGGAGGATTTAGAGATTGTCGCCGAGTTTGTCACCCCTGGCACCCGCCCTCTTAAGGAGTTTACCAAGCGGCTGACAGCAGCGCCGTTGTGCGGAATCATCGTATCACAGGCGGCGGCGGTGCATTGGTCGATGAATGCGCCAGAGGCGCTGGGTCAGCTCGCACAGGGCGCTCCACTGGCTCTTCTCGACGGCCCAATTAGTGCGCCGTTCGGGAAGTTCGACGATACAATCATTGATCTGGTGACAGTCGATTGGGCGGCCGCAGCGAAAAGCATCGGCCACGATTTATGGACGCGCCATGTTCGCTCTCCCGACGAACCATTGATTTTCGAGGCGGCGGCTTTGCTTCGAGTTCCGCTGAGTCTTTATTCGCAGAAGCTGTAGCCGGAGAAAACCGCGTAACTCGCGGGAAACCGGCAGCGGCGTCTCCACGGTTTCGATCCCGTGGCGGCCGCTCGGTTGCATGGCGTGCAGGCGCGGATCGGTTGCGTGTATGGCGGGTGTCTCACCCGCGTCGCGAGCCGGCACGCGGTCGCGCCGCCTTGCGGGTCAGAGACCCGCGCTACATCGCGCCTAACGAGCAGCACAGGTTACAACCGTGAAACCTTTCCCGATTCGCATCCGCATCCATAAGGCTCCTATTTTCGCTCCACCAAGTTACGAAAAAAACACTAAGTCAGTTATCGTTGATCCTCGGTTTGCTGCTCGCTTTCGCAGCGCCGGGGCGTGCGGAGGAAAGCCATCGTGGATTCTTTGAGGCGGATCTTGCCGTCGGCGGCAAAGCGGTCTTCTTCATCCAGGGTAATCATGCCTTATCAGTCTATGTCTTTAATGTGGCGACGAGCGTGGCGAGTTTCGCCGGTGGCGACATCGCGGACGACAGCTCGTTTAGCGTTGTTTCAAGCACCGGCGCCACAATCAGCGGGTCGATTCACGATGACGACTCGTCCAAGTCGAATGATGACTCTATTACCGCGACTGTCGCGGGGCAGACGGTAACCGCCAGCCGGGCTCCAACCTTTGGCCCCAGCGATGACATCTCCGGACATTTTACCGGGACGGCGAGCGCGGCGGATGGGAGCAGCTTCGACGTGAAAATCGTGATCGACTCGCAGAATCGCATCTTTTTTATCGCGGCCGATGGCAGCACCGTTCTCGGTGGATTCGGCTTGGTCACGCTCCCGAAAAAGGCGGCCGCAGTCACTGCGCCTGCGACGGACAAGAACGGCGCCGATGACCCTCCCGGTCACGATATCGGCGATGATCACGGACAGGATGCTGATGATCTGGAGGATTTTAACGAAGACCTCAACGATGACCATCCGAACGCCACCTTTTCTCTAACTCTCCTAAGTGGGGAGGCGGTCACAGGAACACTTACTTATGGACACGGTGCGCAGCTCGGTGATTTCACCCTCGGCGGCGCAACTTATTTCTTCCGCGCTCCGCAAGAGTCATCAGAGAACCATCTCGTCAATATCTCTGCGCGTGGCTTTGTCAGCACCGGACAAAGTCAGTTGATCGGTGGGTTCATTGTGACCGGTGGTCCGAAGCTCGTCCTTATCCGAGCTCTGGGACCGTCCCTAACGAGTCAGGGTGTCAGTCCGGTCTTGGCGAACCCGATCTTGAAGTTGATGAGCGGCGCGACCGAGCTGAGGTCTAACGACGACTGGCAGAATGAGCCGAATTCGGACGACATTGTTTCGACGACAATCCCGCCGTCGAACGCGAACGAATCGAGCATTCTCATCCGTCTGGAGCCGGGCGCCTACACGGCGGTGGTGACCGGTGCGAACGATGCAACCGGCATCGCTCTGATTGAGGTTTATGAGATCGATCACGACTAATTCCCCCCTTTCTCAGGGATAGTGAATGCCCTCGTGCCTTTGGGTGCGGGGGCATTCTTCTGTCTGGAAGCTTAGTAGGACTTCGCCCAGAGAACGCGCCGCTTGCTAGGTTCACCGGTGATGACACACCTCCCCGCCTCAGGCGGGTGCGCCGCGTAATCGAAAGGAATGCAGCGGATCGTCACCTTGAGGTCGCTCTTCACCTGTTCCTCGACTTCGCGGCTGCCGTTCCAGTGAGCCAAGGCGAAGCCGCCGTGAATCTCTGGCTTGGCTGGATTCTTCGGGGTGAAAAAGTCGTAAAACTCTTCCTTCGTATCGATGCCGCGGGTGTGCGCGTCGCGAAAAGTGAGAGCGCGAGCGAAAAGGTTTTGCTGCATCGCTTCGAGGAGGGCGCCGGCGCCGCTGACTAACTCCTGCACCTGTAAAAACTGTTTCGCTTTCACGCCCTCATCGCGGCGGCTGACAGCGACATTGCCGCTTTCGAGATCGCGCGGACCCAGCTCCACGCGCAGGGGCACGCCCTTTTTGATCCACTCCCAATTCTTTGCGCCGCCACCGAGATCGCGTCCGTCAACGTGGACTTCCAGGGGGGCGCCGTGCCAGCGGACATCGCGCAGTTGCGTGGCGAGCTCGTTAGCCGCTGCGAGGACGGCGGCGCGGGTTTCCGGTTTTGGCATGACGGGAACGATGACAATGTGAGTCGGCGCGATGCGCGGCGGAAGAATGAGCCCGTCGTCGTCTCCATGCATCATGATGAGCGTGCCGACGAGGCGCGTGCTTGCGCCCCAACTCGTCGTCCAACCAAATTCCTGCTGGCCGTCGCGGGTTTGGAATTGGATGCCGCTCGAGCGCGAAAAATTCTGTCCGAGAAAATGCGAGGTGCCGGCCTGGATGGCTTTGCGATCTTGCACCATCGCTTCGATGCAAAGCGTCTGGACCGCGCCAGGAAAGCGTTCGCTCTCCGATTTCTCGCCGGTGTAAACCGGCACCGCGAGAAAATCGCGCGCAAATGTTTCGTAAACGTCAAGCATTTGCCGCGTCTCAGCACGCGCTTCCGCCTCCGTCTCATGCACGGTGTGGCCTTCCTGCCAAAGGAACTCCGTTGTGCGCAAGAAGACGCGCGGCCGCATCTCCCAGCGAACGACGTTGGCCCATTGGTTGATTAAAATCGGGAGATCGCGATACGATTGCACCCATTTTGCGTAGCTCGCACCGATGATCGTCTCGGAAGTCGGCCTAACGACCAAAGGTTCAGTCAGCGGACTGGCGGGAACCATTTTTCCTTCGGCGTTGAGCTCGAGCCGATGATGCGTGACGACCGCGCATTCCTTGGCGAACCCCTCCACATGCTCGGCCTCCTTTTGCATGTAGCTGAGGGGGATGAAGAGCGGGAAATAGGCGTTGCGATGCCCCGTCGCCTTGAACATGGCATCGAGCGCGCGCTGCATGTTTTCCCAGATGCCGTAGCCCCAGGGTTTGATTACCATGCAGCCGCGCACATCGCTTGGCTCGGCCATGTCGCCCGCGCGGACAACCTGTTGATACCACTCGGGGAAATCTTCTTCCCGCCGCGGAGTGATCGCGGATTTTGCAACGTCGGACTTGGGCATGATGCAGGAGCGCGATACTTAAACCGGCGGCCTGAAGTTGACCAGCGGGGTTTCAGATGCTCCAACTCGCAACTCGCCTAACGACTCCTTCAAGCGAACGACAACGTGATCTAATTCCGCGCGAAGAGCCCCTCTGATGCCGACCGCCCGCGCTCTGCGTAGCCGCCCGCAAAGTCGATGCTGTAGACGGCGCGATAGTGCGCATGGAGCCCTCCCGCTGCTCCCGCATGATTGAACGCCCGGTTGAGGCGCAAGCCAAAATGAGCATGAGAGCACCAACCAGAAACGCGCCCCATTTGACACTCGCGGGCGACGCCGCTAATTTCCCCGCCCTTCACCAGATCGCCTGATGAAAACCTTTTCCGCAAAAGCCAACGAAGTGACGCGCAAGTGGTGGATCATTGATGCCGAGGATCAAGTCCTGGGCCAGGTCGCGGTCAAAGCGGCCAATCTTCTACGCGGTAAAGAGAAGGCCATCTTCACTCCGCATGTTGATACCGGCGACTTCGTCGTGGTCGTCAATGCCGAGAAAGTTCGGCTCACGGGCAAGAAGGAGGAGCAGAAGAGTTTCATGAGTTTCTCCGGCTTCGTCGGCGGTCACAAAACCGAGAGCGCCCGCTCCCGCCGAGCGCGGCATCCCGAGCTGCTCGTGGAGCATGCGGTGCGCGGGATGATTCCGCACAACCGGCTTGGACGCGCGGTTTACAGGAAGTTGAAAGTGTATCGCGGCGCGGCGCATCCGCACGGCGCGCAACAGCCGGAAGCTGCTGTCTTGGACTAACGGATTATTTTCATGGCTGAAACAGAGGAATTTATCGCCACGGGCCGCCGCAAGACTGCCGTCGCGCGCATTCGCATGACACCGGGGAACGGCAAAATCGACGTCAACGGCAAGAGTTTTGAGGATTATTTCCCGACTGTGCCGCTGCAGAACACGCTACTGCAGCCGTTGCAGGTGGTGAAGCTGACGAACGCCTACGATATTTCCATCAACACAACAGGCGGAGGCGCCACGGGCCAGGCTGGCGCGGCGCGGCTCGCGATCTCGCGTGCGCTTTTGCAAGTGGACGCGAATCTCCGCGGCACCTTAAAAGCGGAGGGTCTGCTCCGCCGCGATCCGCGGATGAAGGAACGCAAGAAGTCGGGCCAACCGGGCGCGCGCAAGCGCTTCCAGTTCTCGAAACGATAAGAGGCGCTCCGGCAGGCGCCTCTTCCTTCGAGCGCAGGCTCTCCACAAACTTCTCGGCCTAACGATGCTGACGCCTGCGCTTCGCAGAGCGAAGCGTCTCCATTACCTGGCTGGCGCGGCAGGTTTCGGCTGAGCCGCGGGCGTGGCAGATTTCGGCAATTTCTGCAACTCGCGCAGCGCTTCACTCATCAGAACGCTGTCGCGATATTGCGAGAGGACCGTTTCGCAAGCCCGGCGTGCTTCATCTGGACGGCCTTTCGCCTTGAGCAGCGGCACTTCCGAGAGGAGAGCGAGAGGAGCGTTAAAGCTCTGCGGATACTCTGCCACGAGCCGCTGATAAGTGCTGAGCGCTTCGTCGTTTTTGCCTAACGAATCGAGATTTGCGGCCACTCCCATCCAGGCAGTCGTGATCAACTCGTGCTTCGGGAATTGATCGATGAACTTGTGCAGAGTCGCGTTCGCCTCCGCGTAGTTTTTCTTGGCGCGCTCTTCGGTGGCGAGGAGCAGATAGGCGCTCGCTGCCGGTCCGCTGCCGGGATAGCGGTCGATCACCTGTTGGAACTCCTGCGGCGTTTTGGCGCCGGCCAGAAGTGCGGCCGCATCCGCGGCGCGCCGCTGCGTGTAAACCTGGTAGCCCGCGAAGCCGAGCGCGCCGAGCGCGAGTACGGCGATGATCGCCATGATCGGCATCTTGTATTGATCCCAAAACAGGCTCGTTTCGAGCGCGGGATCTCGAGAAATTTGCGATACGGTAGCCATAGGAAACGAGAATTGTGTCTATGCCACGCGAAAGTTTTCCGCGCAAGCGTCATCCCCCTCCTCGAGCCGCCCGACAGCGCGACGTGCATCAGTTATGGTGAAACGATGAATCTGCCTGAAGAGCTGCGCGCCTTGCTCGGCGGCGAGTGCGTGGCATCGGATGAAGCGACGCGGGTCGCGCATGGTGGCGACAAATGGTCCGCGCATTCCGAGCCGGATGTGGTGGTCTTCGCGCATACCACGGAGCAGGTGAGCCGGCTTTTGCGTTTCGCTTCGGAGCACAAGACTCCCGTGACTGCGCGCGGCGCCGGCTACGGATACGTCGGCGGATGCGTGCCAGTGCGCGGCGGCATTTCACTTTCGCTCGAGCGAATGAATCGCATCAAGGAAATTAGTTTCGCCGACGCAGCTGCGATCGTTGAGCCGGGCGTGATCACCGGCGACCTGCAAGCGGCTGTGCGCGCGCAAAAACTATTTTATCCGCCCGATCCGGCCAGCCTGCAGCACTGCAGCATTGGTGGAAACGTCGCGACCAACGCTGGCGGCCCACGCTGCTTGAAGTATGGCGTGACGCGGCATTACGTCATCGGCCTTGAGGTCGTGCTGGCGAGCGGAGAAATCCTGCGCACCGGCGGACGAGTCCATAAAAACAAAACCGGATTCGACTTGATCGGGTTGTTTGTCGGCTCGGAAGGGTTGTTAGGCATTGTCACGGAAATCACCGTACGCTTGCTGCCGTTGCCTCCGGCACGAGCCACTCTGTCTGCTTCTTTTGCCACGATGGCGGAAGCCGCGGCGACGGTGCAGGCGATTTTCGCGGCAGGCTTTTTGCCGTCGTCGCTCGAGATTGCGGATCAATTCACGCTCGAGGCGGCGCGACACGATCACGGCCACGGCGTTATCCCAGAAGGCAACGCGCACCTGCTCGTGGACGTCGACGGGCAGGAGGAAGCGGTGCGGAGCGACGCCGGTGCGCTGGAGAAATTGATCGCCGGGAGAAACCCGAACTCACTCACTCTGTCGACGACGGAGGAAGAGTCGGAGAAACTCTGGGCGCTCCGGCGCGAATTCAGCAACTCACTCCGCGCCACCGGCCTAACGAAACTTAACGAAGACATCGTCGTGCCGCGCAGCCGGCTCGTCGATCTAGTTGAGTTTGCGGGTCAGCTGCAGGCGCGGCACGGCTTCCCGGTAGCGACTTTCGGCCACGCGGGCGACGGCAATATTCACGTCAACATCATGGCCGCGCATTACGATGACGAGGCGGTCCGCGCGCGAGTCGAGCAGGCGCTCGATGAGCTTTTCGCGCAGGTGCTCGCCTGGGGCGGAGTCATTACCGGGGAACACGGGATCGGCCTGGCGAAGAAGCGTTGGTGGCCGGAAGCAACGAGTGATGTAGCGCGCGCTCTCCATCTGCGCCTGAAGCGCGCGCTCGATCCCGACGATATTCTGAATCCCGGGAAATTTCTGTAGACGTCGAGAAAAAAGCGACGGTTGCTCGACGCGGCTTTTGTGGCACAGTCCCGGTTCTTCAATTACGCGCACTGGCGGCCCGCTGGCCGCACCGAAAATGGTGCGCCTTTTCTTCAGCCCGTGGCTGAAGTTTCGCTTTTCGATGAAACCAGGAACACTCACTCACACCATCGCGGTTTGCCTCTCGTCGCTCTCCGCGCTTTTCACCCCGTCCGCGCCGGCGCAAAACGCCCCGACAAAAACCAAGCTGAGCAAGAAGCACAATCGCCTGAACGAGGACCTGCTTCTCAGAGTCGATCCCCTCGGCTACACACCGCGGCCGAGCGTCGAAATCATTCCCGTGAAACGCGGCCAGGATCGTTTTCCATGGAAACAACAGATCGTTACAACAGTCTTTTGGATTGGCGAAAATCCGACCGGCAATAATCCGGTGCCGAATCACGCGAGCAGTTGGGATGCGGCGTGGGCGAAAAATTACGGCGGCTACGATTCTCCAAACCGCGAGAACCGGCACAATTACATCCCGGCAGATTTCACCCCGCAGCAGAATCCTTTTTATTGCGCGTTGCCATATAACGACAAGGCCCGTGAAGGCCATCGCGCGGAGGCGCCGAAGGTTGTTCCCTGGTTCAAAGAGGCGTACCAAGGACCGGGCGTTTCCGTTTGCAAGGATCGTTGGATCGCGATTCGCAAAGGCAATCGCACCGTTTATGCGCAGTGGGAGGACGCCGGCCCGTTCCGCACCGATCATTGGGAATACGTTTTCGGAAACGAGCGGCCCAAGCCGAATCTGAATCATGGCGCCGGCCTCGATGTCTCGCCGGCGGTGCGGGATTACCTCGGCTTGCAGGAGACTGACGTGACGGATTGGAAATTTGCTGACTTCAAGGATGTGCCGCCGGGCCCGTGGGCGAAACACGGCGATAACAACACTTTTGTGATCAACGCGCGTAAGGCGGACCGCGAAATGGCGAGCGCACAGAAAAAGAGCTCGAGCGTTTTCCGTCGTTAGGCACGAGCCTTTGTCTTCTCCGCGCCTCCTTTACTTCTGCGTCCTGAGCCTGGCTCTGCTTTGGGGGTCGCCGGCATTTGCGCAAGAGGGTAAACTGCTCACCGGGCAAGCGGCAATGGGCGATTGGACAGGTGACGCGCCGGGAGTGCGGCGCAAGATCACCGTCGCCGATCTGCCTCCGCCTAACGAAACCCGCTCCGCCAGCAACAGCCCCGATGTCGTCGCCCGGCCGGCCGGCGCGCAATTGCATGTGCCCGCAGGTTTTCGGATCGAGGAATACGCGACCGGCTTCCGCGATCCGCGCACTCTCCTCCCTGCGCCTAACGGCGACCTCTTCGTCGTGGAGAGTCGCGCCGATCAGATCAAGGTGCTGCGCGACACGAATGGCGACGGCAAGCCGGACGTGCACGAGCTTTTTACCGAGAGCCAACTGCGCAAGCCGTTCGGCATCGCCTTCTATCCCCCCGGTCCCGACCCACAGTATCTCTACGTCGCGAACACCGATGGCCTGATCCGTTTTCCCTATCGCAACGGCGACCTGAAAGCGCGCGGCCCGGCGGAGAAGCTCGGCGCTGAGTTATCCGGCGGCGGGCTCCTGCGTGGCGGCGGCCACTGGACGCGGGACCTCGCCTTTTCGCCTAACGGAAAGAAGATGTATGTCTCAATCGGCTCACGCTCGAACGATTCCGATAACGCCGCGGAAGCGGATCGCGCGCGCATCTTCGAGTTCAATCCGGACGGCAGCGGGCAGAAAGTCTATGCTTGGGGCATTCGCAACGCAGTCGGGATTGCGCTCCGTCCTGGGACCGATGAGCTCTGGATGAGCACGAACGAACGCGATGATTTGGGCGACGATCTCGTGCCCGATTACATCAGCCACGTCGCGCCTGGCGGCTTCTACGGCTGGCCCTGGTTTTACCTCGGGAATCATCAGGACCCGCGGCACAAGGGCGCGCATCCCGAGCTCGCCAGCAAAACGCTCGTGCCCGATGTGCTGGTGCAATCGCATTCAGCGACGCTCCATCTCTGTTTTTATGACGGGACGCAATTCCCTAACGAGTATCGGGGCGACATTTTTGCCGCCTTCCATGGCTCGTGGAATCGCGCCCGGCGTACCGGTTACAAGATCGTGCGCGTGCCGTTGCGCGACGGGAAGGCGCGCGGTGAATACGAGGATTTCGTCACCGGATTCGTGACTCCGGCGGGCGATGTTTGGGGGCGGCCGGTCGGGCTCGCGGTCGCGAAGGATGGCAGCCTACTCTTCAGCGAAGACGCGCACGGCACTATCTTCCGGGTGAGGGCGACTCGTTAGATTATCGCACACGTTTCGCTCTGCGCCGGCGGCAATCTCGAGCGTGGTTGGTTTTTCAGTGTTCGGGGTAGCGCACTCGTCTCGAGGGCTGGCGACGCTGTTCCACCGTCGCGAACTTTCCGATACGTTCGCCCGAAGCTCGCAATGGATGATTGAAAAAGTTCGTCGCCGCGAGACGCGTCGACCAGCACTCGAGACGAGTGCGCTACCCAGCCGGCGCCAGTTCACTCAGTAACTCCGACGGCGCCAAAGCGATCGAAGTCCCTCTGTTGCAGCGAGCATTAGACGCTGATCGATTGCGTCGGTAATTTCTCCGGTGCCGACGCCGTCCATACAGTCACTCACTCTCGACGACCTGACGCAGCATTTCGCGATGCAGGGCGAGCCAGCTTATCGCGCGAAGCAAGTCACCGATTGGCTTTACAAGAAGCGCGTCGATTCCTTCGACGGCATGACCGATCTTCCGGCCGCGCTCCGCGCGCGGCTGGCAGATGACTTTGCGTTCGTTAGGCCGGTAATCGTTCGTCTGCTCGGCTCGAAGGACACGACCCGCAAATTTCTTTTTCGCCTTGCCGACGGCAACCTGATCGAGTCGGTGCTCATCCCGGCGTCACCGGCACTTTACGGCGAAACGTCCGATCGCCGCACCGCCTGCGTCTCGACCCAGGTTGGCTGCGCCTATGGCTGCAAATTCTGCGCGAGCGGACTTGATGGGTTCACCCGCAATCTCGAGGCGGCCGAGATCGTCGATCAACTCCTCGCAATTGAGGCGGAGAGTGGCGAGAGAATCGACAACATCGTCTTCATGGGCATGGGCGAGCCGCTCGCCAACCTAACGAATCTCCTGCGCGCCATCCGCGTCATCAACGCGCCCTGGGGTCTTGAAATTGGCGCGCGCCATATCACGATCTCGACCAGCGGTCTTGCGCCGCAGATTCGCAAACTCGCGCTCGAACCGGCGCAATTCCGCCTCGCCATTTCGCTCCACGGCGCGACTGACGAGGTGCGCAGCCAGATCATGCCTGTGAACCGCAAATACAATCTCGCGACGTTATTCGATGCCTGCGACGCCTACGTCGCGCAAAAGAAACGGCTCATGTTTGAATACATCCTGATCGCAGACGTGAACGATACCGACGAGCAGGCACATCAACTGGCCGAGCACGCGCTCCGGCTTTCCGCAAAGGTGAATCTCATTCCCTACAACGCAGTCGAAGGCCTGGCCTGGTCGCGTCCCTCGCGCAATCGGCAAGAAAATTTCCTCCACATTCTGCGCGATCACGACGCGGTCGCGACTCTGCGCCGGGAGAAAGGCCACGATATCGACGCGGCCTGCGGGCAGTTGCGTTTGCAAACAAAGCGGGCAAGCGAGATAGCACCCGTCGAGAACTAAAACCCAGACAGCGCGGAACCGAGGGGCGGCGTTTTCCCGTTAGGCCGAGCGAGATGGGCCGCGAGCCGCCGTGCCGTCGGAGTTGTGCGATGGCCGGGGTCACCGCCCCCGGCTACGACAAAAAGGCAGAGCTTCTCGCACGCACTGCGCCCGTTCCGTGCGATCTTTTCTACATGGAAGAGAAAACGAAAATCACCCGCCAGCAGATGGTGGATTTGCTTAACGAAGATCTCGCGCGCGAATACCAGGCCATCATTGCCTATGTCATTTACAGCCAGACACTGAAAGGCGCGGAGTACGGGCACATCGCGCAGGAGATCGAAAAGCATGCCGCCGAGGAATTGGGGCACGCCCTCCTGGTTGCAAAGCAGATCGATTACTTCAACGGCGAACCAGTCAGCAAACCGAAGGAAGTAAAAGTCTCCGACAAACCGAAGCAGATGCTGCGCTTCGATCTCGAGAACGAAAAGCAAACCTTGATCAACTATCGCCAGCGCATCCGGCAGGCCGACGCGATGGGCGAGTTCGCGCTCGGCGAAGCGCTGCGCAAAATCATCGCCCAGGAACAAGACCACCTGCAGGACCTGGCCGACGCTCTCGGCATCGACACGCCCAAGATCGAAGGCTGAGACCCGATGAACAACCTAACGGCGATGGCGCTGGCCGGTTCGGTGTGCCCGGCGGGGTGGGAGGCATTTGTAGCCAAAGGCCGACTCGCCGTTTCCGCAGGCGGAACGTGTGACGCGACGACGCAACGCGCGCGGTTCTTCCAGTTCGAGTGATGCGCTGACACACATTATGGTCATGCTTTCAAAGTTTCGACATTTCCGTCTCCGGGATGACTTGGGGCAGCAATATCGCTTGGGCGATCTTGCCGTTGCACTACTGGAGAGCGACATTCTCCTACTCATCAACGATCAACGCTTGACCAGGGAGCTCAAAAATACGCGTCTTTACACGTGCTTGGGTGGGACACGTGCGCCATGATTGCGCTCGCCGTCGTGGTAATGCTGCTGACGCAGTTTTTGGGACTATTCGGCATCAAGCTTTTCGGGTCGTAGCGCCGCCGCTAACGCATTACGGCCGTTCGCACAGCGGCGCACGTTGTTAGGAATATGAAACCAAACAACAAACTACGGGTCCTGGCTGTTTCGTGTCTCGCGATTGCACTCTCGCCGGTAGCAGTCTTAGCCCAAGCGTCCCCCGCAAGTACCGCCGACACGACCACCTCGTCCTTAACCACGACAAATGACCGCGGCGACCGCGAGGAACATCATAATTATGGCTGGATTGGCTTGCTCGGCTTGGCGGGTCTCGCGGGCCTCATGGGCAAGAAACGCGACGATTTCCGCGACACGACCACAGGTCGGACGGACGTTCGGCGGTAACGACCGCGCGTCCTGATGGAGGCCGGACGTTGGGGCGCTGCTCGATCGACGTGGAGTCGCGCATGGACTTCGGCGGGTCAAGCAGCGCCCCTAGGGCAGTGAGTCAGAAGAAAATGAACGGTATTAATGCGAGTCAACTGGTGGCCCGATCATGGACGAGCGGAAGCTCGTCCCTCCGGATGGACATGCTTCCGCATGTCCAGGCTAGGCTAATCAGTGTCCATCCGACGGACTCGCCCCAGCTCGGCGCCATCCTTTAATGAGCAAAGGGACAACGCAGTGCGGTCTCAGTTCCTTCACCCGCCTGGAGGGTGCGAAATGGCGCGTGCCAATGCTTATCCACGAGGCGACCAGAATATTGCCACGCTTCAGATTCTTCACCAAAGTCGCTCAACATCGGATTCACGCTTCCCTGCAAGCCAAAGTCCCGAGCCCGAATCGCTGCCTGCATGCGTCTCCACTTCCCCTCGGAGCGTAATCGTTCGAATTGCTCATGCGGATTGAATATGAGTGCCGGCCAAGGGAAGCGACGCGAGATGCGTGAGCTATTGGCATGCATGCCGACGACGTAGAGAGCCTCACTTGCGAAGCTAAAGGAGAAGTGCTGATCGGCCGGATCGGATGCGACCGATGGGTCCCAAGCATACCGCTTCGCATCGATCTGATGCAGCTTTTGTAACTGCAACCAGAGAAGCCTTTCAAAGTCCTCCTCGCCTAACGAACGAGGCTGGCGAAAGATCGCGACAAACGTGGCATATTCGTTCGTGCGACGAATTTCAGAGCGCGTAAAATCTTCCAGCCCGCTAGCCAGGGCTTGCGAGGACCGATCCGATGCGAGTTGATCGTAAACCGAAACAAGGTAAGAGCCAGCGTTAAAAGCGGCCTTCGCTCCGAGACAGGGGAAAGTGGGAGCCGCGACAAACGAGGCAAACTCAGCTTCGAGAGAGATAGCACTTAGCGGAAGCTCGGAGCCTTGTTCTTCCGATCCTGAACCCATTGTCGTTAGGGCATCGAATTTGCCCGGTTACTCGGTCGCAGTTCTTTGTCCGGTGTTGCTGAAGGTCAATGGCTCGGCAGGATCACAACGCCGACCGCTGCATTATTGCGCTGAAAGGTTGATGACCGATTCGGCCAGATCGGTGAGTTTCTTATCGGCGTCTTCTTCTTCGCTCAGGGTCGTCTGGAGGAGCTGCGCGTTGCGCGTATCACCGAGGAGTTCCGCGTAGGCGCGCACACAGCCGTAGCCTGCCATCTCGTAGTGCTCAACCCGTTGGGCGGCGCTGATCAGCCCAGCGTCGCGTACTTCGTCTTCGGCGTCTTCTTCCATCATTTCCTTGCCTTCTTCGAGAACGCCTTCCATCCCTTTGCATTTGGGACCGCGGGTCGTTTCGTCGTGGCTCTTGAGGATTTGCTCGAGACGCGCGGCGTGCTCTTTGGTTTGTCTTAGATGGTCGGAAAAGGCATTGGCCAACTGCTGGTTCGTCGCCGCCTTCACCATCTTGGGCAGTGCTTTGATGATTTGGTTTTCCGCGCTGTAGAGATCTTTGAGTTCGCTAACGTAGAGGTCTTTTAATGTTTCGAGTTCCATACTGATATATCGCCGGCGCGAGTCCTGCCGGTCGCGTGAAGTATCCAGTGCGGCGAAAACGCGGCGTGAATTGGGAAAGACGGACGAGCGCCGATTTTAACATCCTAACCGCAGCGTAAGGGCGATATCTACGACTGCATCTACGCGTTTCTGCTGACAATGTCTCTCTCAACCGTTGAAGTCGTCTTGATCGTGCCATAATCGGATCCAGATGAAGATTTACATCAGCGGTCTGTACTCGGGCACGAGTCCTCAACCCGGCGTCGGTCTCTCGCGGTCGCTGCGGATCGCGTACCCCGACGCGACCCTCATCGGCGTCGATTACTCGAACCGCAGTTCGGGAATCCATTGGCCTGGGTTCGATGACCTTTGGCTGCAGCGTCCGTGGGAAGAGCTTGATCTCGCTGCCTATGGCGCTCTGATTACCGACTTACTCGAAGGCGGGGCGCTCTGGATTTCTGGGACGGACCTGGAGGCGTTGTGGCTGGCGTCGGTGTTTCCCGATGGTCACGCAAATTTGTTGAGCCCGCTCGCTGCATCGCTGAGCCGGATCGCGAAGCCTGGGGTCGAAGCGCACCAGGGATTGCCGCTGCAAATCCCGCCATTCATTTCTACCGAGCACTCGGATTGGGATCTGCATGCGTTCTGCCGCAAGCATGATTGGCGCGTTTGGCTAAAAGGTCCCTACTATGATGCAGTCCGCACCAGCTCGTGGGACGTATTCGAAGGGGCTCGCGCAGGGCTATCGAAAGTCTGGTCAACGC
>JACDGM010000184.1 GCA_013815325.1 Chthoniobacterales bacterium
CAAGCTCCAGCTTGGGAACGCACCTGTCTTCGAAGCTCTGCTTCGTCCCTCCCTACCGCCAACGATCGCAGCGCAAGAGCGGTTGCGCCGCCGGCAGCCACTCATGCACCGACGAGTAACAATGCTCCGGCGAGGCCACAACCCGCGCTTGATCGGATTATTATGCAGATACTCCACCTTCTGCTCCATCATCGCATCGCTCATGATCGACTGCGGATGGGACCCTTCCTGCCATACCTGGTGCCTGCTCTCGTTTTTGTGCGCGAGTCGGAAATGCTGCAACTGATGGAGCAGCCACTGGCAGTTCTCGCTCTCCAGTTGCTCGATGAGGCGGCGGGCGGTGCGGCACTTAGATCGGCCAGCACCCGGGAAAGATCGGGCGCGGCGGGGATGGCCCGCCGCGGCGGGGTAAACTATGGAAGTGGTTATCAAGGATGACCCAACCGTGGATCTGCAGGTCCTTCTGCGCCCGGCAGTACTCGAGGGCGCGGACGAGGATGTCACAGCGCGGCGCCGTGGTGAAGATCGGCAGCCAGGCGACGATCGTGCCGGTGATGAAGTGCGCCTGGCGCTTCTCGAAAATGCGGTAACGGCTGCGCATAGTCGGGCGCAAGAACCGGCCTGCAGGCGAGACGCCTGCGCGACCTAACAGCCGGGACGGCTGCGTTAGGACTTTGCGGCCAGAGCCAGGAACCTCGCACCGCACCCGGGATCATCGCTGCCAGCGCTTCGATGGTTTTCTACCTCGCGTTATAAGCTTGCAGTGCCACAAGCTCAACCTCCGACGTCGCGTTTTAGGTTTTCAGCACGACGACATTAACCTGCAACGTCACGCTGTAAGTTTACAACGCGACGATGTTAATCTTCAACGTCATGTTGTAAGTTTACAACCCGACGAGATTAACCTTCAACGTCATGTCGTAAGTTTACAACGTGCCGACATTAACCTTCAACCTCGCGGTGTAAGTTTACATTGCAACGATGTTAACCTTCAACCTCGCGGTGTCAGTTTACGGCGCGGCAACCTTAACCCCCAGCCTCACGTCGTAATCCTGCAGCGCGACGACATGGAGCTTCAACGTCGTCTCGCCAATCAAGAAAACGCTGCTTCCTCCATTCATCCGTCATCCCGGGGTTGGCCTTCTTCACCCCCTCATCCTTCCGCGCCTCATCCCTCCGCCTTTCCCTCAATCCAGCGGGCTCTTCACCCCGATCCCCGGCTTATTGAGCACATGGGTATAGATCATCGTCGTTGAGACATCCTTATGGCCTAACAATTCCTGCACAGTGCGAATATCGTAGCCGTTCTCCAGCAGGTGCGTGGCGAAGGAATGGCGGAACGTATGGCACGTCACCGCTTTGGCGACGCGAGAACATCGCACCGCCTCCTTCACGGCTCGTTGCAGGACCAGCTCCGAAAGGTGATGCCGCCTCTCGGGCGCTTCTGGGTCGCGCGGGTCGCGCGAGCGGCGACCAGAAGGAAAGACGTACTGCCACACCCACTCGCTGGCGGCGCGCCGACACTTTCTCTCCAACGCAAACGGCAGATAGACTTGCCCCAAGCCTTCCTCCAAGTCTTCCTCATGCAAAGCCTTTACCTTCCGCAGATGCCGCTCCAGTGGCTCGCACAGGCGCACCGGTAACATTGTTAGGCGATCCTTGTTGCCCTTGCCGTCTCGCACCATGATCCGATTATATCCCAGATCCACGTCTTTCACCCGCAGCCGGACACACTCCATCAGTCGCAGACCGCTCCCGTAGAGCAGGTGAGCCATCAAGCGGGGCGTCCCTCCGCGGATCTCGCGCAGAATCGCGCGCACCTCCTCCGGTGTGCACACGACTGGCAATTTCGGCGGGCGCTGCGCCCGCTCCACATCATCGAGCCAACCGATTTCTTTCCTCAACACCTGGCCATACAAAAACAGGAGCGCACTTAATGCCTGGTTTTGGGTCGGCGCGGCCACCTTCCCTTTCACTGCGAGAGCAGTCAGAAACGCTCGCACCTCTTCGGTGCCAAGCGTTTCCGGATGCCGTTTCCCGTGAAACAAAATAAAGCGGCGAATCCAGCCCAAGTACGCCTCTTCGGTGCGAATGCTGTAATGTTTGAAGCGCATCACTTCGCGCACCTGATCGAACAGGCGGGGTTTGGCCCCGTTCCCCAGCGGAGGCTGGGATTGCGCCGTCGAGCTCTCCCTACCGGGAGTGTTTGCCGCTGCCTTGTGCCACCTCCCAGCGATGCGCCGGCCGACAAAACCATTGCCTGGCTTCCGCTCGCCTGCTAAAATCCGCCGCATGTTTGGAGAGTACAAGGGCGGCAGCACGCCAGACAAGCGAAATATGCGTCGAAGAGACGCCTTCTTTTACGTCGAAAAGCCGCCGAATTCTCGTTAGATCATGAAGAACGCCCGTCTCATTGTGGTTGCGGTATTAGTGCTTGCCTCTGCTTCGGCCAGCGGCGCTCCCACCCAGCCGGTCTCGCCTTCGCCAAGAGGTGGCCCCTCTAAGACTGGCCACGGCCTATTTCTCCTCGACATTGATTATCCAACCGGCCGAATCACCGATGTTCACATCCTCAAGAGCACCGGCAATCCTAAGCTCGACGCGACAACGATTGCGAAATTGAGGCATTGGAGTTGCAAGCCTCGAACCTATACTCATGTGAAGATTCCGATCACTTACACTTTCAAAGATGAGGAATGACTTTACGCGACGATCTAACCATGCGATGCAGCCAACCACTGGCCGGCGTACGACCAAGCTTTTCATGGCTCAAACCTTTTATCCCGCCGCCACCCGTGCCCTCGCCAGTGGTGGCTGATCTTGTTCTCGTTAGGCGGTGAAGCAACGCACACGGTGAATTGGAATTGACACACAGTCGTCCCATGAGTAAGCAAACGCCATGACTGAGACAAATCGCCTCAAATATTTGCGCATTGCACTGGTACTCGTCGGCGTCACATTCATATTCGGCATCTACCTGCTCATGATCGTTTGGCCATCGGGTTGGACCTGGCACACCGGTCATTCGGATTATCCTTTGATGATCGTTGGCATCTATGCGACTCTCGGCGTGTTTCTTCTCCTTGCCGCTCGAAACCCGCTCAATTACCTCAGCCTTATTTGGTTTTCGGTGTGGTCGAGCGTCGTGCATGGGGCGATCATGGCGGTGCAGGCACTTGGCCCAAATAGCCACGGCCACCTCTGGGGTGACGTGCCCGCGCTGTTCATCATCGCAGTGGTTCTCGCTATCTTAACTCCTCGCGGTGACGCAGTGCGAGGCCGCGCCGCCTAACCAGGCGATGCAGCCTGTATCTTTACCTCGGGCCCGCTTCTAAAGTAGAAGAGAGGGCGGGTGCAAGATCCGCGATGCAGCAGCTCGAACTCCTCTGGGGTTGAGAGCGACTGGTTAGTTCGA
>JACDGM010000006.1 GCA_013815325.1 Chthoniobacterales bacterium
GGCTGGAGAAGGTCCCAAGGGTCCGGCTGTTCGCCGGTTAAAGTGGTACGCGAGCTGGGTTCAGAACGTCGCGAGACAGTTCGGTCCTTATCCACTGTGGGCGCAGGAGAATTGAGGGGTTCAGACTTTAGTACGAGAGGACCGAGTCTGACGAACCGCTGGTGTTCCGGTTGTCGTGTCAACGGCAGTGCCGGGTAGCTATGTTCGGAAAGGATAAGCGCTGAAAGCATCTAAGCGCCAAGCCTGTCCCAAGATGAGTTCTCCCTGAAGAGTCGTGGTAGACCACCACGTTGATAGGTTACTGGTAGAAGCGCAGTAATGCGTGTAGCTAAGTAATACTAATAACTCGTTCGGCTTGGTCATTTACTTTTCAATTAACCCGCCGCGTCGGCCTTAAATCTGATGCGGCGGCAAATTGAGGGGAATGACAAATTAACAAAACGAAGCCTAAAAACTGTTGGAAAACTTCCTGTATGTAGATTTCAGAGAATCAGTCGTTCTTTGCAGAAAGAATATTGTAGGTGCGCTGCCCCAGCGCAGATCTCGATCCGCTGGGACATTCGTCAGACGATAGGGCCGAAGCCGCGGCCTTACCGTCTGGTGACAATAGCGCAGTGGCCCCACCCGTTCCCATTCCGAACACGGAAGTGAAACGCTGCAGCCCCGATGGTAGTGCTTCTATAGGTTGTGCGAGAGTAGGACGTTGCCAGAACTAAAGCCCCGCTGTCTGTAAACAAGCAGCGGGGCTTTTGCTTTCTGCTCATGCCACGTCAAACCACAACTGACGTCATCATCAATTTCTCGGCCTTGGGACGATGCGCTTAACCTGATACTGGCCAAGCTTCTCCGCTACGATTTGGTTGACCAGGTGCGTCATGGGAATCTCGAACGATTTCGCTTCCAGATATAATTTGGAAAAAACCAGATCGCGCCGAATCTGCGGCGAGTAGTCCCTTTCCTGCGACATGGAGTACCTCCTTTCCCAGTCACAGGCCGCCTTCCGAACACTCGGTCAATCCAATCTTTCATAGCGATAATGCTCCTTCATACCGTTCCAGAACGCACCGGCCGAGTCTGCGCTCAGCAGCGCCTGGTAAGCCATTTCCGGAACATTGAAATACCGATAGCTGTCGCCATTTCTGAATTCGACGATAAGACTCCGCTCTTTCTTGTCGTAAGTGACCGCCTCGATCGCAGAGGAGTCAAGTTTGACGCGTTTCATAGATCGGACGCTTTAACGTAAACTTGCTTATTGCCCACTGCGTGAGTTTGCCTCAATTTGCATCAACGCTGCTGTCGTAAAACGATAGCGAGCGCCACCAGGTCTGCAGGTTTCTTGTGAAATGGAAGCCACATGGCGGTTCGGATTAAACCCGACCAAGCGCTCGGATAACGCGCCTTGCGATCTCCCGAATAACCTCGCCGTTGCAGATCGCACTCCCACACTCGCAAGATGCGCCAGCCTTTACTTCGCAGAGTCTGTCTTATAGCCGACCACGCGCGATGTTGCGTTTGAACTTTGGCAGCCAGAATTCGTCGAGGATTCTCACGGTCACGCAGCTGCACGGGCTCAACGCGGCTGTTCGCCAAACAAGAAGCTGGCGTTTCTAGTGCGCTGATTCGATTCTTTGCCAATGGCTCATGCTCTCACACCGATGATGCAACAGTATCAGCGCCTCCGCGCGAGCGTGCCGGAGGATACTCTGTTGCTCTTCCGGCTGGGTGACTTTTATGAGCTCTTCTTTGAAGACGCCAAAACCGCCTCCGTCCTGCTCAACCTGGCACTGACCAAACGCAATGACGTTCCGATGTGTGGGATGCCGTATCACGCGGCGCAGAGTTACATCGCCAAGCTTATCAAAGCCGGCAGGCGCGTCGCGATCTGCGATCAGACGAGCGAGCCGCAACCTGGTAAGATCGTGTCGCGCGACATTACGCAGATCATTAGCGCCGGGACGGTAAGCGATCTGGATTTGCTGGAATCGAAGCGAGCCAACTACCTCGGAGCAGTCTTCGTCGAATCCGGGGTTTTCGGCTTCGCTTACGCGGACCTCACCACCGGCGAATTCCGGCTGATGCAGCTAAATAACAAGGGCGCGCTCCTCGACGCACTCGCCCGAGTTTCGCCTTCCGAGTTACTGGCAAGCGACCAGCAACTGCAACAGTTCGCACAGATTCCGGGCACCCTCGCTTACGATCACTATGCATTTCTTCCCGACAACGCCCTCTTCACACTCTGCGATCATTTCAAAGTCAAGTCACTCGATGGCTTCGGCTGCACCTCCCTCCCCCAGGCGATCGCCGCCGCCGGCGCGATTGTTCATTACCTCAAACATCAGCTACGCCGTAAAATCGATTACCTCACATCGCTGCGTTGCGAGGCGGCGAGCGACCACGTTCTGCTTGATGCCGCGACACAGACTAACCTGGAGCTGGTCGCTTCCCGCGGGGTGCGCGACACCAGCTTACTCGCGGCGCTCGACCGGACGGTAACGCCGATGGGCGGCCGCCGGTTACGCGCTTGGATTCTGCAACCGATTCGTGAGCTCGCGGAGCTGGAAACCCGTCAGCAATTGATCGCAGATCTTTTGCAGGAATCAGACCTCTTGGGATCGCTGCGGGAAGCTTTGCGATCGATCCGCGATTTGGAACGAGCCGCCGGGCGCTTGAGCCAGGCCTCGGGCAACGCGCGCGACCTGGTTGCGCTAAAAGTTTCGCTCGAACAAATTCCGCACCTCAAAAGCGAACTACAGACGCTGCTCGATCGTTCCAGCTTCGGCGCGAATCGAGCGAGCGAGGCCGCTGGTCTCGAACTACTGGCGCAGCGACTTCACAACAATCTGCGAGAAATGCCCGAATTCGCTCGAAAGTTGGCTGACGCGCTCGCGGACGATCCGCCGCTCGTGCTGAAGGAGGGCGGTATTTTTCGCGACCGCTTTGATTCACAACTAGACGAGTTGCGGCAGGCTTCGCGCGACGGGAAAAATTGGATTACCGAACTTCAGGATCGCGAAGTTAGCGAGACCGGCATCAAGTCGCTCAAGGTCCGTTTCAACTCCGTCTTCGGTTACTTCATCGAAATCACGAAATCGAATCTGGCCAGCGTGCCGGCGCGTTATACGCGGAAGCAGACCACCGTCGGCGGCGAACGTTTCATCACGCCCGAACTCAAGGAAATGGAGGCGAAAATTCTCGGCGCCGATGAGCGGGCGCGGCATCTCGAGTATCAGCTTTTCCAGACATTGCGTGAGGAGACGTTAGGCGAGCTTGGTCCGATTCAACAAACCGCCGCTGCGCTCGCGATTCTCGACGTGATTTGTTCCCTCGCGGAGACCGCGCGACTCTTTCACTACTGCCGGCCGAGACTCGATAACTCGCTTCGTCTCTGCCTGAAGGACGCCCGTCATCCTGTCCTCGATCAGAATCTCGCCGAAGAAAAATTTGTGCCTAACGACACCGATCTCGACGGCGAAAAGCTCCGTCTGGCCATCATCACCGGGCCGAACATGGCCGGAAAATCGACCTACATCCGCCAGGTGGCACTGATCGTTTTGATGGCACAGATCGGCAGCTTCGTGCCCGCGGCGAGCGCTGAGATTGGTCTGGTCGATCGCATCTTCACCCGCGTCGGCGCGAACGACGACCTCTCGCGCGGTCAATCCACCTTCATGGTTGAGATGAACGAGACGGCTAACATCGTCAACAACGCGACCGAGCGAAGCCTCATTATCCTCGACGAGATTGGCCGCGGCACTTCCACCTTCGATGGCCTTTCGATCGCTTGGAGTGTTGCCGAATTTCTGCACGACAAAATTAAAGCGCGCACCCTTTTCGCGACCCACTATCACGAGCTGACCAAGCTTGCGGAGCAGCGCAGCGGCGTCTCCAACTTCAACGTCGCCGTCCGCGAATGGAACGAGCAAATCATTTTCTTGCGCAAGATCGTCGCTGGAGGCACGGACAAAAGCTATGGCATTCAAGTCGCGCGCCTCGCGGGATTGCCGCGGGAGATTCTCGACCGCGCCAAGGACATTCTGTTGCATCTGGAGAACCCAAATGGGGCCGTAAAGAAGCCCGGCTCGGGAAAAGCGCGGCGCTCCCGCGGAATGCCGACACCACGAGAGAAGCCGCAACTCGACCTTCTCTAGCGATGAACTTCCCGCGAAGCCGGGGTGATTATTTCAATGACTCCGTGGCGCGCCCGTCGGATATTTCCCAATCTGTTTCCGCTCATGCCTCTTCGAACCGAAAAAGATCTCAACGATCAACTCCGCGGCTACTGGCTCAAAGCCGTTGCTGCGATTGAATTGCGCAACTTCGGTTACGCCATCGAGCTGCTGGAAAATCTGCTCAAACAGGAGCCCGAATTTTTAGCCGGCCGGCGAATGTTGCGCCGCGCCGCAGTGACCCGCGCGAAGAGCGAAAAGAAGAGCTTTTTTAACATCTCCACCTCCCCTCTCGCGATCATGAAAGCGCAGCGGGAACTGAAAAAAGATCCGCGAAAAACCATCGAGCTTCTCGAAAAAATCCTTGAGAACGCACCGTACAATCAGCAAGCCAACATGCTCTTGAAGGACGCGGCAGTCGCCGCCGAATATCCCGAGATCGCGATCTTCGCAATGGAGACGCTGCTCGAACACGATCGCAACGAAGTAAAAGTGCTGCACGAGATTGGACGTCTTTATCACCGTTTCGGGCAGAGCGACAAAGCGGTCGGAGTTTACGGGCGCATCGCGGAAATCAATCCGACCGATCTCGACGCGATCAAGTTGGGAAAGGACGCATCAGCGCGCGCCTCGATGAAAAGCGGCGGATGGAAAGAAGCGGAGAGTTATCGCGATTTAATCAAGGACAAGGAGACCGCCGTCTCACTCGAACAGCAAAACCGGATGCAGCTGACGGGCGAAGCGCTTGAGCAACAGATCACCGAATTTTTTGTGCGGCACGAGGCCGAGCCGCAGAACGTCGATCTCGCGAAAAGGCTGGGAGCGTTGCACGACCAGAAGGAAGACCTCGAGGGCGCTGTCGCCTGGTATCAATACGCAGTCGACCTCACGGACAGGAGTGACCCCGGCTTGGTGCGGAAAGTTACCGATCTGAAAATGCGGCAGCTCGAGCGCCGGATCCGCGAGGGCGAAGAATATCTCGCGGCGCCGGGCAACAACGACGAGGAATTCGCCGGCAAGCTGGCCGAACTGGAAGCGGCCAAGAAACAGCGTGCTGAAATCCTCATCGACGACGCCCGCAAGCGTCTAAATCGCAATCCGACCGATCTTCAACTCCGCTTCGAGCTTGGCGAGCACCTCACGACCGCGGGCAAGTATCGCGAGGCGCTCCCCGAGTTGCAGCGCGCCCGTCAGAACCCTAATGCGCGCCTCAGAGCCATGAATTTGTTAGGCCGCTGCTACCGCGAGCTCGGAATGCTCGATCTCGCCGCGAAGCAACTCGACGATGCCGCGAGGGAAATGCTTGGGATGGACGCCGTAAAAAAGGAAATCGTTTACAACCTCGGCCTGGTCTACGAGCAAATGGGCGACTCCGAAAAATACATCGAAGCGATGAAGAAGATCTACGAGACGGAATATGGATATCGGGACGTAGCGGAGCGGGTCGAGCGCTCTTACAGCCGCGCGGCCGAGAGCGGCTAGCTCAGCGTTTTCCGCTTGCCCTCTTTGCGTTAGGTCTAGGCGGCCTCACCCGCCGGGACCGGATTTTTACGGCCGGAACGGCCGATCAGCGCGAAGAATTTTAGCCGGTAATCGGCACCAACAAACAACCAAACCACAGCAATCATGAAAAAATATCTAATGTTTAGCAGCCGCGCGGCGATCGCAGCGATCGCGACCGCGGGCTTATGCCTCGTTTCCGTGGCCCAGGCGACGGATGAAACCAAGTCGGATTCCGATACGAGCAAAACCTCCTCGACGCTCAGCGCGAAGGACAAAATGTTCGTCAAACATGCCGCGAAGGGCGGGATGAAAGAAGTCCAAATGGGTGAGATGGGCGAGAAACAAGCGAAGAGCGACGACGTAAAAAAAATCGCGGAGAAGATCGTGACCGATCACAAAGCCGTCAACGAAGAGCTCAAGGATCTCGCCGAGAAAAAGAGTGTAACCCTCCCGACTGAGGCCAAGATGTCGAAGAAGATGGAGAAGATGAGCGGCGACAACTTCGACAAAGACTATCTCATGGCGATGAAGACAGATCATGAGAAGGACATTGCGGCTTTCGAGAAGGAAGCGAACGACAGCGGCAGCGCTGAAGATGCCGACGTCAAGGCGTGGGCGGAGAAGACGCTCCCGACGCTCAAAGAGCATCTCTCGATGATCAACGACGCGCTCGCAAAAATGAAGTAAGCCGCTCCGCCGAACGACACGGTGCGGCGCCTCGCAAGGGCGCCGCATTTTGTTTGCGGGATGCAGATTAAACCTCTCGAGCCGGACGCGCCGTTGCCCCGAGCTTTCGCCAGACACCAGCCCCTAGATCACCAATACGGACTACGCGGCACCGGCTCGGACGGTTGATTCGACGCGCCTAACGACCGCCCCGGCGGCTTGCGGCGTCCCAACTCATCACACATTAAACGCTTCACGCGGGACGCGGAGGTGGGATCCGCGACTTTGGGCTATCGCCCATCTCCTTAACCTGCGGATGGGCTGCTTCCTCTTCCAGCTCCCGCCAAGCTGTCACTATACGCCTGCCCGCTTGCACCGAATCCTCTCACAACTGGACCCGGCCCGGCGGAACGTCGTGGAATTTCGGGGCCATAGTTGATGGGTCGGTTTGGTGAACCAGTTTGCCGTCGGCAGGTCAGCCGCGTAGAACTCTCCGCGCCCATGCCGTAGAACCACCCCGAGCAGCCGACGTTGACGCGCGGCAAAGGCGGAGCCGAGGCTCTCAAGGATAACAAGGTCCGCGTCGCGCTCCCATGCGAGCCGGATGGCGTCACGTCTCGATTTCCCGCACCCCAGCGACCAAGAAATAATGGGACCTTGTTTCGGGTGGTATGGGCCTACGAAGACTCTGCCGACTCGTTAGTCTGTGCGGCGAAAACTCCGCGGCGCATGGCTCACCTGAAAAGTAACAAACGAGTAACCTTTCCGCGTTCGCATCGAAGAAGGAGTTCATCCAATCTCTGCCTACACCTATGAAAAAAGCATTTAAAGATCTGTTTCCTGTCGGGCCTGCTTTATTCGCTGTTCTGTTGCTCGGCAGCGCCGGCGTTGCCTTTGCCGGTAGCGCGACATGGGATCTCAACCCCGCAACGAACAACTGGAATGCGGCGGTGAATTGGACGCCGGATACAGTCCCAAACGGCCCGACACGGCGACTTTTGCGATATCGAATAAGACGAAGATCTCCATTACCGCTCAATCGCAGCCGCACGGGTGAGTCTGTTCGTCAGCGGCGTCGGCATAACAGATAACTCGGGAGTAACTCAAAATTTTGTCACGGACACGGATCGCAGACATAACCAGTCGACCATTACCTTTGTCGGCAGTGCGGCCGCGGGCGATGCGACTTACACCAACTTCGGCGCGATCGTGCAGAACGCGTTTGGGGGTCACGTTGAGTTCTTCAACACCGCGACGGCGGGAACTGGCACGTTCGTGATCGGCGGCGGGGCAGTGCAAGGAGCTAGCGGCGCGGGTGTCCTGTTCTTCGATGCCTCGAGCGCGGGCAGCGGCACTTTCCATATCAATGGTGGCGCGGTGAACGGTGCTGGCTTTGGCGACGTCGAGTTCATCAATACATTAACCGCGGACCGCGCTACCCTGATCGCTGACGGCGGTCTCGGTGGCGGCGCAGGGGCGACGATCTTTTTCTTTGACGATTCGAAAGGCGGGAGCGCGAACATCACCATTTCCGGTAACGGCAATCTCGACCTCAGTTTTCACAATCCGCCCGGGGTAACTATCGGTTCTCTGCAAGGTGACGGCCTGGTGTTTCTCGGCTCGGATACGCTAGCTGTAAATAACAAGTCCAACCCACTCTACGCCGGCGTGATCGCCGACGGTGGTTTCAATGGCGGTACGGGTGGCGCTTTCGTGAAGAATGGGCAAGGGACATTAGACCTTACGGGCGCGAACACCTACACGGGCGGCACAACGATCAATGCCGGAACACTGCTGGTCGATAACACGACCGGATCTGCTACGGGCGCCGGCCCCCGTGCAGGTGAAGTCCGGCGCCTTGGGCGGCGCAGGAACGATCGCGGGGCCGGTAAGGATAGGGGCTGGCACGCCGGGTAACGGCGCGTTTCTCACACCCGGCCGAAGCTTCACGCATCCCGGCTTACTTGCGATCCTGAGCAGATTGACGTTTGACTCCGATGGTTTCTTTAACGTCGGGTTGGCGAAGCCTTCCGTGGTTGGCGAAGTGGTGGCGAATGGTGTTGCGATCAACAGCGGTGCAAGCTTTGCGTTTTTCAACAACCGCGGCGTCACCGTTCCGGTGGGAACGTTCTTAACGGTGATTAGTAATACCTCGGCCAGCCCGATCGCCGGAGTCTTTGATAACCTTCCGGACGGCCTGGTTTTCACCGACCACGGAAACACCTTTGAGGTGAGCTACGAAGGTGGCGACGGGAACGATCTGACGTTGACGAGTGTGCCGTAAGGCACATGGCGCTGCGATTACTTCTGGAACTCCTTGACTTAGCGCGGGTGTCTCACCCGGTCGAGGGAGCAGGGCGAAGTGAAAGGCTGGTGACTCTCGATTCGGACGGCGTGCGCTGCGATCTCGGCGGGCCGCGCGAGCAGAGGCCGGAACTTCCCGCGGTCAAGCACTTCGAGCCATTGCTGATGGGCGCGTTCCTTGTAGCCGCGCTCCCACTCGAAATAGGTCTCGTCGAGGAAGTCACCTTGAAGTAACGCAGGAACTTAAGGCGACAACGCGGATGGTTTCATTTTCATTTCCTGAAGAGATCGCAGCCCGACAAAAAGTTGGACTTCGTTGATCCGGCAGGCATGCGCGCCAGCCCGGCGGTGAAGCGCGTTACCGCAGAAAGGGCGAGCAAATCCAGAATGAGTTAAAATAGTCCGCGTCCGACGGGTTGTAGCATCCGCCTGTTCTCAGCGGATTCCTCGCAGGCGGACCACTCTTGGGGAGGATGCACTGAGGACAGCGCACGCTACATTTCGCCTATCTCTTATGCTTCCGCGGATTGGAAGTGTATGACACGCTCCAGGTGAGAAACATTTTGTGTTTCTCGCCCTTTTCATCCCGTGCGTTGAATTTTTCCTCCTTTTTGCGGGTCCTGCCGGTTTGTTTGCTTTTCTTCGGCTCGATTTGAGAGATGTCAGCTTACACACCAAAAGGCCTTCTATGGCCAAAGGGTGCAAAGGTTATGATGCAGTTGGAGCTGGGGCTACGTCGATTCTGCTGCAGGATGGCTTAGCGTCATGGGATGCTTCGGCGGCCGATGCAGTGGCGGTCTGGAGTGGATAACTAAGGAGGGAATCGACTACGGCTGGAGCAGCCACCTACCGATATCGCTGAGTGTCGAGCAGCCGCACAAGAGCATCGCTTCATCCAACTCACGCCTTAGTATTTCGAGGACCTGAGAGGCGCCTTCTTCGCCAGACACGCACAATCCCCATAAAACGGGCCGGCCGACCAGGACCGCACGCGCCCCGAGCGCAATCGCCTTGAGCACATCGCTGCCACGGCGAATCCCGCCGTCAACATAGACCTCGCAAAGATCGCCCACCGCCTCGACTACATGAGGCAGCGCCTCGCACGTGGCCGGCGCGGTATCGAGCTGTCGTCCGCCATGATTGGATACCACCACGGCCTTTGCGCCCTGCTCCGCCGCCCGGCGTGCGTCGTCACCGCGGCAGACGCCTTTCACCACCACCGGTAATCGAGTAGCGCGGCATAACCACTCCAGATCATCGAATCCAAGGTCTTCCTTAAAATTTGCTCTCACGTAGGCGGCAAGGCCGGAGCCTTGCACCTCAGGAAAGTTACCCTTGCCTAACGACGCGAGATTCTCCACCACGAGACCATCCGGCAATCGGAAGCTGTTTCGCGCATCCCGTTCGCGGGTGCCCAACCCCGGCGCATCCACAGTTAGAACGATTGCCTCCGCCCCGGCGGCCTCCGCCCGCCGTACCAGCTCGACGGTGATCTCCCGATCTTTATAGATATATAGCTGGAACCAGCGCGGGCTGGCCGCCTGTGCAAAGACTAACTCCATCGCGGTGTTGGAGAGTGAACTGAGAATAAACAAAGCCCCAACCGCCCTGGCGGCTTGAGCAGTGGCTATCTCACCCGCCTCGCAGGCCAGTTTATGAAAAGCGGTAGGCGCTACCACGATCGGCATGGAGACCGGCTGGCCAAGCACGGTCGTGCTCATGTCGCGGTTCGCAACTCCCGCCAGAACCCGGTAGTGAAGCTTAAATCGCGTCCAGCTCGCCGTGTTCTCTTGAAGGGTCACCTCATCCAGCGCTCCGCCTTCGTAATAGTCAAACGCCTCCTGCGAGAGTGCGCGTCGCGCCGCACGTGCGTAATCTGCGACGCTTAGGAGCGCTTCCATACCGTTCAATCGACTATTACGCAACGGAGGTGATTGCTTCAGAATTTCCTATCGTAACTGTCACTCTGAAGTGCGTTCCGACTTTAGACGCCGCCCTTCAGGACCGAGCCTGCAGGACGATGGCCCTCCTCGGAACACGAATATCTGTTTCTCCGAACCGCTCTATGATCGCTTGAGCTACGGCCTTGGTAATAACCGGCAATAATGACAGGTCGCGTTCGGCGATGGCCGCGGCCACCGGATTTCCCCTGCACTAAACCTGCGGCGGCGTCTTCCGCGCGGCTAGCCGCACCGACTTTCGCCACGACTTCGATTTTGATTTCTCGAAAGCCGGCTTCCCCTAGCACGCGTTCTACCTCATCCTGATGATGATACCCGAACGGGACTTCGTAGAATGCGGGTAGGTCTTTATCGAAATCGCTAACGATAATATGCTGTGTAAGTTGCCCCAGCGCGTTGTGCTGGATGGCGTCCCAGACGTTAAAGAGAAACAAGCCGCCCGGCTTGAGAACGCGGTAAGCTTCGCGTGCAGCCAGCGCTTTATCCGGCACGAACACGATATCGAACTGGCATATCACAGCATCGAACATCCCGTCGCCGAAAGGCAGGCTACACGCATCAGCCAGCAGCCATTGCACAACTTCGTTTTCACGGAACTTGGCCGCCGCGTGCCGAAACATCGGTTCGTTCAAATCCGTCGCGTTCAGTTTCACTGTGGAAGGTAGATGAGTCCGCAAGGCGCGCGTCAAGATGCCGGTGCCGCAGGCGATCTCCAAAACGGAACTGTTTTCGGAAACCTGCAAGCGTGCGGCGAGATCTTCGGCGTAAGGCTGGAACAATATTGGCCCGAGGTAGCGATCATATGCCGCAGGGGATCGACCCGGAAAAACGTGCGTGTTCGTCTTTCATATTGCCGCTCCCGGAATGTAACTTTACTTTGGGTTTTTGCACGTCGCGATTCTAAAATAGCTAGACGATAGATCATGAAATGGGAAATGCCTGACTTTGTTACATGCGGTTGGGGTTTGACTCTATCTCTTTAGGTCTATCGTGATTGTTGGCGGACTGGGGTAAATCCTTTTCATACGCGCATCCTCCTCCATTTCTCCGCGATTTCCATTGCCTCGATCCGCAACTTTCGCGACACTGGAAAGGATGCGCCGCCTTCGGATTCTGCTTGCGACTCTTTGTCTGACTCTTTTCACCCCTGGTTTCGTCTCGTCGGAGGCCGCTTCCTCCGGCCAGCTCTACACCTTCTATGGACAGGTCAAAACGGTCGATCTTGCAGCCAAAACGCTCATGATCCAGTCGGGAGACAAGAGTTTCGTTTTTCACTATACGGACGAGACGAAGATTAGCAGCTACAACGGGTACATCAGGTGGGACAAAGTCAGACCAGGCCAGGGCGCGACGGTAGTGATGCGACTAGGCGAAGGGAACGTCGGGATCGCGGTCAAAGTTCGCTTCGAGGTCGATGGTGGCCGGGCCGCAAATCTAGCGCTCTTTTCCGCCCGCACGATAAGGGGCGAAAACGTCTCAGGGATCGCAGTGAGTAACTACGTCGACTACGAGCCGCCGGGCGACCTCTTCCATCGCGCAATCGACCTCGGGTCGGCCGCGGGTCTGTTCCTTATCTCGGTTCAGCCGGATGGGACGGCTGGGAAAGTGACGCCGCTCAAGTCGCTTGGATATGCCGAACTGGATAAGCGGGCGGCCACATGGATAAGGAAATGGAAGTTTCACGCGAACAGTGTGAGCGAAGTGCGCATACCGGTCGCTATCTCCCGGGTGTGGTAGCCAATGCCTGAGCTCCGGCAGCTGGGCGGGCAGGTAGCAGAGGGGAGGTGCTCCGCCTAAGCCGTGGACGGGCTACGCGGCGGCGAGCCGCACGTGCAGTCTCTACTGCACCTACTGATGCATTCACTTACACCCGAGCGTGGGAGTGCAAGTGAATGTGAAGGGGTAAGTGTAAGTGTAACTGCAAGTCAGAGTCTGACAACAAATAGGTTAGCTAAGAAGGTCCGAATATTTGGGAAGGAGCGTTACAGTATACGGGACGCTTCCATGCTGGAAAATAGCCCAAATCTGAAGCGCGAGCGAAAGCTTCGCTGTCTCGCGAGACTGGTCTCCTTCGGCTCGTGTTTTGACAATATCTTTGCTTGATCTTTGGCTTGACCGTGCTTTCCTAAATTCAGACGGCATCTGTAAGGAGACTCAAACCATGAAAACTATTAAAGAAATTCTTCTCGTTTTGACTTGCACGGCATTGGCGCTCAGCGCGCGAGCTGGCCGGGAGGAGGGTGTTCCGACGCGGCATAACGAAGCGACTATCGCCCAGCTCCAGACAGAGATGGCCTCGGGGAAGCTCACTTCAGTAGAGCTGACCAGGGAATACATCGCCCGCATCGGTGGGCTGGACCAGGGTAAGGAAGGGGTTAACTCGATCATTCAGCTCAACCCAGACGCGCTGAAGATGGCGGAACACGCAGACCAACTGCGCCGCCACGGCACGGTGCTGGGGCCACTCCATGGCATTCCCGTGTTGCTCAAGGACAACATCGATACCGGCGATAAGATGCAGACTAGCGCCGGATCGTTTGCCCTCGTCGGCAAGCCTGCTCTCCACGACTCCACCGTCGCCGCCAATCTGCGCGCGGGCGGTGCCGTCATCCTTGGCAAAACGAATCTTTCGGAGTGGGCGAACTTTCGCTCCTTTGAAGCCACCAGTGGCTGGTCGGGTCGTGGCGGGCAGACCAACAACCCCTATGGCCTCGATCGCAATCCGTGCGGCTCAAGCGCCGGCTCCGCCGCGGCCACCTCCGCGAATTTTGCCGCAGTCTCGTTAGGCAGTGAGACCGACGGCAGCATCGTCTGCCCGGGTAACGCCAACGGCGTCGCCGCCATCAAGCCGACAGTAGGTCTTACCAGCCGTGCCGGGGTGGTGCCGATCTCGCATACCCAGGATACGATCGGTCCGCACGGGCGCACGGTGGCCGATGCCGCCGCAGCCCTCGGGGTGATCCAAAGCCGCACCTACGATGGACGCGATGCTGCCACTGGCGGCGTCCCGCTCGGTTGGCAGCACACAGGCAAGACCCGTCCCAAGAACATTCCCACGGACTACACCCAATTCGTAGACCCGAATGGCCTTAAGGGTGCGAGACTTGGCCTGACTCGTGCAGGCCTGAACGGATTCGACCCGAACGTGCCGACACCACAACCGGTGCTCGACGCCTTCGAGAACGCGGTGGCTGCCCTCACCGAGGCCGGCGCCACCGTGATTGATCTCGATGCCGCGGGCTTCACCTTCCCGTCGGCTGACGGGGAGTTCTTCGTGCTGCTCTACGATTTCAAGGGCGATATCGCGAGTTACTTCGCCACCCGCGTCGGGGTGCCTGTGGCGGGCGGGACACTTCAGGATGCGATCGAGTTTAACGATGCCCATGCGAATATCGAGCTGCCGTACTTTAACCAGGACATCTTCCTCCTCGCGCAGACCATCAAGCTCGACCCCAACTTCGTCGATCCAACCTTCGGCCTGTCTTACAACCAGGCGCTCTTAATCGATCATAACGTGGGAGTCAACGGGATCGACGCGGCCATCAGTAAGTTCCACCTCGATGCGGTGGTGTCGGCGACCGATAACCCGGCGTGGGCCACCGATCTGCTCTACGGCGACCGCTTCATCTTCGGGACCTCGGGCCTCGCAGCAGCACCTGGATATCCTATCGTCCAGGTACCCGCAGGCCAGGTCTTCGGCCTGCCGCTCGGCATCAGCTTCTTTGGCACGGCATTTAGCGAGCCCACTCTGATCAAGCTAGCCTCTGGCTTCGAGGCTGTGACTCAGGCGCGCGCGCGTAACCTGCCAACCTTCGCCGACACGCTTCCCAATCGTCATATTCAAGGCACCGGGCTGCAGCCGCCCCGCCAGAATGCGGCGACGGTGAAACCGCAGGACGCCAGGAAGATGCCGCACCACATGTAGCCGAGAATTTGGGTTAGCGGCTCTGTCCGCAAGAGTGACGCGGCCAAGGGAAAGCTCCCTTGGCCGCTCCTACGTTACCCGATAGGGACAGCTTATTGCAGCGCGACCTTATCGATCTCACCCTTCCCTGGAGGGCCAAAGCCCCAAACAGAGACATAAATGTTGCCGTTCGGTCCGAAGGTCATGCCGGTCGTGTTTTCCAAGGAATAGAAGTTAAGTTTCATCTCATAACTGTGCCGCAAAGCGTGTCCTCCCGAGCGCATTGAGGGGACCTCACGGGCCGTCTCGGGGTTATCCTGGAGGTTCTGCGCTGCGCTCAGAATGAGCATCCTATTTTGAGATGGCTTAGAGCGTCTCATGAACCTTCACACTGGCTCCCACTCTCATCACACCCTTCCATCGAGCACCTTCTTCAGGAGGTGGCGATGGCAATGCATCTCATCTTCGGCGCAGTTGCAGAGGAGCGTCACTGTTCCGCTGCTCGCGAGATGCTGCAGAAGCCGCAGCGTGAACTTCTGCCCGTTGTTCTTGATCTTCTTGTTGCGGATATCGATACAGCCTCCTTCGCTTAGCTCCTGCACGTAGCGACGGCTGTACTCTGCCAGCCGATTTGTCCTGAGAATAGCGTCTCGCAGTTTTTCGCTCGGTCCGAGGTTCGCCATCCAAACGTCGTAACGATCCTTCGGTAACCCGCGCCCGCGTCCGCGCGCGACGACAATCCGCAGTCCATCCTTAGCCTGGTCGATCGGTGTCTCGACCGACTTTGTGTTCACCATGAGATATGCTGTGCCGCGGCGCGAAGAATGGCAAGATTGCGGAATGTCCGGTCTGGATCTACTTCGCCTTTCGTGTTTTAGTCAATCAGGCGCCGCAAATCCCATTACGAAGTGGCGAACACTTTCACCTCTGTGGCGCCCGACTCCAGTCGAGCCATGCGTTCGAAGCGAAACCCGAGTTTCTCCAGAAGCCTGACCGAGACGTGATTGTCTTGAGAAGTGACAGCGAGTAGTCGCGGAATCCCGAAAGCGCCTCGTCCGTATTCCATGACCGCCCCGGCTGCCTCGAAGGCAAATCCTTTCCCCCAGAATGAGGGCAGAAATGCAAATCCAAGATCGATCTCCTCCAGTGATTCACGCTTGATCAAGCCGCATATCCCAATGGGCTCGCCACTTCCTTTCAGTTCGACCAAATACAGGCCGAAGCCGAGTCGCCGGTACATCGCGACCGGACGATTCTCGATGTAATTACGAGCGTCTTCGACCGTGCGGACGCTTTTGTCACCGATATAATTCAGCCACGACGGCTCATTGAGGAGCTGAAGAATAAACGCCGCATCGTCTGTCCCGAGCCGTCGCAGCACCAGCCGCTCGGTTTCTAGGACCTTCAGGTAGGATTTCACGACTTCGCCATCAATCTCACCGTTTCAGATCCGCCGCAAAGTCAGCCAACTAGCGAGGGCGGTGGTCTTCAAAAATCGAAACCGCTGGGGAGCGATGACTTGGACGAAGTCTGAAAGGTGAGCTGCCGGCCACTGACGAATCGTTCAAGTATCTGCCGCAATACTGTCGGGGCGAGGAGATGCACTTCCTCGAGCGCGCCGCACCTTTGAATTGTGGATAAGAAACTCTTACCCCTTCTAATTGCCCCGCAATAGCCGCCCCTGTCGCGACCCTATTCTCTTCCCAAAACCGCGTGAGGCGCAGCTATGTTGGAGGCGATATCTGTTTGATAACTGGGCGCTACTCCTCAACGCCGTCACGCTGCTCGTCATTAGGGCGACAGCGAACGCCGTGGTCCAACTGCGTCACTGCGTGCCCAGAACACCCTTAACGCCGAGTTGGCGATTCTGAAGGACTGGAGCGATCGGCACCTCCGTGATTGGCGGTATTACATCGCGGGGGAACTGGCGAAGTTCAAAGATCCCGATTTCCTCGCCGAGTACGATCTGCCCGAGGGGGACCGCTCGCGGCATCTCGAACTTTACGCGCGCGCGACCGGCTGGAGCAGATCGGCGCGACCGCGTCCGCCGGAAAATCGAGATTGCGGCGCGGCGCGATTAATCTGAGTTTGCACCGCACTCATGGGACGTTCGAAATCGAAAAACGCCGGCTTGATCGGGCTCGGCATCATCGGCACGCGCGTCGCGGCGACGCTGCGCAAGCGCGGGCTGCGGGTTTACGTTTGGAACCGCACGCCGCGGCCGGAACAGAATTTTGTCGGGTCGCCGGTGGAGGTCGCTGAGCTCTGCGACATCGTGCAAATCTTTGTGTCCGACGACGCGGCGCTCCTCGAGATCGTTAGGCAGTTGGTGCCCGGCCTCGGCCCGCAGCACGTCGTCACGGCGCACAGCACCGTCTCACCGGAGACTGTCACGGCCGCCGCTGGAATGGTGCAACGGCGCGGAGCTCGTTTTCTCGACGCACCGTTCACCGGGAGCAAGGTGGCGGCGGAAAATGGGCAGCTCGTTTATTACATTGGCGGCGACGGAGCCGCGCTCAAGCAGGCCCGCCCGATCCTTGAAGCGAGCAGCAAGGAGATTGTGATGATCGGCGAGATCGGCGACGCGACGGTGATGAAGGTGGCGACTAACATTATCACGGCGGCGACCGCGCAGGTGGGCGCGGAAGCTCTCGCGCTCGTGCGCAAAGCGGGCCTCTCGGCGGAGCTTTTCAGCCATGCGATGAAGCACAACGCGACCAATTCCGTGACCCTGGAAATGAAGGTGCCGATGATGGAAGCGGGCAATTTCGAGCCACATTTTTCGGTCAAGCACATGCTCAAGGATGTGCGCATCGCGTCGAAGCTGGCGCAGAAATATTCTCTCACTTTGCCGGTGACGGAGGCGTCTGGCGACATGCTTCTCGATGAAATAGCACGCGGACATGGCGATGCCGATTATTCTTCCGTGGCGCAGAAGTATTTTCCCGCGCGAGAGGAATTCGTCCCCGCGCCGGAGAAAGCGGAGGCTCCACAACCCGCGGAAGAAAAACCGGTCGCGCCCGAGCCTGTTGTTGTCGCGGTGGCGCAGGAAGAGGCGGAGCCGGGCGTGGAAGAAGTTCCGGAAGGCGTCAATCTTTCAGGCGGTTTCCGCGGTTGGTTGAGCCGGCGGACGCTGCGACGGGAAGCGCGAGAGGATGCCAGTGCTGTTTGATCTGTCCGGGCGCGCGAAGTTGCGGCTCACCGGGGCCGACCGGATTCGCTATCTCAACGGCCAGGTCACGAACGACGTGCGCAAGGCGAACGCCAACCTCTCGATGGCGGCGTGCGTCCTCAGTGCGAAGGGCAAAATCGATGCGCTGATTTATATCACGGGTGGCGAGGACGAACTGCTGCTCGATGCCGATCCGGAACTGCGCGAAACGCTGGCGCAACGGCTGGAGCGCTACATCATTGCCGACGACGTCACGATCGCGGACATAACGGGCGCGTTCGCTCTCTTCCACAGCATCGGGGAAGCGCCGCCCCTTTTGCCTAACGAGTCGCACTGGCGCCGCGGGAAGCGTTTTGGCCTGGCCGGCTGGGATTTGCTCGTCGCAGCCGCCGAGCACGACCGCGTGCTGCAAGCGCTCGCCGCGATGGATTCGGTTTGCGACGCGGAATCGGCGGAGCGTTTCCGCATAGAGCAAGGGGTGCCCCGCTGGGGGCGCGAACTGACCGATCAAATCATCCCGGTGGAAGCCAATCTCGAAGGCGAGGCAATCGATTACGCGAAAGGCTGCTACATCGGCCAGGAAGTGATTTCGCGGATGAAAATGTCCGGGCAAACGAACAAGCGGCTTTGCGGTTTGGTCTCGCTCCAGGGCACACCGCTCTCGCTGGCGATGAAACTCTTCACCCCCGATGGCCGCAAAGAGGTTGGCTGGATCACCAGCGCCACGCAGAGCGCACGATCAGGCAAAGAAATCGCGCTCGGCTTTGTTAAGCGCGGGTTTAACGAGAGGGGCACAAAACTAGAAGCGGAAGGCACCGTCGAAGTAGTCGCGCTGCCTTTTCGTTAGGGGAGCACGGGGTGCCACCCCGTGGATCGCGGGAGTCTCCCGCGACGAACTTTCGAACGTGCAATCTGCGGACGGAAGCTCGTCGGCGGAAACTCCGCCGACCAGACGGGCTGGCAGCCCGTGCTCCCCCGACCGCAGGCGGATGTGGATTGACCCTCGCGAAATCACTCCCTAGTTTTGCGCCTCGCTCGCATGGCCAAAGTCAGCGTCAAAAATCTTTCCAAGATCTACGCCGGAGAAAAAGGGCAGGATGTGATCGCGGTCAAGGACGTTAATCTCGAGGTCGCGGACCGCGAGTTTTTCGTCCTCGTCGGCCCCTCGGGTTGCGGGAAATCCACCACTCTCCGCATGATCGCCGGACTCGAAGAGATTTCGCGAGGCGACGTGTCCATCGATGACAAGCGGGTCAATGGCGTCGCGCCGAAGGACCGCGGCACCGCGATGGTCTTCCAAGATTACGCGCTCTATCCGCACATGAGCGTCTTCGACAATCTCGCCTTTGGCTTGAAGCTGCGGAGATTTTCGAAAGCGGAAATCAAGAAGCGCGTGCTGGAGGCGGCGAGCATTCTCGGCATCGAAAGCGTGCTCGAACGCAAACCGAAAGCGCTCTCGGGCAGTCAGCGGCAGCGGGTCGCGCTAGGGCGCACGATCGTTAGGCAAGCAAAAATCCTTCTCTTCGACGAACCGCTCTCCAACCTCGACGCGAGCGTGCGCGTGCAGATGCGGACAGAAATCACCAGGCTTCACCAACGCCTCCAGGCGACGATGATCTACGCCACGCATGATCCGACCGAGGCGATGGCGCTGGGCGATCGCATCGCGATCATGAACGACGGCGTCGTGCAGCAAAACAACACAGCGCTCAAACTCTACAATGAGCCGGTCAATCTTTTCGTGGCCGGTTTTTTCGGTAGCCCGCCGATGAATTTCATCAGCGGCACGCTCAAGGCGGACGGCGAAAAAATTCGCTTCTGCGAAAGCGAAGGCGGCACCATCAATGTCGTGTTTCCCGCAGGCGAAAAACCTGCGGCGCGAGAATATATCGGCAAGCCAATCATTCTCGGCATCCGGCCGGAAGATTTCGACGTGACAAAATTCGACCGAGAAGAGGGCCGTCGCCTTGCTGCTGCGAACGGCTTTCCGGCGATCGTCGACATTGTCGAACCGATGGGTGCACAGACGAATCTTTATGTCCAAACTGGGGCGCACACGCTCGTCTGCCGGAGCCAGGAGCTGATCGAACACAGCGAAGCCGGGCGCCGTTTCCACTTCGAGATGAACTTGGGGAAAGTTAGTCTTTTCGACCCCGTTTCGACCCGGCGCCTCGCCTTCGATCCCGACAAGCAAACGGGTGCATAGATTTGCTTGCTAACGATTAAGTTGCTCGCGTATAAACAGCGTTTGCCCTCCGGGAGTGCAACCCTCAACTCGAATACCCAACACTGTGAATCAACAATTACTTGCCGAAATCGGCCGCACCCAGCGGCTGGAAATCCTTAACACCCTCAAGCGCACGCGCGGATTGTCGGTCAACCAACTCGTCGCCCGCATGCACATGAGTTACATGGGCATCAAGCAGCATTGTCTTACCCTCGAACGCGATGGTTATCTCGACACCTGGCGGCGCCCGCAAAAAATGGGTCGCCCGGAAATGGTCTACCGGCTGACCCGGCGCAGCCACGGTCTTTTCCAGGCCGACAGCAACGCTTTTACTCTTGATTTGCTCGATTCCATCCAGGAAATCCACGGACCGAATGCGCCGGAGAAACTGCTCTACAATCTTTTTGAGCGGAAAGCCGAGCAGCTCAAACCGAAGATCAATGGCGAGACTGTCGAACTGCGCGCGAAAGAGCTGGCGACGTTCCGCGACGCGGAAGGCTACATGGCGCAATACATCTCGGAACCAGGCGAGGGCGGCCCACAAATTCTTGAGTGCCACAGCCCGATCATGAACCTGGTCGAGAAATACAAGTTCATCGGCAAGCTTGAGCAGGATATGTTTGAGAAGCTCTTGCAGGTGCCAGTGCGGCGCGAAGAAACCTGGACTTCCGGCCTCTTCGAAGCGGCATTTTATTTCGCGGTCTGATTCCAGCCTGCAAGGAATTTTTTTAATCGCAGAGAGCGCAAAGGTTTGAGGCTGCTGCCGCCCGCAAAATCTTCCGGGACTTCTTCGTCTCTGCGTCCTCTGCGGTTAGTTTCCCCACGCCGATTCACCCTTTCGTCCGTGTGGAATCTCGATTGATTGCTGCCCGTGGCCAGTCGATTCCCCGCCGCCGTTATCGAAAACCTGCGGCCGCTCAGTGATGGCGGACGTTACCCGATCAAACGGGTGGTGGGCGAGGACGTGGTGGTGGAAGCGGATGTTTTTAAAGATGGGCACGATGTGGTTGCCGCGGCGCTGAAATGGCGCGCGGCCGGTGAAACGCGATGGAACGAAACGACCATGGAGCTCATCGATAACGATCGCTGGCGGGGCGTTTGTTCGCTCTACACAAACGCCATTTACGAGTACACGGTCGAAGCCTGGACCGACGTTTTCGCCGGCTGGCGGCATGAATTCGGCGCGAAATTTGAGGCCGGGATCGCGAACCTTAACAGTGAAAAGCTCGAAGGCGCAACGCTCCTGAATGTCGCCCGTAAGCGCGCCCGCGGAGCTGATGCGAAAAGGCTGCGCGAATTCGCCGAGCAGATGCGCACCGGCGAAAACGCCGACGTCAACCGCATTGCCCACTCCGGCGAATTAGAAGTGCTCATGGCCACCTACGCGCCGCGCTTCGGCGCCACGCAATACACGCCCCCGCCGCGGGTAATCGTTGATCGCGTCGCCGCGCGCACCGCCGCCTGGTATGAGTTCTTTCCCCGTTCGGCCGAAGGCCGCGCTGGGCGCGGCTCGACTTTGCGCGACTGTCTCGGCCGCGTCGACGATGCGAAGGCGATGGGATTCGACGTGATTTATTTTCCGCCGATCCATCCGATTGGCCTAACGAATCGAAAAGGACGCAACAATTCCGTCACTTGTGAGCCGGACGAGCCGGGCGTCCCCTATGCGATCGGCAACCGCAACCTCGGCCTGCCCAATGGTGGCGGACATAAGGACATCGAGCCCTCGTTAGGCACGCTCGAGGATTTCGCCTGGCTGAAGGGGGAGATCAAAAGCCGCGGGATGGAGATCGCGCTCGACTTCGCGATCAACTGCTCGCCCGACCATCCTTACGTCGCAGAGCATCCCGATTGGTTCTACAAACGCCCGGACGGCACGATCAAATACGCTGAGAACCCGCCGAAAAAATACGAAGACATTTATCCGCTGAACTTTCGTTGCGCCGACTGGCAGGCGCTTTGGGAGGAAATGAAAAGCATCATCCTTTTCTGGGCGGAGCGCGGCGTGCGCACCTTCCGGGTCGATAACCCGCACACCAAACCGGTCGCATTTTGGGAATTCCTCATCGCCGGCGTGCGCCAGAAATTTCCCGACACGGTTTTCCTCTCGGAAGCTTTCACGAAACCAAAAATGATGAAGGTGCTGGCCAAGGCCGGCTTCACCCAGAGCTATACTTATTTCACTTGGCGGACGGGGAAAAAGGAGTTAATCGAGTATTTCACGGAGCTGACGCAGACGGAGATGCGCGAATATTTTCGAGGCAATCTCTTCACAAACACGCCCGATATTTTGCCGCTCCATTTGCAGACCGGCGGCCGGGCGGCCTTTGCGATTCGCGCCGTGCTCGCGGCGACGTTGTCGAGCGTCTACGGCATCTACAGCGGGTTCGAGCTGTGCGAAGACGCCGCGCTTCCCGGCCGCGAAGAGTATCTCGATTCCGAAAAATATCAGTTCAAGGAGCGCGACTGGGATGCGCCCGGCAACATCAAAGAGCTGATCACGAAGCTGAACCGGATTCGGCGCCAGAACCGCGCGCTACATCTCTACGACAACCTCCGTTTCCACCTCGCGGAGAACGAGGCGATTCTTTTCTACAGCAAGATGACGCCGGCGCGGGACAGCATCATTCTCGTAGTGGTGAATCTCGATCCGTTGCACACGCAGACGGCGTTTGTGCATGCCCCGGTGGAGGATTTCGGAGAGCTCGGTGGCGATAGTTATGAGGTGCAGGATTTGTTGAGCGACGAGCGCTACGTCTGGCACGGCCGGCGCAATTACGTTGCGCTCCATTCCGCCTTGCAGCCCGCGCATATCTTTCGTGTGCGCCGGCTGTAGCGCTGTAGCGCAGGTGTCCCACCCGCGTCGAGGGTTGCCCACGGCCTTCGCCCTTGCGGGTCAGAGACCCGCGCTACATGGGTTGCATCGCCAACCCTCGCGCCTATGATATGCCGCAAGTGAGCATGAGACGTTTCTTTTCACTGCTCGTCCTTTTCGCGAGCGCCGCTTCCGGTTTCGCGCAAGCCGCTCCGCCCGATCAGCCGATCCTTCCGCGCACCACAAATATCCTCGAAGCGATGATGGCGGCCGGGCCCGTCATAGTGCTGCTCTTTCTCCTTTCGATCTTCTCGGTCGCGATGATCGTCGTTTATTTTTTCACAATTCGACGCGGCGCGATCGTGACGAGCGGCTACATGGCCACGGCAGATGCCCTTCTGCGGAAACGCGATTATCTCGGCTTGCTCGCGGTCTCGAATCGTCATGGCGAAGCGATCGCTCGCGTGGTGCAGAAGACGCTCGATTTTATGACGAAAAATCCGAACGCTGATTTCGCGCAGGCGCGCGAGATTGCGGAAACCGAGGGCACGCGCGTCGCCACGAACCTGCACAACCGCGTCACCTATCTTGCCGATATCGGCACGATCGGGCCACTCGTGGGATTGTTCGGCACCGTCATCGGCATCATCCACTCGTTCGGCGCGCTCGGTTCCGACCTCGGACCGAGCCGTTACACGCTTCTCTCGAAAGGAATTAGCGAGGCGCTCATCAACACCTGCGGCGGCCTTGGCATCGGCATCACCGCGATGATTTTCTACGCGTTTTTCCGCGGCCGTTCGCAACGCCTTATCTCCGATCTTGAATCCGCTTCCACGCACATCGTCGCGCTTCTCTCGCTCCAGCAGACACGCCGCTCCGAACGCGCGCCGGTTCTGCTTGAAGATGAATTTTGAGCATCGTTAGGCCTGGCAAATTTAGCGTCCTCCCCAGGCGTTTGCTCGTCCGATGAATTTCCGCAGCCGCACCGTTCCGCAGCATCCCGGCATCCAGCTCGCGCCCCTCGTTGACGTGCTTTTGCTGCTGCTGATTTTTTTCCTTATGACCTGGAACGCCGCGCGCAATGAAAACGAGCTCGACGTCAAAGTGCCGAAAGCGAGCGCGGCGAGGGAAAAATCCGCGCCGATCGGCGATGTGATCGTGAATGTGAAAGCAGACGGCAACGTGGTCGTGAATCGGCGCACGCTTTCCGGCCCTGACCTAACGACGCTCTTGCAAGGGCTGGTGAAGCTCAATGCCGATCAGGCCGTCGTCATTCGCGGCGACGAAGCGGGCGCTTACAAGAACATCGTCAACGTCCTCAACATTTGCAGCGAAGCCGGCATCAGCAACGTCGCCTTCGCCACGGCAAAATGAAGTTTGCTCTCGGATGCGCGGCGCTCCTCCTCGCCGCGCCGCTCGCCTTCGCGCAAAACGAGCCGCCGGTGCGCCGGGCGATCCCCGTGCACGAGCCGCCCGTGGCGCGCGCGCTCCCGGTGGAAGCCTCTGAAGCGCAACCGGCGGAAACGCCCACGATTCGCCGCGCCCTCCCCGTTCCCGAAGAGCCCGAGACAATCGCGCCCACGCCGTCGCCGGCTCCCGCGGCTGCGCCTAACGAGGCCGCGCCTAACGAGAGTCCAGCGGACGAAAATGCGGAGTCGCCCGATCAAGCTCAGCTGAATTACGCGAACGGGCTTTTCGGCCGCAAGCTCTACGATCTCGCGGTGCCGGAATACGAGAAATTCCTCGGTCTCTATCCCCGTTCGCTCGATCGCGCGTCGGTTTATTTTTACATGGGGGAATCGTATCGCGCACTCGGTCGCACGGCCGCGGCGCGGAGCAGTTTTCAAAATCTCCTCACCAATTTTCCGGAAAGTGAATTAGCGGGCCCATCCTCCTACGGTCTCGCGGAAATCTTCTTTAACGAGAAAGACTACGAATCCGCGCGGCCCCTTTTCCATCGCGCGGCGGCGCAGGCGAAAGCTTCGGCTCTCGCGCTTTCCGCCCGCTATTTCGAGGCGCGTTGTCTCGAGAGCCTCGAGCGCAAGGATGAAGCCCGCGACATTTATCAGCAGGTCGTCGCCGTTCCGAATCCCAACCCGTACCGCGACGATTCACGCCTCGCGATCGGGACGATCTTCCTCGAGAAAGGCCGCAAAGCGGATGCCCTCGCTCAATTTGAAGCACTCGCCGGCGAGACTGCCAAAGCCGCGCTCAAAGCCGAGGCGACGGTCCGCGCCGGTTCGCTTGCGCTCGATCTCGCGCAATCCGAAAAAGGCAAGCCCGACAAAGCGATGACGGCGAAAGCGAAGGCCTTGTTGCAGAAAGGCCGCACCCTGCCGGAGGCCGGACGCTGGAGCGGGATCGCGGCGGTTGGACTTCTGCGTCTCGAATATCAAGGCGGGCAATACGCGCAAGCCGTCGCCGATTACGACAAGAGTATCACGCAGGTCCCCGAGGAAGCGCGGCCGGAAATGATGCTGCTGGCGGCGAACAGCCAGCGGCAACTCGGCCACTACAAGGACGCGCAAACGCTCTACCGCCAGATCATTCAAAAATATCCGGCGCGCGAAGAGGCGAAGGACGCGCAGTATCAGCACCTGATCGGTCTCTACAACGCCAACGATCCGGCGTTGCGTAGCGAGATCGACCAGTTCATCGCGACCAATCCGAGCGGCGAGCACAGCGAGCAGGCGCGGCTGCTCAAGGCCGAGGCTCTCTACAAAGGGAAGGATTTCGCGGGCGCGGCGTCCGTCTATACGGGGCTGCGCGTCTCGAAGTTGTCCGACAAACTGCGGGCCGAAGCTGCCTTCAAACTTGGTTGGTGTTATGTGCAAACGAAAGAGCCGGCGCAGGTCATTGAAGCCTTCACTTATTTCCTCCAAGCATATCCCGACAGCGACGAAACGGCCTCAGCCCTCGCGCAGCGCGCACTCGCCTACCAGGAAGCAAAACAATACGCACCCGCGCTCGAAGATCTGGCGACGTTGTTGAGGAGATTCCCGAAAGCGCGCGAGCGCGAAGCGGCGCTCCAGCAAAAGGCCTTGCTCCTCGGCCAAACCGATAACGCCAAGAGTATGGCGGAGGCGTTCGGGCAATTGCTGAAGGAATACCCGAAGAGCGCCGCCGCCGCGCAGGCGCACTATTACATCGGCAAATCCTCCTTCGAAGCGAAGGACTACGAGACCGGGCTGAAGGAATTAAAAATGGCGCGGCAGCTCAACCCCGACCAATACGCGACGCCCGCGACCCTCCGCATCATGTCCTCCTATTTTTACCTGAAGCAGCGCGACGCCCTTGCCAAAGAGGTCACGAGCTTCTTCGCGAAAACGCCTGACGGCCAGGTGCCGGCGGAGTTGCTGCAGTGGCTCGGGCTGGAATTCTATAACGCGAAAGATTACGCCGCCGCCGCCAAATACCTCACCGCTCTGAGCAAGAGCGGCAACGTCGCGAGTGTGCCGCCCGCATTCTGGTTTTACCTCGGCGATGCCGAGATGAAATTGAATCAGCCTAACGAGGCCGCGACCGCGCTGACCAAATTTCTCGCCTCTGCCACCGATCCCGCCGCCAAAGCGAAAGCGCTGCTCACGTTAGGCGAGGCCAAAATCGGCGCGCATAAGCCGGACGACGCCGAAAAAATCGCGAACGAAATCATGACCTTGCAGCCGGAAGGCCGGGTCAACGCGCAAGCGCGCCTCCTCGCCGGCGACGTCGAAATGGAGCGGAGCAAATTCGAAGACGCCGGCAAAGCATTCATGGGCGTGGCTCTCCTCTACGACGACCCGGAGATTACGCCGCAGGCGCTCGACAAAGCGGCCAAGGCCTACGCCAAAGCCGGCAAAGCGGACGAGGCCGACCGTGCCCGCACCCAGCTCCATCAAAAATATCCCGACTTCGCCGGCGGCTAAACTAGCCTAACGAATTAAGGTAGACAGGATTAACTGGATTAACAGGATTAGAAGGAGAGCTGCGATCGCTCTCTTTTTAATCTAATTAAAACCTGCTAATCCTGTCCATCCTTCCCAGCGTCTCAATCGGCAACGGCGCGAGAAATTTTTCCGGATCGTCGATCTGCAAGACCGGCCGCGCCAGACACGCCGCGAGAAAACTCAAATCGGGCGTCGCCGCCAGACCGGCTTGTGCCGTCAAGTTCAGTCGCGCCAATTGCCTAACGACACCTTCGACGTTTTCCCGGCAGTTTTTGCGTGAGGTAAACCGCACCGTGCAAATCCCGGGCGCGGTCGCTTCGATCTCCGGCGCGAGGGTGGCCGCCTGATGGAGCAAAATCTCCCCGGCAATTTTCTCCTGCGCGCGGACCCGCGATGTGATCGTTAGGCTAAGGCAACGGGCCAGACCCTGGCTGGCCGTCATTCCCGCGCTCACCCCTGCCTCCGCCGCTGACGACGTCACCTGCAGGATCAGTGCTTTGGTTTGCTCATCGTCGAGGAGCGCGACCGGCTGGCGGTGCAATTCCGGTGCATGGTGAAGCGCCGCCTGCAAAACAAAATCCGGCAGATAAATCGCGGCAAACATCAGATCGTCATCGTAAATCCCGGGCTCGGAAAAAGTTGGTCATCCCGAGCCGCGCAGACGGCGAGGGACCTCACCTATGAAATGGCCGCCTTCACTCACAGAAGAAAACGCGGACTGCGTTGATGAGCTCCTTCGCCGCGCTGCGCCGGCTCAGGATGACAACTTTTTTAGATCATCCCGCACGCGCGATTTCCCGCTCGCTCCATTTGTTAAGCTGGGCGCGCTGCACTCGAATTTTTAGCTGCGTCTGCAAATCCGCTGCCTCGCAGTCGAGCTGCGGGAGCGTCCACTGATTCTCCAACGCCAGTTTCCATTGCGCGCTGCTAATCATGCTCTCGCCTGTCAGGACCAGAAAAGCCGTCGGCGCAGGCTCAACCAAACGCTGCAACCGGTACCAATTGCTCTGTGGAATTTTGCGCAGTTCCGCCGCTGGATTGAGCACGAGGTCGAGAATCACGAGCGAAAAATTCCCATCGCGCACGAGGAGGTCAGCCGCCTGCATCGCTTCGCTCGCCTCGTGGCAACGGACCCAGAGCAGATGCCGCAAGGCCGGAGCACCAACCGATTCCAGATCGAACGAATCGCGGCCATCGATCAGCGCCATGAAATAACGGTCGCGCCAAGCCCGCTGCAGGAGCGCAGCAATGAGCGTGGCGCTCCCGGCGTTCGGGGCCGCGCTGCTCAATTCCGTGACTGCGCCTTTCGTTAGGCCACCCGCAAGCGCTTCGTCGAAACCCCTCAGGCCGGTCACTAACTGATCGCCTGAGGGGAGCGGTTCCTGCGGAAAGCGTTCCGCGAGCAGTTTGCGCAAATTGACGATTTTGCCCGCCGCCATTCCGCAGCATCGCACGGAAGCGCAATATGTTCAAAAAAACATATTGCCCGCACGACTCGACAGCCTGGAGCCTGTGTTACGACCTAAAGTCCGCGACGAAATCCGCAATGTCGCGCTCCGTCACCGACCACGAGCACATCAGACGATAAATATCCGGCTCGATGAATTTGTAAAAATGCCAGCCGCGTGCGTGCAATTGCGCAACTTTTTCGTCAGGGAGCCGCAGGAAAAGCGCGTTCGCTTCGCGCGGGAAAGCGAGAATGGCACCGAGTTGATGGGCAAGTTCCGTCGCCGCCTCATTCGCGTGCCGGGCGTTTTTCAGCCAGACGTCATCCGAGAGCAGGGCTGCCCAAGGCGCGGCGATGAAGCGCAATTTAGAAGCGAGCTGCGCTCCCTGTTTCGCGCGATAATCGAATTCGCGCGCCAGCTCCCGATCGAAGAACACGACCAGCTCGCCGGCCGCGGTGCCGTTCTTCGTTCCACCGAAAGCGAGCACGTCGACGCCGCGCTCCCAGGTGATCTCTTTCGGGCGGCAACCTAACGACGCCACCGCGTTGGCGAAACGCGCCCCGTCCATATGCACGTGGAGCGAGTGCTTTTGCGCAAAAGTGGCGACCGCTTCGAGATCGTTAGGCGTGTAGACCGTTCCCAATTCCGTCGCCTGCGTCACGCTAATCACGCGCGGCTTCGGCGAATGCAGCTCGGGCTGGCGCGCGATCACCTCGGCGGCTTCGGTCAGATCGATTTTGCCGTTTGTCCCGGAGACGCGAAGCAGCTTCGAGCCGCCGGAAAAAAATTCCGGCGCACCGCATTCATCCGTCTCGATGTGCGCGTGCTCGTGGCAGAGCACGCTCTGAAAAGGGCGGCAGAGTTGGGCGAGGGCGAGGGCATTAGCAGCGGTCCCGTTGAAGACGAAAAAGGTCTGGCAAGCGGTCTCGAAGAGCTCGCAGATTTGCGCGCAGACGCGCGTCGTCCAGCGATCGTCGCCATAGGAAGAAACGGCGCCCTCATTCGCCTCCGTGAGAGCGGCCCAGGCTTCCGGACAAATGGCGGCGGTGTTGTCGCTGGCGAATTCGTAGCGGTCGCGATTCGGCATGGGCAAAGTCGTAACGCAGTCCGCGGTTCGGGCAACCGCCTAACGAAAAGGAAACGCCTAGCCGGAAGCGACCTTGATCTAACCCTCAGGCCACTCCCGCCAGGCGACTCACCTCTATTTGCCAACCTTAGCTGCAACCGCGCAGCAAAAATATGACCAACAAGATCGGAATGGGGATGCCGAGGAGCCAAAGGAGCATGTAACCCAGAGCACCGACTTCCTTGATTCGTTTGGTTAGTTTCATAATGGAGTTGGTTGCATCCATTGATTCGGAACGAAGCATCGCGTTGATCCTATTCAGCCGAAGAATTCGTCACGGATTTTCACAGCTCGCCGTTGATTCCGGCGTCTTTGCCGAAAGGCGCAGCCCGCTTTATCCTCGGCCATGACTGACCTACAAGCCGACGTGGAACGGCGCGGCGAACAGATTTTCGAGTTGGTCGATCGCCATCCGGAGTCGCTCTTCAGCAAGGCCGGATTTTATCAGCGCATGATGGCTTTCTCGATGCGCGACGAGCGTTTCAAGGTGCAGATGTTTCGCTTCGTCGACGTTCTCGCATCGCTCCGGCATTCCGGCGATATCGTCGAGCATCTGCGCGAATATTTCGCTGGGATGGACAACAGCGTCATCCCGATGATGCAGACCGGCCTCCGTGCCGCCGGCATTTTTCCGTGGCTGACCGCCTTTATCCTGCGCCGCAATGTCTCCGGGATGGCGCGGCAATTCATCGCCGGGCGCGACGGCGCCGACGTGATGAAGACGCTGCGGACGAAACGAAAGGAGAAGATCGGGTTTACGGTGGATTTGTTAGGCGAAGCGGTCGTGAGCGAGAAAGAGGCGGATGAATATGCGGCCCGCGCGATGGAGTTGCTCGAGACCTTGTCGCGCGAGACGCGCGGCTGGACCGACCCGTTAGGCAAAAACGCCGAGCTTTTTCCGGTGGTGAATCTCTCGGTCAAGATATCAGCTTTCTATTCGCAGATGAATCCGGCGGATCCGGATGAAGCAGTCGAGCATCTCGCGCCCAAGCTCCGGCCGATCCTGCGCCGCGCGAAAGAGGTGGGCGCGTTCGTTAATTTCGACATGGAGAGCTACGCGCATAAGAACGCGACGCTTCAGCTCTTCAAGAAGCTTTTGACGGAGGCAGAGTTCACGGATTGGCCACAAGCCGGGATCGTCATCCAGGCCTATCTCCGCGACTCGGAGCGCGACCTGCGCGCCCTGATTGATTGGGGCCGACAGCGCGGGACACGCTTCGCTGTTCGCCTCGTGAAAGGCGCTTACTGGGATTACGAGAAGATCGTCTCGTCGCAGAATGGCTGGCTTTGCCCGGTCTATCTGCAGAAGCCCGAGAGCGACGCCAATTTCGAGGCCTGCACGCGCGTCCTTCTGGACAACGAATCGATCGTCACGTCGGCGTTCGGCTCGCACAACGTCCGCAGCATCGCCTATGCGATGGCCTGCGCGGAGCAGCGCGCGATCGATAAGAGCCGGTTCGAGTTTCAACTGCTTTATGGCATGGCGGGGCCGATCAAGCGCGCCCTTGTCGAGATGGGTTACCGCGTGCGCGAATACTCGCCCGTGGGCGAGCTCCTCCCCGGCATGTCTTATCTCGTTAGGCGGCTGCTCGAGAACACTTCCAACGAAGGATTTCTCCGTGCCAAATTCTCCGATAACCTCTCCCCGGCGCAGTTGCTCCGCGATCCGGATGAACTGATCACGAGCGACGCCAGCATCGAACCGCCGGTGGAGATGGAACCCGACCGCGACTACTCCAGCAACGGCGCCGGCCGCGATACCCCGCCCGGCGACACCTACGATAACGCTCCGCTCGTAAATTTCGTCCACCGCCAGACGCAGGAACAAATGAAGACGGCGCTGCGCGAAGTGCGGGCTCGTTTCGGTCGGGAATATCCCCTAACGATCAAAGGCGAAAGAGTGACAACTGGAAAATGGATGCCGTCGGTGAATCCGAGTCTGCCTAACGAGATTGTTGGAAAGGTGGCCGACGCTGGGATCCCCGAAGCCGAGCGCGCCATCAAAGCCGCCCGCGCCGCTTTCGATCAGTGGTCGCGCACTTCCGTCGAACGTCGCGCGGCGTTGCTGGAGAACGTCGCCGCGATCATGGAGCGCCGCCGCTTCGAGCTATCCGCGGTCGAGGTTTTCGAGGTCGGGAAGCCTTGGGCGGAAGCCGATGGCGACATCCGCGAGGCGATGGATTTTCTTCTCTTCTACGCCCAGCAAATGCGGCTCATCGGCCGGCCGCAGATCACGCAGCATGTGCCGGGAGAGGAAAATTATCAGCACTATTGGGCGCGCGGCGTCGCCCTCGTGATCGCGCCATGGAATTTTCCGATCGCGATTCTTTGCGGAATGGTTTCGGCGGCGCTCGTTACAGGCAACACCGTGATCATGAAACCGGCCGAGCAGTCGGCGATTTGTGGAGCGCTTCTCATGGAGATGTTTGAGGAAGCCGGGGTGCCCGCGGGCGTGCTCAATTTCATCAATGGCGACGGCGCGGTCGTTGGCGCGCATTTGGTTGATCACCCTGACGTCGATCTGATCGCTTTCACCGGCTCACGCGAAGTTGGATTGAAAATCTGGGAGGCCGGAGGCAAGACGCGTCCCGGCCAGCGCGAGCTCAAACGCGTCATCTGCGAGATGGGCGGCAAGAACGCCATCATCGTCGATTCCGACGCCGACCTCGACGAGACGATCGTCGATTCGATCTACTCGGCGTTTGGTTATCAAGGACAGAAATGTTCCGCGCTCTCGCGGCTTATCGTGCTCGAAGAAAATTACGATCGTTGTATGGAGCGGCTGCTCGCGGCGGCGGGAAGTTTGCGCGTCGGCAATCCGGAAGATCCCAGTATCACAGTCGGGCCCGTGATCGACGACGTGGCACACCAGCGCATCCTCGAGACGATTCAGCGCGCCAAGAGTGAAGCGACCCTGGCTTTTCAGGCGAAGGATGTGCCTAACGACGGTTACTTCGTGCCGCCGACGATCTTCACCGACGTCAAGCCGAGCGCGCGGATTGCGCAGGAGGAAATTTTTGGGCCGGTCCTAAGTGTCATCAAAGTGCGCGACCTCGACGAAGCGCTCGAGGTTGCGAATGGCACCGACTACGCCCTCACCGCCGGCTTCTTCTCGCGCAGCCCCGCGAACATCGAAAGGGTCAAAGGCGAACTGGTCGCGGGCAACGTTTATATCAATCGCTCCTGCACTGGCGCGGTCGTAGGGCGGCATCCGTTCGGCGGATTCAAGATGAGCGGCGGCGGGACGAAAGCGGGCGGGGGCGATTACCTGCTGCAATTCCTGCTCCCGCGCATCGTCACCGAAAACATCATGCGCCACGGTTTCGCCCCGGAAGCGACGCCGCGCTATCGCGACGAGTTTGTCGTTAGGCGACCCGGTTCGACCGTGATCGAGAATTACAAGGCACGGAGTTAGACTTTGCCGGCAACGCTCCACAATGAGCATCATTATTTCGAAAGACGGTAAGCATGCCAGAAAGCTCGACCGGCAGGTCATTCATCAGGAAGATTACTTGCAACAATACATCGACAGGAATTCGGACTGCATTCCCCTCCATGACTTGAAAGAGAATTTTCGGCTGCTGCCCCTCATCCGAGAATTCACCACACCTCGAGGAGGATGCATCGATCTCGAGGAGGATGCATCGATCTGCTCGCCGCCGACGCCGATGGAGAGATTTACATCATCGAAACGAAGCTCGCGAAGAACGCTGACAAACGTCGAATCATCGCTCAAGCGCTTGATTACGGCGCAGCGATATGGGGCAATCCATCGCAGCTTCTCGCGCGATTGGAAGATTTGGATTGGCGGAATCGGCTGCTGGGTTTTTTGGGCGGCGATGAAGACGCACTATCGGATCGTATCGCGGCAATCGAGCGAAATGCCAGGATGGGTCGCTTCTAGTTTGTCCTGCTGATGGACCAACTCGACGACGGTCTCCGTGAACTGATTTCCTTCGTGAATAAGAACAGTTAGTTCAAGGTCCTTGGGGTCGAGTTAGATTTTTACCGTCACGAGGAATTCGAAATCGTTATTCCGAAGCTTTACGGCGCCGAAAGCGCGAACGATCCGGCGAGCCCTGCTTCCGGTAGCGAGCGGCGGAAAAGGAAGTGGGATGAGGAGTCGTTTTTTGCGAATGCAAAGGAACGGCTTGACGTTGATGCTCTGAGAGTCGTGCAAGACCTTCACGATCAAAGCAAAGCCGTAGGTGGCGTTGTGGTCGGGACCGACACATCATTCAACGTGACTTTTCAGCAAGTCCACAAGCCGCTCTTCTACGCTTTCTCGGGGCGAGATTTGGAGTTGGATTTTCCACAGCTTACGAGGTGTGATCCGGCCTACGCGCACAAGCTGCGAGAACGGTTAGAACAAACCGGATTTCTCAAGGCTTCTGACCCACAGAAAAATCCGCGCATTTCCTTTGTGGCGCTGGGACCGAGGGTTAACGAGTTTGTGCAAGTCATTCAACAATCGCTCGACTCTTGATCTGACGAGTCTTTCCGTTTTCGCACAGATTCAGGAGGAGTTGGAGGCCCGATGTTTTGATCGCATCGTTAGTCCATCGTGAAAGTGCCGCGGCCCAGATTGCCTGTGTGCCGGGGGAGGTAGAGACAAACCTTCGCAAGACCGGCGAGTTTGCCGAGCGCGCGCGAAAGCGGGCAGAAGGAACTTTCTGCCTGTCCTACAGCCTGATCAAAGTGCGGAGTCTCTACAAAGGCTGGAGGTGCCAACGGCGCCGACTACGCGCTAACCGCTGGCTTCTTCTCGCGCAGCCCGAACATTGAGCGGGATAAAGGCGAACTGGTCGCGGGCAACGTTTATATCAATCGCTCCTGCACCGGCGCGGTCGTAGGGCGGCATCCCTTCGGCGGATTCAGGGAGCGGCGGCAGGATGAAAGCGGGCGGGGGCGATTACCTGCTGCAATTCTTGCTCCCGCGCATCGTCACCGAAAACATCATGCGCCACGGTTTCGCCCCGGAAGCGACGCCGCGCTACCGCGACGAGTTCGTCGCGAGGGAACCTGGGACGACAGCGGTAAAAGAGCGCGGTCGTTAGGCGCGGGCTGCAGTCATTGCAGACGAAGCGATGCCGGCTTAGAGGCCGAGCGGATTGCCGTGGAGGAGCAGGCGAATGACTGTGTAGATCATGTAGAATACAGGCCAGGCGGCGATCAGCATGATGACTCCCAAGACAAGCATCTCCCGGTCGTGTTCGCGCCTCGATTCGCGGAGAAACTCGCGGTTGAATTTGTTGAAGCGATGCGCGGGAGAATCGTCCCCGCCGCCAGACCAGGAAGAGCCCCGCCAGTCGCTCAGGTCGGATTGAAAGCAAGCGTCGACGAGCGGGAAACGGCCTCTCCCGGAGCGAGCGAAGGGCGGCTGCGGTTTCATAAGCAAAGAATTCGGTTGCAGGAAAGATGCCACGGCCGGGCGTAAGCGAAAGGAACAACCTGCGGTCACGATCATTTGCGGAGACCAGGGAAGAGCGCAGCTTCTCGGCGTGAAAATCGCCGCCGCTCAAATCGCCTGCGTGCCGGGCGAGCTGAAGAGCAACCTTCACAAGATCGGCCAGTTCGCCGAGCGCGCGAAAGTGGCGGGGGTGGAGTTAGTCGTCTTTCCCGAGATGGCTGATACCGGCTACGTCATGCCGATCATTCGAGCCTCGGCCATGCCTTGGAAGGAGGGCGCGGTGCCGGCGCTGCAAGAGATGGCGCAGCGTCTTTCGCTCGCCATCATCTGTGGCGTCTCGGAGCGGGAAGACGCAGCGATTTATAACTCTCAAGTCTTTGTCGATGCCAAAGGTCAGATCGCGGGGAGATACCGTAAGACTCACTTATTCTGCGCCGGTGCGGTGGATGAAAAGGAATGCTTCTCGCCGGGCGATGAGTTATCGACTGTCGCGTGGAACGGATTTCGACTCGGTCTCAGTATCTGTTATGACCTGCGCTTTCCCGAAGTCTATCGCAGGATGGCCGCGGAGGAGAACGCGAATGTTTTCATCGTTTCCTCTGCGTGGCCTTTTCCTCGTCTCGAACATCTGCGCATCCTCACGCTCGCGCGGGCGATCGAAAACCAGAGCTATCTCGTGCTCGCGAACCGGGTCGGCACGGACGACCGGCTGACCTTTTGCGGTGGTTCCGCGATTATCGATCCTGATGGTGCGATCCTCGCCGCCGCCTCGTCGGAAGGCGAAGAGTTAGTCATTGCGGAGTTATCGCACGAGAGACTCCGGTCGGTGCGGGAGCGCATGGCTGTGTTTGCGCATCGGCGAAGCAATCTCTACCGAAGCGTGCGGATACGGATTGATCGGGGATAGGTCGTGCTGCCGGTTAAGGAGGCGCGTCCCGGCCGCGGCGACCTTTTGCAAGAGACGAAGGCGCGCGGCTGCGGAGCTGTCGTGCCAGGCGGGCTTGCGCGAGAGCGCGAGCACACCGGCCTTCTCCACGAGCAGCCCCCAGGCTGGTGGCGTTTCCGGTTCGCGCAGCAAATCGTTAGGCACGACGAGGAAGAAGAGGTTGGCGCAGGCGTAGCGGGCGAGCTTTTCGAATTTCCGCCCATCGCGCAGTTGACGCTGCAAAGCGGCCAGCTCGCGGTTGGCTCGCCGATAGCCGCGGTGCTCGATCGCGTCGAAGTCGTGTGCTTCCCACTCGGGGAAAAGTGTGTCGCCCGTGCGCAAGGTGGGATAATGAATGCGCAGGTGCTTTTCGAGAATCTGGCGGCGGCGATAAACCGTCTCGAGACGCGCGAGCGCCTCTGGGCTGCGGCAATCGTTCCGGCGCAGGTCGGAGGTAGATTGTTTGCACTCGAAGACGGCGGTGAGGCCGAGGTTGCCGTTTCGCTCTGGCCGATAGGCGGCGACGTCTGCGCGGTAACGACATTGCGGGAGGGCGACCTCGAGCGCGCAAATCGGGTAGCCATTTTCCTGCGCCCAGAGGAGGGCGAGGCGTTTGAGTTGCAAATGGGCCGCGGTCTCGCTCCGGTTTTGCGCTTTGTCATCCCGAGCGGCGCGAGGCTCCTCAGCGAGAACCCCTGGGATTGCTGGCAATGGGCGATCGGCGAGGGTCGTGAGGTCCCTCGCTCCGCTCGGGATGACAGAGGTTTTGCCTAACGACGCGTCCACTCGGCCAGCTCCCGCGCCCAGTAGGTGATGATGAGATCGGCGCCGGCGCGCTTCAACCCGGTCACGATTTCGAGCACGGCGGCACGCTCGTCCAGCCAGCCCTTTTCGACGGCGGCTTTGACCATCGCGTATTCGCCGCTGACGTGATAGACCGCCGTCGTTAGGCCAAAACGCTCCCGCACCCGCCAGAGAATATCGAGGTAAGGCAAGGCCGGCTTCACGAGCACGATGTCGGCGCCCTCCGCGACGTCGAGCGCCACTTCGCGAAGCGCTTCGTTGGCGTTGGCGGGATCCATTTGGTAGCCGCGGCGGTCGCCAAACTGCGGCGGGCTCTCCGCGGCTTCGCGGAACGGGCCGTAAAACGCGGAGGCGAATTTTGCGGCGTAACTCATGATGCCGGTCTGGTCGAAGCCCGCGCGGTCGAGCGCTTCGCGAATCGCGCCGATGCGGCCGTCCATCATGTCGCTTGGCGCCACAAGATCGGCGCCGGCCGCGGCGTGGGAGAGCGCGGTTTTCACGAGCAGCTCGACGCTCTCGTCGTTAAGCACGTGGAAATGATCGCCGTCGATCCGAGTCACGCCGCAGTGCCCGTGACTCATGTATTCGCAAAGGCAGACGTCCGTGATGACGAGCAGCTCGGGACACTCCGCTTTGATCGCGCGAACCGCTTGCTGAACCACACCGTCGCCGGCATAGGCGCCGGAGGCTTGTTCGTCTTTCTCGTTAGGGATTCCGAAAAGGAGGACAGCCTGGAGACCGGTATCAGCGGCGCGCGCGGCTTCGGCAGCGACTTCGTTAGGCGCGAGTTGCTCGACTCCGGGCATGCTCCCGATGGCGCGGCGGCTCTGAATTTTCTCGCTGACGAAGAGCGGAAGAATAAAATCGTTAGGCGTGAGGACGGTTTCGCGCACGAGGTCGCGCAGGGCCGCGCTGCGGCGCAGGCGGCGCGGCCGCTGGAGCAGTTTTCTCACGCGGCGAGAGTACGTGGGTGGTTTCGAACTGGCAACTCTGCCGGGTGGCGCATGCGCTACCCGGAGTTGTCTCGCCGCGCGCCGCGGTGTTTGTTGCCGCTCGTTGAAGCGTGCCGCGGATTACCTGCTCGTCGACGTGAGCAATTCGTTCACGAAGCTCGCTTTCGCGTCGACCGACAGAATCGGGGCGGCAGAACGATTGCCAACGTCGGAACTGAACGCAGCATCGTTAGGCAAAATATTGGTGCGCCGCCGCGTCGGCCGGATCGTCGTCTGTTCGGTCGTTCCGCAAAAGAACGCGCTCGTCCGCCAGGTCGCCGGGCGCATTCCGGTGACGTTCGTTAGCGCCAAGAGCGAACTCGGGGTGGGCGTCGATTATCCGCAGCCGCGCACGATCGGCGCGGACCGGCTCGCGAACGCGGCGGCGGTGGCGGAAATCTACGGCTGCCCGGCGGTGGTGGTGGATTTTGGAACGGCGGTGACCTTCGACGTCATCTCGGCCGAACGCCGTTATATCGGCGGCGTGATTGCCCCCGGGCTCGAAGCGATGACGAGCTATTTATATAAGAGGACGGCGCTGCTGCCGAAGTTGACGCTCTCCGAACCGCGCCGTGCGGTCGGTAAATCGACGCGCGCGGCGATGATGTCGGGCGCGGTCTTTGGTTACCGCGGCTTGGTAAAGGAAATACTGGCGAAGATTTCGCGAGAAACGTTCGGCAAGCAAAAGGTGAACGTCATCGCGACGGGCGGCTACGCCCGTTTGATCGCAGAGAAAATGCCAGAGATCGACGCGGTCCATCCCCACTTGACGCTGGAGGGATTGCGTATCGTCGGTAATCTCGAATCCGTTAGGTAGTGGCGTGATCACAAAAAAGGCGATCGGGATTGATTTCGGGGGCGCCAGTGCGAAACCAGTAGTTAATGCCTAACGACGATCTCGTGGCTGAGCAAGCGCTCGCCCTCGAACTCGAAATAGCCGGCGAAATGTTCGCCCCGAACGAGCAGCGGCAGCCAGTGCCGGTCGTCCTCCCACATTTCGTGATACGGGATGCGGTCGAGCGGAGTCCAGAGCGGGAGGGCCTCTTCGGTTTCGTGGGGTTCGCCTGCGAATTGAAACGCCACGAAAACGGCGCAGTGCAAACTGTAGCTATTTTCTCGGAACTGAAAGTGCAATTCGCCGCGCTGCTCGGCGTCGAGCGGCCGGATGCCGAGTTCCTCGTATGTTTCGCGCAGCGCCGACTCGAGCGCGGTCTCTCCCGGATCGACCTTGCCGCCGGGGCCGTTGATCTTCCCCGCCCCGAAGCCGCGCTTCTTGCGGATGAGCAGAATCTCGGCGCCACGGAGGACGAAGCAAAGGTTGGCGCGTTGACGCGGCTGCCAATTGCTCCAATCAAGCGTTCGGGCTAGAGGATTTTGGGCGTTCACCTGCGTGCAGCCGGCCGCGCCAAACGCCGACATCGGGAGCTGGTCCGAAATTCCTTGCCAGTTGTCATTCCGGCCCGTGCAGGCTTCTTGTGACGATCATGAAGTTCGGAAGATTTGCGGCCACCTATTTCCTGGCTGTGAGCTCGTTTGCGGCGAGCGGCGTCGCCCCTACCAAGCCGGAACTCGCCACCATGTATGATAAGGCGGCGGGGGAATTGGCCGCTAATCATATTGACAAAGCGCTGCAAGAACTGGATGCGATCGACGCTCGCCAGCCGGGCCTGGCCGAGGTGCAAAATCTCCGCGGTGTGGTTGCGATGGAGCAGGGCGAATACAATCAAGCGGAGGCGGAGTTTCGCAAGGCGCTCGGAATCGATCCGAAATTATTGCACGCGGCTTTTAACCTGGCCGACATCCCGTTCCTGAAAAAAGATTGGGCGCAAGCGCGAGCTCGATTTGAAGCGCTGCTGAAAAGAGTGCCGGGTGAACTGCGGGAAACGATCGTCCCGCTGATCGAATACAAGATTCTGCTCACAGTTCTGTTCCAGAATAAGGAGGAGGAGATCGGGGCGATCTTGAGCAAATTGAAAGGTTGGAACGGAAGCCCGGCGTTTGCTTACGCGGAAGCGGCGATTGCGCTCCATCGTCACAAGCAAAAAGAAGGCAGCGAGTGGATGGCGGCCGCGGAGAAGGATTTCTCCGCGCAAGAGAACAAGCTCTTTCTCGAATCATTCTACGAAGTCGGTTGGTTGCAGAGGCCGCCCGGCGAGCCGCGCTCAGTTGCTGATTTTAGCTCTCCGGCGGAAAGGACGGCGCCGGCGAGCGTGAATGCGCAGACAAATTTCGAGCAGGCGAAACGCGCTTTCGAGACGCGCGATTTCGATCACGCGTTGAAGTTCCTCGACCGCGCGGATGAGAGCGCGCCCGAGCCAGCGGCCTCAGACAATCTGCGCGCACAAATTTTGCTCGAGCAGAACAAGTTCGACGAAGCCGAGGCCGCTTTGCAAAAGGCAGCGCGGACTGATCCGGCCTCGTGGGAAGCGAGATACATCCTCGCCCAGATTTCGTTTCGGAAGAAGGATTACGCCGAGGCGCGGGCTCGACTGGAGGCGCTTCTCGCGGAGGCGCCCAGCGGCATCAAAAACCAAACGAGCCTCGCGGGTCAGAGACCCGCGCCCCAGGCCAGCGTGCAACTGATCAGGTATCAGATTTTCCTTACGCTTCTGCTCGAGGGCAATGAGAGCGCGGCGCAGCAGCGGATGGAGCAGTTCAAGTTTACGGACGAGACGCCGGCGCTCTATTACGCGCAAGCAGCCTGGAGCTTTCAGCACAAAAACTCAAAGCAGGCGAGTGAGTGGATCGCTTCCGCAGGCAAACTTTTTTCGCCGGCGCTCAACTCCGCATTTGCGAACTCGCTGGCTGACCTCGGTTGGTTAGGCGAGCAACGGGCAGGACCTGCCTCGACGCAGGCTGCTCCATCGCCTCAGCCTGCCCCGGTTCTCGTTCCCAACCCGGCGAATTCTCCACCCGTTCCGGTCGTTGCGGAAGGCCAGATCACTGCGCCGCCAATGGTCACTCGCATTACACCTTCGAGCGATTCATCGCCGGCCGCCTCTGCTTCAGCAGAGAGGAAAACATCCAGCCCGGCCGGCCAACAGTCGTTAGGCGAAACGAAGAAGAAACGTCGTCGTCAGCGCGCGAAACCGACCGTCGCAATGTCGCCCGCTTCGCCGGCCGCAAGAGCCGGGACTCGACGCGCCGCGCCGGTTGATTCGGCGACGCCACGTAGAGCCGTGGCACTCTCGCCCGCCGGCCCCGCCGCGACTCCGCGGCCGCCTTTTCTCGACCGCCTCGCGCGGACGCTGCTTCGGCCATTTAAACGGCGGAACCAGAAGAGTGATAGAGGTGACCCTGGCCAGGTAGCCGGCTCCCAGCCAGCGAGCAATGGTACAACGCCGGTCCCCCGGCGCCCACCGCAGAATTAACACTTGTGGTCGACAATGGCTTCGCGTTTGATGCCGCTATGATGAAGATAGCTCGCGCCGCGGTCATCTTTCTGCTGGTTCTAAGCTCTTTCGCGGCCGCCGCCGCAGGCCCGACGAAGACCGAGTTGGAGACGATGTATGACAAGGCGTTTCGCGAGTTCGACGCCAGTCATTACGACGCCGCCCTCACAGCTCTCGACGCGATCGATGCACGTCAGCCTGACCTCGCGGAGTCCCAAAATCTACGTGGCGTCGTCTTGATGCGGAAGGGCGAATACAACAAAGCGGAAGCGGCGCTGCGCAAAGCGCTCAAGATCGAGCCGAACTTCTGGAACGCCAGCTTCAATCTCTCGGAAGTCCCCTTCCTGAAGAAGGATTGGGCCGAAGCGCGAAATCGTTTCGAAGCGCTCGTGGCCGGCAAGAGCGATGAGATGAAAGGCGAGACCCGCCTCCTCATTCAATACAAAATCCTCCTCACCTTCGTGCTCCAGGGGAAGGAGAACACGGTCGATTGGATGGTGAACAAATTCGAAGCGGAGAAGGAGAGCCCAGCTCTCTATTATTCCAACGCCGCCATCGCCCTCCACCGCAATAACCAGAAGGAGGCGAAGGAATGGATGGATGCAGCGGAGAAGCATTATCCGGCGTCGTTGAACAAACTTTTCGCGGAATCGTTTTACGAAGTCGGCTGGCTGACCAAACCGGCGGGCGACAGCCGCGCCGCGATCGAGGTCAATTCCAACTCGGACCGGGACGCACGGATGAAAGCGGATGCGCAGGCGAATTTTGAACGGGCCGAACGCTCCTTCCAGCAGCGCGATTTTCCAGCGGCGCGGAAGTTCCTCGATCTGGCCGATGCAGGCGCGCCCAATCAGGCCGCTTCCCTCAATCTTCGTGGCGAAATTTTCATGGAGGAGAAGAAGTTCGACGAAGCCGAGCAGGTCTTCACCCAGGCCGTCGCGGCGGACCCAAAATTCCGCGAAGCCCAATACAATCTGGCGCAGATTCCATTCGAGAAAAAAGATTATGGCAAGTCGCGTGAGCGGCTTGAGGCGCTCTTCGGCGCAACTCCTGGCGGCGAAAAAAACCAGGCCGCGCAGCTGATCAAATACAAGATTTTCATGACTCTTCTGCTCGAGGGAAACGACACCCAGGCGCAAAAGATGATGGATCAATTCAAATTCACCGGCGATACGCCGGCGCTCTATTACGCGCAGGCGGCCTGGGGTTTTAAACACGATAATCCCGACCAGGGAAACGACTGGATCAAATCCGCGCGCAAGATTTACTCGCCGGCGTTGAACATCATTTTCGCCGATACGTTCTACGACCTTGGCTGGCTAAAACGCGCGCCCGACACCGCTCCGCCCACCGCCGCGCTCGCGCAGGCGGACGCGGGTCAGGAGGCAGGTCCTACTCCCACGATGCGTTTCGGCGAAGCGGAATCGGTCCTCCCGCCCTCGGCGACTGGAGACGAGGAGGCTAATGTTGCGCTGGCGACTTTGGACGCCAGCTTGAACGCTTCGCCCGTCGCGGTCACGCCCGCGCCGCTAGCTTCAGCCACGCCTGCCGTGGCTGTGTCGTCGCCGGTTGCTGTTCCGGCCGCAAGTGCAACCCCGGCGGTTGTCGCCCAGGCTTCACCTTTGGCGACGGCAAACCCTTTGCCGGCACAAGCCGTCGCGAAGAAGGGTAACGTGCCCGCTCCGAAAGCTTCGGCTCCTGCAATTGTCGCGGCCAGTTCGGCGATCACTCCGGCGCCAACCGCGCTGGCTCCGGCGCGAATTCCCGAACGGTCCCAACCACGTTTCGCGGAAATGATGGGCCGCGCGACCGATCCGCAAACGCTTCTTTTTGGCGGCTTGCTCCTGGGCGGTCTGGTAATCCTTGGCTGGGTCATCGTGCAGCAAATGCGGCGTCAATTGCCGGGTGCTTCGCTCGATGGAGCCGCCGTGCCGCTGACTGAGTCGCCTTCCGACGGAAGTGACCCAAGCGTTGGCGACGAGCGGCGCATTTCCGCTGAGCATCTGGAAGTTGGGCCGCCGAAGCTCTCGTTTCGGTTAGAGGGGTGCGAGTCGGCCGCGCGCCCGGCGATGCAGCCGGCCAGTGCCCTCGAAGGAGGCAACATAGCTTCCGACTTCAAACAGCAAGCGGCAATCTTGCCTAACGAACCCCCAGCGTCCGTTTCTGAAGTCACGCCGCCCGTAGCCTCCCCGGATTCACCCGCCGAAAAAAATCCACAGACTCGAGAACCTCCGGCTTTGCCTAACGAATCAAAGACTCCGCTGGCGCCGCTCAAGGCTTCATTGCGCGACGAGAAGGAGGTTTCACTCGCGGCTGCGCCGCAACCGTTTCTCCCCTCCGCTCCGCCTGGAAACATCGCCGAACCGAAAGCGGCGGTTACTGAACCAAAAGAACTTGCGGCTGGGGTCGAACATACCACTGCCGCCGGGCCGCCCGGGCACCGCGAGGAACCGGTCGGCCAGGGACAGCCGATTTCGCGACTTACTCCCATCGCTCCCACTCCGCCAATCGCCTTCGAATTGACCGCGCTGAAAACGGAACCCGAGGCCAAACCCGATCAAGCTCCCGTTCGCCTTGAGCGCGAGCCTGTCGCGATCAGGGCGATCGCCGGGGCGCAGGCAGCGCCGCAGGCTTCCGTTGAAACTTCTTCTTTCAATTCTAAGATCACCAACAAACCAACCAAACCACCGTCAACTACTCTCGTTATCATGCCTGAATCGTCCATCACTCCTATCTCCCCCGACGTGCGAACTTCCAAGCCGACCGTGGCGGTCCAACAGCCTGCTGGCAGTATGCCCACTGCGGTGCAACTGACCTTCTCACTCGAGATCGTCTCCATGCAGCTCACCCCTGCTTTCGGGATGCATGGTCTGCAGCTGAAGCCGACCTCGAAAGTCGTGAGTATGCGGCTCGCGCCTTCCCAGCAGCCGCAGCCGCCGATGAATCTGCAGGTCACTTTCGAGCTGGCCAATATTCAACTCTCTGATGGGGCGATCGGCACCATTCGCCTCGCCCCCACAGCTCAGGAAAAGCCGGCCGTTCTTTCCTCGCCCTCTTTTGCCGTCTCGGGATTGGAGCTGATCGCCAGCGCCGGAAGTGCACCGCTTCAATTGACTCCGTCTCATCAGGAACAAGCCTCGGTTCATCTCACTGCTGAATTCCAGATCACCGCTGTCGAATTTTCTCCACTTTTTGAGATCACGGCGATTGTCTTGAACTCGACTTCAAAGAAAGTCTCCATGCAGCTGCCAGTTTCGGGGCCGAGCTCGATCGATTCGGCGCCGGTTTTCGAGATTGAGAATGTCCAATTGGGCGGCAACAGCGAGCTGGGAATAATTCAGGTAGCCCCGATGGGCGCTTCCGCTCGCCTAACGACACCTCGCTAGGGTAGGGGATTGGAGCGCGCCGCCGGTATTACTGCACGAGGTCCTTCCTTCCCAAGCGAGTCGCGGGGTTCCGTGGCGAATACGAAGGTAACGCCGCTGGTTTCATCGGCCCGCTAGGCAACGCTTGAATTGCGCCGCCGCGGGCTACTTGAAGTTCTTCCAGTTGAGCGAGCGCAACTGTTTCGGCAGAAACTCACCGTCGCGCCGGATAAGCTCGTCATCGAAGTAAACTGCGCCGCCGCCGTATTCCTTCCGCTGGATGCAAACCATATCCCAGTGAACCTGGCTGCGATTGCCGTTATCAGCCTCCTGGTAGGCCTGGCCAGGCGTGAAGTGAAACGAGCCGGCGATCTTTTCGTCGAAAAGAATGTCGCGCATCGGCTCGCGAATGTAAGGATTGCAGCCTAACGAGAACTCGCCAATGTAGCGGGCCCCCGCGTCGGAATCGAGCACCTCATTCAGCTTCTTCGTTTGGTTGCTCGTTGCTTCGACGATTTTTCCGTCTCGGAAATCGAGTCGGATGTTGTCGAAACCGGTGCTCTGATAAATGCTCGGAACGTTAAAGGTGACGTGGCCCTGGACGGAATTTTTCACGGGACAACTGAAAACCTCACCGTCGGGAATGTTGCGGTCGCCCCCGCAAATGATCGCGGAAATACCTTTAATGCTGAAACGCAAATCGGTCTCGGGACCCTTGACTTGTACCTTGTCAGTCTTTTCCATGAGCGCTTTCAGGGCCTTCATCCCGGGCTGCAATTTGCGGTAGTCGAGCGTGCAGACTTTGAAGAAAAAGTCCTCAAACGCTTCCGTGCTCATGCCGGCCAGTTGCGCCATCGCCGGAGTCGGCCAGCGCAGCACGACCCATTTGGTTTTTTGTACGCGCTGGTCCTGCACCGCGCGCATTTTTTTCGCGACCAGCTTCAGCCGATCGATCGGCACATCGGCCAGCTCGCTAATGTTATGGCTGCCGCGCACCGCGATGTAGGCGTCCATTTTTTTCATGCGCGCGAGCTCGTGCGTCGCCGCCAGGCCGAGCTGTTTTTCGTTCGCGCCGAGCGCGAGCTCGCGGCTGACCCGTGCCCGTTGAATCTGGGAGAAGGGGACGGCGCCGGCTTTGCGCGCGGCGCGGATGAGCGCAATCGTCATTTCCTCAGGCGCATCGAAGGACTCGATCAGGACCTTTTCGTCGCGCTGCAGATCGGTGGAATAATGGACGAGAAGGGAAGCGAGCTGGTCGAAACGGTCGTCTTGCATAGGCGATTATCATTCCATCGCGGTCGAGTGTTGCAAATCCTCAGCTTTCTCATCGTGCTCGTCGATTCGTTAGGGCAACTTACAGCCAAAGCACACCGACGAGAATCGTTAGGATAGTGAGCGGTGCGCCGACTTTGAAGTAAGTCCAAAAGCTGATCTCGATGTGATGCGCACGGGCGCGCTGCACGACGATGAGGTTCGCGATCGAACCGAGGATGGTGAAGTTGCCGGCCAGGGTCGAAGCCATCGCCACCACCAGCCATGCTCGCTGTTGATCGGCTAACTGCGCAATGAACGGCTTGAGCACGAGCACCGCCGGGACGTTGCTCACCAGGTTCGAGAGCGCGGCGGTGACGAAGCTAAGGAGCGCGGTTTTTTCCAGGTGCAGCGCCTTGACTTGCGCGAGGATCTGCGGGTCGAGTACGCTTTTCTCCAGGGCGGCGACGACGATGAAGAGGCCGCTGAACATGACGAGGAGCGACCAATCGATCTCGCGATAAACTTTCGCCGGTTTCAAGCGGCGGGTAAGCAGGAGCAGAGCGCCCGCGAGGATGGCGACTTTCGCCGCCGGTTGGCCGAGAAAAAACGCGACGACCATGGCCGCCGTTAGGAGCACGGCTTTCCAGAGCAGGGGCCAGTTTGCGCTCACTTCGAACGACTCACCCTCGAGCCGCGCGCGCGTCCAGAATTCGTTAGGGAAAAAAAACGCGAGGAGCGCGGCAGTGAGAGCGAGGCCGATCGCAGCGATCGGCGAAAGCGCGGCGGCGAAGCGGCCATACGGAATATGCGAGAGGCTGCCGATGATAATGTTTTGCGGGTTGCCGGTGATGGTCGCGGTGCTGCCGACATTCGACGCCATTGCGACCGCGAGGAGATACGGAATCGGATTGCGCCGCAGGCGAGTGACCAGCTCGAAGACGAGTGGCGTGAGCACGATGCAGATCGTGTCGTTAACCAAAAACGCCGAAAAAATTCCCGAAACGAGGGTGACAGCGACGAGCAGAATGAGCGGATGCCGCGCGCGGGTCACGCCCCAGTTGTTGACCACGCCGAAAAAACCGCTCAAGCGCAGATTGGCGACCACGATCATCATACCGAGGAGGAGCGTGATGGTGTCGAAGTCGATCGCCCGATACGCTTCGGGAAGGGTGAGAACGCCGCACGCGACCATGAGCGCGGCGCCGAGGAGCGCCGCCCCGGCGCGGTCGATGCGCAACGGCGGCAGCCGTCCGATCCCGATGATCACGTAGGTGAGCGCAAAGATCGCGACGGCAATCCATTTCATACCAGCTGCGCGTGCGAATCGCTCATTGTTCCTGCGGAGAGCGGACTTGTGGAAGTCCCCGGGCTAATTCCTTTTCGAGCTCGCCGATCGCGTCCTGAGTGTTCGAGGGCGGATGCGGCGCTGGTTTCTGCTGGCGGGGAGCGCGCACGTTTTCGGTCAGCGCGGCGACGCGGCTTACGACGCGCCGGTTAAAAAAATAAAAGGCCGCCCCGCGCGTCCCGAGGCCGAGGAGGAGAGTGGCGGCGATCGTTAGGTAATCGCGCCGGCGCACCCGTTCGATGTCCGACAAACGCGCGGCAAGAAGCTCTTGTTCCGCGCCGCGCATGGCGCGCAATTGCGCGCGCAGAATGTCCATCGCCGCTTTGCTGCGCGCGAGATCCTGGTTGCCTGAGCCGGGATTCGAGACGGCCGCGCGCAGCCGCGCGAAGATCGTCATCTCCTGCGCGGCCGTCTCCTGGATGGCCGCGAGCCGGGCTCGCTTTTCGCGCCGCGGCTGCTCGCCAGGCTCGGTTTCAACCAGCACGTGCAGCGTGGCCAGCTCTTTGCCTAACGACTGCACGGCGCGGTCGTAAGGCTGCAGAAATTCCGCTTGCCTAACGAGTAAATAACCGCGCAGTCCCGTCTCGGCATTGAGCATAAGGGTGGAAAGCTGGCCGAGGCCCTCGACCAACTCAGTGTGATGAGCAAGCGCGCTCTCCGTGCGCGCGCGCTCGCGATTGCCGAAAAAGGCGAGCGAGGCGGAAAAAATCACGGCAATCAAGGGCAGCGCAGCCAGGATGCCGCCCAAAGTTCGCAATGACAAATGCGACCAAAAAGCCTCGAATTTGCCGTCCATCGGATGAATCACAGAGACACAAAACACGCGAAGGTTCAGAGGAGAATCAAAAAATGGTCTCGCTGCCCTCTCTGTCTCTGGAGGTGAATCTTCTCGTCGCAAGGGAAACGACCGCCGCAGGACTTTCCCGCGGCGGCCGGGACTTTGACCTGAATTGAATCCTGCGCCTAACGAGCGAAGATCGCCGCGTCACGCGCCGCGCCGAGATCGGGCAGAATCCGCCTGCCATCGCCGGTCACCTGCACGTCGGCGATGATGGCCCCCTGGTAAACCAGCGGGACGCGCCAGAAACCTTCCCGCGGCATCACCTCCGCGCCGCCGGCGGCGCGCAATCCCCTAACGATTTCGGGGAGCCTGCCTTTGAGTTGCGCGGCGTCCATCGCAGGGCCGGCGGGCGGCGGGGCCGGATTGGTGCTGGCCGGAGCTGGCGACGGCGCTCCTGCGTCGGGCGGAGGCATGGGCGCGCCCGGCATCGGCTCGGGCCGCATTCCTTTGGGCAGAACGGTTCCATCGGCTGGATTGAAAGCGATCCGGGCGATCTCCTTGCCTTGATACAGGATCGAGGCCTCGAGCTGCTTTTCCCTACGCGGCGCGGTCTTTTCCCAAACCTGCCCCGGCGCGAAAGAACCGGCGGCATCGGCCACGAGTTTGGTTGCGCCAGCCGCGGCGCGCGGGTCCACCGGGCGCGCGTTCATCTCCCGACCGCGCGGCCCGCCATCGGGCGGAGGCGGCGGGCGATTTCCTTTTTTGCCGTCATGCGGCGGCGGTGGCGGCGCTTCTTCGTCGTTAGGCGGCGGCGGCGGTGCGTCCGGCGCTTGCGCCAGGCTCCAGGAGGCGCAGCCCAAGCCGGTGACGAGGACCGCGCTGACGATCAGTTTTCGAATCAATGGTTTTGTGGTTTTCATACGCGTCCTCCTTTCGCAATGCTCGTGCCAGGCGGCTGGAACTGACTTAAGCGACTGGTTTCTATTGCTTTGAGAATACTCAACGTTTAGGTCGACGGCTCCATTCCGTCTGGAGGGAGGACAGATTGCGTCTGGTGACCGGACGAATCGTGCCTGTTCTGATGACTCTCCGTAAGTTAGCTGCCTAACGAGCCTAAGACGCCTGATTTGTCCGGCCAGCGGACAATGAGCGTCCGATTATCATGCAGGCCCGCTGCTGCGGTTCGGGCCTTGCCCTTGGAAGAACACCGTTTTGCGCTTCGCACGTTTCCTGCAATAGGCCGCGCACCTATATGACCAGTCTTTCCAAGTCCAAACGTTCTTCGGCGAAACCCTCCACTTCGAAAGGCGACGACTCGAAGCGCGGGAGCGTGCGCGCGCTCATGACGCTCAATTTTTTCATCGCCGACGTGCAGAACGGCATGGGCGCGTTCGTCGCGCTCTATTTGATGGCGGGCGTTGGCTGGAACGCCGCGCAGATCGGCACCGCGCTCGCCGCCGGGAGCATCGCGCAGGTCCTCGCGCAGACTCCAGCAGGCGCGCTCATCGATCAACTCCGCCAGAAGCGCGCGCTCATCATTACGGGCGGGGTCATGATCGCGATCGGCTGCTTGTCCATTGCGCTGCTCAGTACGCTCACCGTTGTCACCGCAGGTCAGGCGCTGATCGGCGTGGCCGGCGCGATTTTTCCGCCCTGTCTCGCGGCCATCGCGCTCGGCCTCGTCGGCCGCAAACGGATGGATCGGCAAATGGGGACCAACCAGGCGTTCAACGCCGCCGGCAACATGACCGCGGCGGTCGTCTTCGGCGTGGTCGGATATTTTTTTGGCCTCAAATGGATGTTCTATCTCGTCGTTGTCTTCGTCGTGATCGCGATCATATGCGTGCTCCGGATCAAACCCGGCGACATTGATTTCGATCTCGCCCGCGGCGCGGACAGAGATGGCGCCGCGCCTAACGAATGCGTGGAAAAACCAAAAGGCGTCTGGAACGGACTCAAGGATTTGCTGGTTTGTTTCGGGCAACTATTCAAACAGCAGGCGGTCCTCGTCTTTCTGGTTTCGGCCGTGATCTTTCATTTCGCCAATGCCGCGATGGTGCCGCTGGTCACGGAGTTGCTCGGGAAAAATCAAGGTGTCGATAAGGCGATCCTTTTCACCTCGGGATACATGGTCGCGTCGCAATTTGTTTTCATCATCGTCGCGGCGTTGAGCGGACGGCTCGCGAGCAAGATCGGGCGCAAGCCGCTTTTCCTTTTCGCCTTCGCCGCGCTCGCGGTGCGCGGCCTCCTTTATACGCTCAGCCGCAATCCGGTCGCCTTGATCGCGGTGCAATGCATGGATGGTTTGGGCGCCGGAATTTTCGGCGTCGTCGCCGTCCTCATCATCGCCGACCTAACGAAAGGCACGGGGCGTTTCAACGCCGCCCAGGGCGCCATCGCGACCGCGCAAGGGACAGGCGCGTTCTTGAGCAACTCGATCGCCGGTTACGTCGTGCATCACGCGGGCGCGAACGCCGCCTTTTACATGCTCGCCGCCATCGCCGCCGTCGGGCTGATCTTTTTCTGGCTCTTGATGCCCGAGACTAAGGGGATCGCGCATGGGAACCAGGCAGCGCCAGCGGCCGCATGAAATTTTCGCTTCGCGCCGCTCTGGCCGGTCTTTGGCTGCTTATTCTCGTGCTCTGTCTCGCGCTCGCGGTTTTGATGCGCGGGTTATTCGAGCAAGGCGTCGGTGCGCAGCTTTCGCAGGGAACGCAGAAAATTGATCGCGCGGGGCAGGAAGCAGCGCGGCGCTTCGAGCGTTATCGAGCAACCTTTAAAGGCCGGCCACCGCCCCTGAATGATCCGCAGGTGCGCACTGATTTGCAGACGATGCTGAGCGTTGCCCTGGCCGATTATCCAGGCGTGGAAGGTGGTTTCTGGAGCGGACCCGAGACGTCGTTAGGCTACGCTTTTCCCACGCACGATTCCGGCGCGCCGAAGAAGGATTTGCCGCGCACGGAATTGCCGCAGATCAAAGAGCTGGTGCAAGCCAGCCTAACGGCTCGCGCGCCGCGCGATCGTCGCTTCGACGGCAACCGCGCCTCCCTTTTGCTTCACGCGCAACCGTTGCCCGGTCCGCCGCCGAACCTCGCCGTCTGGACGATGACGCGCGCGCCGCTCGACGTCGGCGAGTCGTATCAGCGACTCACGCTCGGGCTTGGAGTTTTGCTTCTGCTCGCGCTCGGCAGCGGTCTTTGGCTGCTGCGTCTCCTGCGGCGCTGGACCAAACACATCGGCCGGCTTGAGAACGCGATTGCCTCCACCCCGCTCGAGGAATTGCCGCCTTTGCCCGCGACGGGTGAGCGCGAGCTGGATCGAATCGTGGTCGCTTTTAACCAGCTTAATGGCCGGTTGAGAACCTCGCGCGAAGAAGGCGCGCGGCTCGGGCGCGATCTCGCCCGGGCCGACCGGCTCGCCGCGGTCGGGCGCATGGCCGCCGGGCTCACGCACGAAATCGGAAATCCTCTCGCCGCCATGCGGCTGCGCGCGGAGAACGCCATCGGTGCGGACCATGAGCGCGCGCAGACCGCCCTCCGCGCCGTGCTCGGGCAGATCGGTCGTCTTGAGGAATTGCTCGGCGCGCTGCGACTCCTAACGCGCACCGGAGAGATCCGTTCCCAACCGGTCGCGCTCGTTCCCTACTTGCGGGAACAGTTGGAAGCCGTCCGGCCGCAGGCGACCAAAAGCGGAATCACACTCGCACTCGAGCCCGCACCGCCGGAGGACGCGCGCTGGAATTTCGACGAGAAGAGTGTGGCGCGTGCGCTCGGAAATTTGTTGTTGAACGCAATCCAGCACACGTCGTTAGGCGGGCGCATCACCCTTGGCGCCGAGGTTTCCGAAGAGTGCTGCCGCTTTCGCGTGGCCGACAGCGGCGCGGGCGTCGCCGCCGCCGAGAGCGAGCGCATCTTCGAGCCGTTTGTCACCGGCCGGGCGGAAGGCATGGGCCTGGGCTTGAGCCTGGTGCGCGAAATCGCCGAGGCGCACGGCGGGAAGGCGATCTGCCTAACGAGTCCGGTAACGCCCGAGACACGCGGCGCGGTCTTCATTCTCGAAATACCGCGATGGCAAAAATCCTGATCGTGGACGATGACGCCGCCTTCGCCGAGGGACTGGCGGAAACGCTGAGCGATCTGAGCCATTCCCCCGCGCTGGCCGAAAGCGGCGAACGCGCGCTCGTTCTTTTGCAGGGCGACGATTGCGGCGGTTTCGACCTCGTCTTTCTCGACCTGCGGATGCGCGGGATGGACGGCCTGGAGACTTTGCGCCGGATCAAGGAGAAGCCGGAGTGCGCCGAGCTGCCCGTCGTGATGCTGACCGCGCACGCCGATGGCGCAAACACGATCGAAGCGATGAAGCTCGGCGCCTTCGATCACCTAACGAAACCGATCGGGCGCGAAGACGTGCGGGCGGTGCTCGGTCGCGCCTTGAGCCGGCCGCGCGCCGGCAAACGCGCGCCGGCCGCTGGCTTGCGGCCTAACGACGATCGCTTGATCGGCTCGAGCGCCGCGATGCGCGAAGTGCAAAAGCTCATCGGCCTCGCTGCCGGCGGTGATGTCACTGTGCTCATACAAGGCGAGACCGGCACCGGCAAAGAGGAAGTCGCGCACGCGCTCCACCGGCACGGGCCGCGCGCGGGCAAACCGTTCGTCGCGGTCAATTGCGCGGCCATTCCCGCTGAGCTTTTGGAGAGCGAGCTCTTCGGCCACGTCCGCGGCGCGTTTACGGGCGCGATGCGCGACCGCGTCGGGCGTTTTCGGGAAGCCAATAACGGCACATTGTTCCTCGACGAAATCGGTGACATGACGCCGGCGATGCAGGCGAAAATTTTGCGCGTTTTGCAGGATCGCCTGATCACGCCGATCGGATCCAGCACTTCTCAACGTGTGGATGTCCGCATCATCGCGGCCACACATCGCGACCTGATCGCGATGGTGAAGGAGGGCGCCTTTCGCGAAGACCTTTTTTATCGGCTCAACGTTCTGCGCATCAGCCTGCCGCCCTTGCGCGAACGCGGCGCGGACATTCTCGTCCTGGCCGAACATTTCCTGCGCGAGCTCGCGCCCGAAAATCCCAAGCGGCTCACGCCCGCCGCGGCCGAAGCGCTCCTCGCGAATAGCTGGCCCGGCAATGTGCGCGAGCTGCGCAACCTCCTCCAGCAAGCGACCCTCACAGTGCGCAAATCGGTAATCGACCGCGCCGACCTTCCGCTCGGCCTCGCCTCGTCGCCGCCGCCCGAAACGATCGAGGCGCTCCTCCTTCTTCCCTTTAGCGAAGCGACAAGCCGTTTGGAAAAATTGTTGCTCGAGCGCGCGCTATGCGAAGCCGACGGCAATCGCGCAGAAGCGGCTCGCCGCCTGGGCATTCATCGCCAGTTTCTCTACGCGAAGTTGAAAGAGCACGGCTTGGGAGATAAGCCGAGCTCCGAAATTTGAGGCGCGTGCGCTGCCCAAAGATACTTCAGCCGCGCGTTTTCTGCAGTTTCGCGGCGAAGGCGCCGTCGATTCCCTCGCGGAAGGGAAGTGTCTGCTCCGGTCTCGTTAGGCGAAAAGCAGGGTGCGTGCGCAGGAAGGCCGCAACCACTTCTTCGTTCTCTTCCGGTTCCAGGCTGCAGGTGCTGTAGACTAACGAACCACCCGGCTTGAGCAGCGGCGCGACATTTTCCAGAATGGCCAGTTGCTGCGCCCGCATCCGCGTGAAATCCTCTGGACGCAAACGCCAGCGCACGTCGACCCGGCGGCGCATCACGCCCGTATTGCTGCAGGGTGCGTCGAGCAGGATGTTGTAAAACGATTGCGGCTGGAAAGCGGCGGCGCGAATCGATTCCGCGTCCAGCCAATTGCACCGGACAATGGTCGCGTTCGTCACGCCCAGCCTAACGAGATTGCCGCGGAGACGGGGGAGCCGCGCTTCGTCGCGATCGGCGGAGATGAGCGTGCCGCGGTTCATCATCATTCCTGCGAGGTAGGCGGATTTGCCGCCGGGCGCGGCGCAGGCGTCCAGCACGGTTTCTCCAGCTGAGGGCTGCAACAGTTCGCAGGCAAGCGCGGTGCTCGGATCCTGAATGTAACAGTCACCATTCGCCAGGGCCGCGGCGGGTTCCGGCAAATCGACGAAGCCCGCGTGTTCGCCTAACGAGACGCTGCCGGGGTATTTCTGCATGAAGGCAGCAGCGCTGATCTTGAGCGGGTTGATGCGCGCATGAACCGTCGCGGGCTGGTTGTTCCAGCGGCAGAGCTCGATCGCGGATTCCGTGCCAAATTGTTGCGTCCATTTTTTGACGAGAAATTTCGGCTCGGAAAACTGAGCCGCGAGTGGTAGAGCGCGAGCCAGTTTGGTTAGGTGATCCTTCTCGCAAAGCGCTCGGCGCAGGAGGGCGTTGATCAAACCGCGCGCCCGCGGCGGGGCGAGCTCGACGGTCTCGAAGACGGCGGCGTGCGCTGCAGTCTCGATGAGGAGGAGTTGGTAGAGACCGAGCCGGAGAATGTCGCGTGAGGTGGAATCAACCGGCGCGGAACGCAATTGCGTGATCCAGAAATCGAGCAGGGTGAGGTTGCGCAGGAGGCCGTAGAAAAGCTCGAGCGCGAAGGCGCGATCGGTGGAGCGGAGCGCGCTGCGGGCGAAAGTGTCGGCGACAATTTGATCGGCAAATTCTGTTCCGGTGCGCCAGCGACACAAGGAGGCGAGGGCTAGCGCGCGGCTCGATTGTTTCATCTCCTCACACTTCGCCTAACGAGGTTGTTTTCAAATCCCGCGGCGGGTGGATTGCTCTTTCGGGGGAGCACGGGTTGTTAACCCATCGATGCCGGGCAGTCTGCCGGCATCCGCGCGGAGATCGCGTTTGCGATTCGGTAGAGCATTGCTGCGCGTGGGGGACTCGACGTAGAACGCGTTTTCTCCGAATGAACGCGATCGCATTTCGCCCGCGTCGCCTTGCGCACGGGTCGGAGGTAACACCTCCAACCGACGGGGTGGCAGCCCGTGCTCCCCGGAAAATCATTCGCCCCAACCTGGAATATTCAACGCTTTCGTTAGGCCGACTTGCCGCGCGGCCGGCCGATCGAGCTGTAATAAAAGCCGAGCTTCTGCATCGTTTCCGGATCGTAAAGATTACGGCCGTCGAAGATCATCGGCGTGTGCATTTTTTCTTTCACGGCCGCGAGATCGACGTTGCCGAATTCCGCCCATTCCGTCGCGATGATGAGCGCCTCCGCGTCTTCCAGCGCTTCCATTGCTGTATTCGTTAGGCGGGCATCCGCGATCGATTTCACTTCTCTCGCTTTTTCCATCCCTTTCGGATCGTAGGCGGAGACTTTGGCGCCTTCGCGCAGCATGTCAGCGACGAGTTCGATCGCGACCGAGGAGCGGATGTCGTCGGTGTCGGGCTTGAAGGTCAAACCCCAGACCGCGATTTTTTTATCACGCAAGACCCAGAGCGCATCGCGCACGGCTTTGAGGAAGCGATCCTTCTGAGTCGCGTTGATCCGCTGCACTTCTTTGAGCAGGTTAAAAGGCACGCCGAGCTGCTCGCTGATGGTGATGAAGGCGGCGATGTCCTTTGGAAAACAAGAGCCGCCGTAGCCGATGCCGGCGTTGAGGAAATTCCGGCCAATGCGCCGATCCATTCCGATGCCGTCGGCCACTTTCTCGATGTCGGCGCCGCTCGCTTCGCAAATCGCAGAGACGGCGTTGATGTAGGAAATTTTAAGCGCAAGGAAAGAGTTGGCGGCGTGTTTGATCAACTCCGCGCTGTTGATGTCGGTGACGAGGATCGGCGCCATAAACGGCTCGTACACTTTCTTCATCAGATCGATCGCGCGCTCGCTCTGCGCACCGATGACGATGCGATCGGGCTTCATGAGGTCGGCCACGGCGCAACCTTCGCGGAGGAATTCCGGGTTGCTCACGACGTCAAACTCGGCGCCATGTTTGTTGTAGCGCTTGATCGACTCTGCGACTTTCTCGCCCGTTTTCACCGGGACCGTACTCTTATCGACGATCACCCGATAGCCGGTGAGGACTCCGGCGATTTCGCGGGCGACCTTTTCGATAAAGCTGAGATCGACGCTGCCGTCGGCATCCTGCGGCGTGGGCACGGCGATAAAAATAACCTGCCCGCCATCGACGCCTTCCTTGATGCTGCCGGTGAAGCGCAATCGTCGCGCGGAGACATTGCGGTGAATGATTTCCTCGAGGCCCGGCTCGTAGATCGGAACCTTGCCTTGCTGAAGCGACTCGACTTTGCGCGGGTCGTTATCGACGCAGATGACGTTATGGCCGACATCGGCAAAACAGGCGCCGGTGACGAGCCCGACGTAGCCGGAGCCAATTATTGAGAGATCCATGGGGACATTTCTGATTGCTGATTCCTGATTGCTGAGTTGGTCGCGAAGGGCGCTGGCTGATTTGAATCAGAAATCAGCAATCAGAAATTCTCTTCGTTCTCTCTCACTGCGTTTGGTTGGTGCCGGCGGGATCGAAGTTCAAATCAAAACTGAACTTCGGAAACGCCTTCAGCGTGAAAGTGAAAAGCACGCCGTATTCCTTCACACCGCCGTTGTCACGGATGATCCCGCCAACCGAAGCGACCCAACTGGTGAGGTCGCGATAAATTTCGTAGCGCTGCTGCTCGAGGATTTTTGTGGTGGCTTCGTATTGTTCGAGCGCGCCCACGCCCCAGTTGTCGTTGATCCGATAATAGCCACCGATCGTGTAGAGACTGCTGTCGAGGAAGAACGGATTGTTGTTCAGATAACGATGGCCCACGGTCAGCTGCGTATTCGCGGTCGGCTGGAAGCGAATGCTCGTGTCGACTTCGGTGAAGCCCTTGTCGAGCAGCGGCAACTGCGAATCGATCACCAGCGTCGCCCACGGCACCGGCGTGAAGGTAAGTTTATTAAAAACGTTGGAGAACTGGGTGCGATCGAAAGGGTTGTCGATGTTCACATCGAAATAGGTGTCCAGCTCGAGCCAGCTCACAGTTAAATCGTCGCGCCGGGTCTGCAAGCGGTTGCGCACGCCGACGCGCGCGATCGTCCAGTTATCGAGCGAATCGATCGAAGTGTATTGCGGAAAATCGATCGGCTTGAGTTTCGTTGAAGGCTGGAAGCGATCGAACTGCAGGATCGATAGCGGATCCGCCGTCGGATTCGAGACGTAGGAGAAATTTCCGTAAGGCTGGATGATATGGCGCAAGCCATCGAGGCCCAGCACCTGCGTCTGCACTTGCTCCCATGCGCGCGAGACCTTGAAGGACGCTTCCAGGCCGGCGTTGAAAACCGTGCGGAAAGTTTCGCCGCCCAAGAACAACGGATTCAGGGTCGGATCGATCGTTGGATTAGCAATTGGGAATTCCGGCGCGAGCGGATCGGGCGTCGTCGTCGGGAAAATGGTCTTCCCGAGGTCGCGGGTCTGGCTGTAATAGGTCTCGCGAAATCCTATTCGCGGCACCACCGCGAGCCAGCCGAAATAAGTGTTCGGGTAGGTCAGTTGATGGAAGGTGTCGATTCGAAAAACGCTGTAATCCTCGAAGATAGAGCCGGTCGGGAAATTCCGGTTGAGCTCCGCCGCGCTCGTCTCGCCTTCGTAAAAAATGGGACCGCCGAAGAGCGGCTGGCGTTTAAGGTCGAGGTCGATTTCCGGGAGGCGCTCCGTGTTTTCAAAGAATGAATTTACCTGATACCGCGCGTAGCCGGTGAGCGCATAATTGTCACCCGTGAGGGTGAGAGCGACATTGTTATCCGGCTGCGGATTAATCCGGAACTCCGACGGAAAAAAATCCTGAAGCAGAACGGCATCGCTCAGTTTGTTGATGTCCGTCGTCGCCTCGAGGTTGTCGGTAATCTTCGTGCGACTCTGCACCGAAAGGCGGTAGCGGTCTGCAGGAATTCCGCCGCGCGGCAGCGAGGTCCGGTTTAACTCGGGGTTTTGATCCTGCAGGTAATAGGTGGTGATTTTGGCCTTGCTCTTGTCGTTTTTCCCGTAGTGGATCTCCGAGTCCAATCCGATGGCTGCGCCCCGTTCGGTGCGGTAGTCGAGTCGAAAGGTTGTGCTGATTTTTTCCCCGATCGGGAAAGTGATTTTGCCTAACAATGAAGGTCCCCACGAGCTCAGGTAAGCCGGGGCGATTGCGTAACTGAATTCCTGGTCGAGCGGCTGATAAACGTAGGGCCACCAAAAGATCGGCACCTTTCCGACGTAGAAGGTGACGTTGCGAAGAATCACCCGGTCATCGGGGTAAATCCGCACCCCGGTCGCCTTCAACTGGAAATCCGGATGCGCTCTGTCGTCGGTCGTGAAGGTGCCGTTCTTGATTTTGTATTCCGCATCTGAAGTGCTGTCGATCGTCCGCCCGGAGACGAGGTAGGGGTAAGTGCCCGAGCGCATGTTGTGCGCCTGAATCGCTTTGGTGTCGAGGCTATAGGTGGCCTCCTCGCCAAGGTAAAGCGAGATCCCGCGATAAATGCGCACATTGCCCTTGAGAAGCAGCTCCCGTTTTGCTGAATCGTATTGCGCGAAGTCGGAATAAAGATCGGTATCGCCGAAATGGATCGCGACATTGTCCCGCGCGGTGGCGAGGCCGTTCTCGTAGGTGGTCTGGCCGGTTGAGTTGATTTCCACCGGGAGCGACCCGGGTCCTGTGAGTTCCTGCGCAAACGCGAGGCGCGCGGCGAGCAGGAAAAAGAGCAGGAAGACCGGCTTGCGCATCGCGGGAGGGCGAACGTAACGGAGCGCCGGGAGCGTTGCAAAGTATAAACCCTTTCACGTCGCTCGTGCTCGTGCTCGTGATCGGGTGAAGAACGAGCACGATCTCTTTTCTCCGGCCTGATCGGACATCCTGGACCCGCCGCGGCGAGTCCCTCCGAGCCGCTAGGTGCGGAGCACGAGCGCGGCGACTTGTTGATTCAATCCGCACGTCGTCACGAAGGCGCGCCGCCAGGGCGCTGCGGCTGGATTTTCCGCGGTCGTTAGGTCGAAATCCGGAGGCGCGCCTAACAATGACGGCAGCTCCTGTTTTCGTAGCGCCTGCGCCGCGCAGATCACTTGCCAGATTCCGCCCGCCGCGACGCTTTCGCCGAGCGCCGGCTTTAGCGTGTAGATCGCCGCGTCGGGGTAACATTTCTCCGCCACGCTGCGCTCCGCCTGATCGATGAAGGTTCCGTTGGCGCTTGCAATCAGCAGGTCGGTCCGCTCGTTCGTCGCGCAGTCGCGGCCGATCTCGCCCAGCTGCCTAACGAGCTCGCGCTGCCGCGCAAAATTTCCTCCCGAATGAATCTGCTCGATCGCGACCGCGCCTTCCCGCGCCAGCAGCACCGCGCCCGCGCCCTCGCTCAAAACCGTCCCGCGCGCCGGTCGCGCGAAGGGCTCGATCGGCGGCCCCGTGCGCAGCAGTCGCCAGTGGCGATAAGCATCGCAGAGCAGCCAATCCACTTCCTCGGCGCCGACCACAAGACATCGCTCCAACTCCGGATTGGCCATCAAATCCTCCGCCATTTTCAACCCCAGAATTCCCACCGCGCCGTCGCCCACCAGCGTGTAACTCGCACCCGTGATCCCGAGGATTGCCGCGAGATGACTCGCCGGGGCGTTGAAAACCGTCTCGGGAAAAAGCAGAGGGCTGGCCGCTTGGGCGCCCGATTTCACGATCTCGTGATAGAAGCGCTTCGTATAAATCACCCCACCATTCGAGATGGCGAAAACCAACGCCGTCCGCGCCGCGGCCGCGGCGTCCAGCTCGAGGCCGGCATCGCGCAAGGCGGCCAGCCCTGCGACTACCGCAAAGCGCGAGATCGCGCTCGAGCGCCGGAGCCGCGGATGGCGCGCGGCTTCCGTGACTGCCTCAGGCGGCACGCGAAAGGCGACCGCGCCTTTTTCGCCTAACGAATCTCCTAACGACGACGCGTCCGCCGCTTCCCCGGCACGCAACTTTTCCCAGACGCCCTGGACCGTGCTCCCAAGCGGCGTGACCCATCCCAAACCCGCGAGGCGCGTACTCATGCCGCGCGCGCCGCGAGCACGATCGTTGCGTTCGTGCCCCCGAAGCCGAAGGAATTCGAGAGCGCCACGCGTGGGGCGGCGAGGCGCGGCTCGTTCGCGACGATGTCGAGAGCGAGATCGGCGTCAGGCGCGCGGAAGTTGATGTTCGCCGGCAGAAACCCGTGACGGAGCGCGAGAAGCGTAATCACTCCTTCGATCGCGCCGGCTGCGCCTAACGAGTGGCCCATCATTCCTTTGGTCGAGCTCACTGGCACCCGCCCGAGCAGCTCGGCGATGGCCCGGCCTTCCGCGGCATCGTTGAATGGCGTCGCCGTCCCGTGTGCGTTAACGTAATCGACTTCGTGAGGCGCGAGCCCCGCGCTCGTAAGCGCGCGCTCCATCGCCTGGCGCGGGCCGATCCCGGACGGATGCGGCTGAGTGAGATGATGATTGTCGGTCGAGATGCCGTAGCCGGTAATTTCCGCAAGAATGCTGGCCCCGCGCGCTTCAGCCGACGCGAGATTTTCCAAGGCGAGAAGCGCCGCGCCTTCGCCGAGGACAAGGCCGCTGCGCCGGCCATCGAACGGCCGGCATTTATCCGGCGTCGAGGCTTGCAACGAATCGAACCCGACAAAGACCAGTTCCGAAAGCGCGTCGTAGCCGCCGGTCAAAATGCGTTCGTAGCGACCGGAGCGGATACACTCGAAGGCATGGCCGATCGCGTTCGTGCCGGAGGCACAGGCGTTGGCAATCACCTGGCAGGGCGAGGCAAGGCCGCAGGCTTCGAGCGCGTCCACCGCCGGTTTTTGCGGCGGATAATTCGCAATCCAAGCCGGCACCCGCCGCGCCCGCGCGTCCGGCTGCTGGAGCGCGCGGTAATACTGTTCGCCGAAACTCATTCCGCCGCTCGTAGTGCCGACGACGGTGATCTCCGGGCGGAACTCCGGCGCTTGGGCAAGCAATTCGCGCAGCGCACAGATCGTCATGCGCGAGACGCGATGGAGCCGGCGCGCCTTGCGGTGGTTAGGTAGGGCATCGGCTAAACTTGCGTCCGCCACCTGCCCGGCAGTCGTGCAATGGCATTGCTCCACCGGGAAACGTGTCACCGGCGAAACGCAATCACGCGCCTCGCGCAACGCGGCGAGGGTGGCCTCGAAGCCGAGGCCGAGCGGACTCACTACGCCGGCTGCGACCACCGCGACGCGCGCTCCTCTTCCCCTCTCGCGATTGCTCACATGGCCGGTCATCCTCTCAGACGTTAACCACGGATTGCGCGTATGACACTGATGAAGAAACGATCGGGGCTTTCTGACCTTTCTGATCTGTGAAATCCGCGTAATCCGCGGTGATTTTTCTGCCGGCAAGGCTGAGACTTTCCGCCGCTTATTCCGCTTGCGCTCGTTCCTAAACCACCTTACATAGCCGCCAGAAATAGCAGCTCGGGAAGTTGGTAAATCGCCAGTTGAGTTTTCAGTGGCGATTCGAAACCCGATGAGCGGGAACAGTGATCGGGCGGCGTTTCATTTTAAATAGACTCAGATGGGCACCAAATTATACGTAGGAAATCTTTCCTTCAATACCACCGAAACCGATCTCCAGGACCTCTTTGCCCAGGCGGGCGCGGTCTCGGAAGTCACCCTCATGCAGGATAAGTTCACCGGTAAATCGCGCGGGTTCGCCTTTGTCACGATGACCAACGAAGCCGATGCGCAAAAAGCGATCACTGAATTCAACGGCAAGACCGTGGAAGGCCGGCCATTAACTGTGAACGAAGCGCGGCCGCGTGAAGCCCGTCCCGGTGGCGGCGGCGGTGGCGGTCGCAGCGGCGGCTACGGTGGCGGCGGCGGCGGTGGAAGTCGTGGCGGTGGCGGTGGTTACGGCGGTGGTGGTGGTGGAAACCGCGATCGTGGTGGTTTTAACAGAAGAAGCGATTATTAATTTTCAATACGATCAATTATTTGAAAGTCCGGCAGTGCCGGACTTTTTTTGCTAAATATAGACCACCGTTAATCCGGTTTTGTATATCTATGCTGGAATAGGAATATGAATATTCTACTAACTATGCAGGGTTAATAAAATGCGCCGTTTCTTCTATATCAATATAATTAATTATCGCAACGGTAATGTCTATTGAAGCTGTTTAATCCTAATGTTCCGGAAACTTACTTTGTTGCCATGGTATTGCAATAAAATGTAACCTTGATGAGCCTGCCCGAAACCGGGATAATTCTTGTATTTACTCATAGTAATCAATTCACGAAACGCCGGGGAAGACCTGTCATACTCCAGCAC
>JACDGM010000088.1 GCA_013815325.1 Chthoniobacterales bacterium
GCAGCGCTTGCCAGGATGCAGATGTATTTCTTCATAGGTTGTGGATGAACGCCCACGTTGGGTTAACTATTGATTCGGGGCAAGCGAAGTTTTCGGCCCTGTGGAATTTAATTTCCGTGCGACCGCCCTCGGGAATGCGGTGAATTCCAGACTCAGGAAGGAGATGCGCCCGCCTCGGCCTCCGCAAAGGGCGGTTCGTAGGGCATCCCGTGCGCTTCGGCGACCGCGCGCTGTGTCAGCCTTCCGTCCATCGTGTTGATGCCGCCGATAAGCGCGGGCTGGCGCTCGCAGGCTTCCTTCAAACCGAGATCGGCGAGCAGCTCGACGTAACGGTAAGTGATGTTGGTCAGCGCCTGGGTGGCAGTCCGGGCGTAAGCCGCGGGCATGTTCGCCACACAATAATGTGTGACTCCTTCCTCGACGAAAACCGGGTCGAGATGGGTCGTCGGTCGAGAAGTCTCCACGCAACCACCCTGGTCGATCGCGATGTCGACTACCACGCTGCCCGGCCGCATCGCGCGCAACATTTCACGCGTGATAAGCTTAGGCGCTTTCGCTCCCGGCACGAGGACGGCCCCGATTAGCAGATCAACCGACGGCATCAGTTCCTGCAAATGCGCTTCGCTCGAATAGAGCGTGTGGGCCGAGTGCATCGTAATGTCCAGAAAACGCATTCGTTCGAGATCCACCTCGAGAATGGTCACGTCGGCTCCGAGCCCGGTGGCCATGCGTGCTGCGTTGACGCCCGAGGTTCCACCGCCGAGCACGACGACCCGGCCCGGCAACACCCCCGGCACTCCGCCGAGCAGGACGCCGTTGCCGCCATTATGTTTCGCTAGAAAATACGCGCCCATCACCACCGACATACGCCCGGCGATCTCGCTCATCGGCTCGAGCAAAGGCAGGCGATTACCTACTTGAATCGTCTCGTAGGCCACGCCCGTGACGCCTGATTTCAGCAACGCCTCGGTCAGCGTCCGGCTTGCCGCGAGATGCAAATAGGTGAAGAGAATTTGCCCTTTGCGCAGGAGCTCATATTCCGCCGGCAGCGGCTCCTTTACTTTGACGATCATCTCCGCGCGCTGGAAGAGATCGCGCGCGTTGTCTATGATTTGCGCGCCGGCAGCAATGTAATCGGCGTCGGGGTAACCGGTGCCGACGCCCGCATTCTTCTCAACTAGGACAGTGTGACCGCGTTTCGTTAGCTGATAGGCCGCCGAAGGCAGCAGGCTAACCCGATTCTCCTGCTGCTTAACCTCTTTCGGAATGCCGATGATCATATCTCACTGCTTCGCATCAGAAACGGCGTGAAGCTAGTTCAAAGAAGGATCGTCCGGAGCGGCCGCGAGCATCTTAAACCAAGGCCCGAGACTGCGCATGATCTCGAACCAAAGCTTCGGCAATTTTTCCGGTGCGAGCGCGGCTCGGTCGGGCTTTTGCAACAGCCAGGCGTGTTGCTCGAGCTCCTTCTCCAGTTGTCCGGCTGTCCAACCGGCGTGGCCGACGAACGCCCGGATCGATTGGCGGGCGGGTCCATCGAGCTCCTGCACCGCTTCAAGCACGACGTCCTGATTCAGACTTAGCGAATCTCGCCCTTTCCAGGCGAAAGCCGCAAACATGAGTTGATCCGTCGCCACCGGCCCGCCCAAAAAGACCGGCACTTCCGCGAGCGCCTTAGGCGTGTCGTCGGAAACCAATTCAGAAACACGTTTATCAAGCGGCCGATTGATGATCACCCCGACCGCGCCTTCCTGCTCGTGGTGCGCAGAAATAAAAAGCACGCTCCGCCGGAAATTCGGATCGAGCAGGTTAGGATGCGCGACGAGCAATTGGCCGGCGAAGCTCGCTGGCTTATCCGACTGATGGCGCATGAGAAAATAAACGGTGCGCGATGCCGCTCCGCAAGTTGCACGAGTTAGGGATCTCAACCGTTACGCCGCCGGATCTCGCCATCCGCCAACTTCAACACCGGGCCGTCCGATCCCGCTTCGCGCCAATCCAAACTCGTCGCGGTCACCAGTTTTTGCGATTCGTTAGGCAAGGCGGCGAGAAGCGCGTTCCGTCGGGAAGCATCCAGCTCGCCGAATATATCGTCGATCAGGAGCAGCGGCGCAGCCTCCGTCTCCTCCGCGAAGAGCTGCGCCTGCGCCAGTTTCAAGGCGAGCGCCGCGGTCCGCTGCTGGCCTTCCGAAGCGAATTGCGCGGCCGGCAGGCCGCGCACTTGCAGCCGCAGATCATCGCGATGCGGTCCTACGGTCGTTAGGTGCAGACGCGCATCCTCCGCCTGCACGCGCTCGAGCTGCGCGCCGAAATCCTCTTCATTCCCGGGCACGTAAGCGAGGGCGAGCACTTCGCCCTGGCCGATCGCGTGATGAGCTCTCTCCGCCGTCGGCCCCAGCCGCCTAACGAGCGCGGCGCGCATCTCGCCTAACGACCGGCCCGCCGTGACGAGCGGCTCGCTGTAAGCGGCCAGCTCGCGCGGGCGCGGATGGGGCGATTTCAGTAGCGCGTTGCGCACGCGCAGCGCCCGTTCATAGGCCCGCAAGGCCGGGCGATAACGCGGGTCCACCTGGCTGCCGATAAAATCGAGATAACGCCGGCGCGGTTCGGCCGCGCCGCGAATGAGATCGAGGTCATTATTCGCGAAAGAAACCACCCGCGCGAGCTGCAGGTACTCCGCCAGATCGCGCTGCTCGACTCCATCGAAAGCGACCTTCCGCCGCAGCGAGCTGTAATAGAATTGCAGGAGATGCCCTTCGACATGCCCCGCCACGACAAAGGAGCGCTCTCCCGCGCGCACCGCGGGCGCGAGGGTCGCGGCACGCTGCGATTGCAATCGCAGGAGCACGCAGGCCGCTTCGAGGAGCGTCGTTTTTCCCTGGCCGTTCGCCCCGACGATGAAATTAAAGCCGAGGGAAAATTCCGCCGCGATCGCTTCGAAGCAGCGGAAATTGCGCAGTTGCAGGTCGCGAAGCATGACGCCACCGCTTTCACAGATTGACCAGCTCCAGCCGGCTCGTCATGCGCGCATCGGTCGGTTCGCGTTGGTAATAGGAACCGTCGATCGGGGTGACGTCGCCCGGTTCGATTCCGACCGCCGCCGCGATGAAATTGTGATTGCAAAAGATCCCATTGGTCGCATCCATCCCGACCCAACCAGCGCCCGGCAGATACACCTCCGTCCAAGCGTGAAGAGATCCTTCCGCGCGGCGCGTTTCCGCATCCGCTTCGCGCAAAAAACCACTCGTTAGGCGAGCGGCCAGCCCGCATTGGCGGAGGACGGCGGCGAGGAGCAGCGCGACATCGCGGCAGGCGCCTTTGCCGAGGCGCAAAGTTTCATCGGGGGCACGCGCGGGTCCTTCCTCACGGCGCTCATAGCCGACGCATTCGTGCAGGCGTTCGTTTAACTTCACCAGCGCTCCGACGGTCGGCTGCGGCGCAGCGGCCTGCGGCGTTTTCCAGCGCGGAATCTCCAGTCGCAAATCCGCATCTGTCCCTTGGAAAGGAGCGAGCGCCCGGCGCAGCGCCGCCGGGTAAGAGAAAGGCAGTGTCACGGCCTCAGGGGTGAGCAAAAAATCGAACGGATTCTTTTTTTGCAAGACCAGATCGAGCTCGAGTGCGAAACGCAATTCGGTTGCCGGTTCGGAAAACGAACAGGCCGCGACGCAGTTGTCGAAGACGTCGCGGCCGAAGCGCACATTTGCGCCAGCGTTCGTCTCAAACTGCACGCGGAGGAGTTGCGTGAAGGCATCGCCCCGCGGAAAAAGGCGCAATTCGTGTCGCGAAAAACAGACCGGCGCAGCATAACGATAAGCAGTTTCGTAGCGCACCCCGAGCTTCACTGGCGCACGCTAAAGCGGTCTGAAACTATTTCCTATTTGATCCGCAAAAATTCTCTTGCACACCCGAGTGAGGTCGTTTATCCCTTCCACAGATTTGAATGATTGTTCTGGGGGGAACAGCCGCCCTTCATACCCTTCGGGTGTGGGGGGCGGTACCTTTTTGGGGTGATGCAGTTGCAAACGGATCGCCCCCAGACCTCTGCGAAACGGTTCGGTTTTCCGCTCGCTCTCGTCCTCATCGTCCTTATCCTCGCGCTGCTCGGCGCCTTCCTCTTTTACCGCGCTGAGGCCTGGCCGGGACGCGCTACCCGGGAGAGTGTCGCCGGGCTGGAGCGAATCGGGCGCGCGGCGCGTGACGGATTCGTTAGGCTGGCGCATCTCCAGCCGCGTGTCACCGTCAACAACCGTCTCTACCTCGAGCAGACCACGACGATCGCGCAGCTCGCCCTGCTCGATCGCCAGGTGGAAGTGGAGCACGAGATGCTGCACTCCTGGGCCGGGAGTACGAAGCGCATCAAATTGCACGGGACGTTTGCGGTTAAAGCCGGTTTCGATCTGCGCAAGAAATTCAGCGTCAACGTCAGCCCCAAGGAAGTGCTGCTCGAGCTGCCGCACGCCGAGATTCTTTCGGTCGAGCAGCGCAAGGTCGAGGTCCTGACCTTGGAGAACGGCCTCTGGAATCGTGTTTCGCCTAACGACATCGAACACGCGCTGGCTGCACTGCCCGCTCTCGCGCGCGAGAAATCACGCGACCTCCCGGGCGCCGCGGAGCAGGCCTTCACCCGGCAGTTCCTCGAGAAATTTCATCCCGCACAGCCGGTGCATGTCATCTTTCCGGCACCGTCGCCGGCCGGCTAAACACTCGTTAGGCAGGCCTCGGCTCGCTCGAGCATGTCATGCACTTCGAATGGCGGCAGCGCGCTGTAGTGTCCGCTGTCCCCAGCGGAAATCCCCTGACGCCCGAGCCGATGCGCTGAGGACAGCGCGCGCTACACCGGCTCCCCTGCGGTGGAGCCGGGAATCCATTGCGCCGAAGTGCGTCACACGCTCTAAACTGACGTCATTGCGCAAGCGTCTTTTCGTTTTTATCGGAGTCCTCTTCGCGGCCGCAGTCCTGACTGCTCTGGCCGCGCCCTTTGCGGTTGCCCAAGGCATCCGCGCCTGGCTTGCGTGGGCGGCGCATCAGGAAGGCGTGACGGTGGCGGTGGCGAAGATCGACGCCCCTTTTCTCGGCCTCGTGACGGTCAATGGACTGCGAATCACGCCCGCCAGGGAAAAGGCGCGGGCGGTCGATCTGCAGGTCGCACGCGTTACGCTTGATTTGAATTTTCGGGGCTGGTTGTTCGCTCCGCGCGCGCGGCTGCTCCATTCCGTCGTGGCCGAGCACCTGCGCGGCAGCGTTCGCCAAGGGACACAGCGGGGCCGAGAAAAGCTTGATTGGCGCAACTTGCAGCGGCTTCTCCCGGATGAGTTTCGCTTCGACGATGTCGATCTCGACGTCACGACCGCGGCGACCGCGTTCGCCTTTCGCGGCGTCAATCTGAGCGGGAGCCAAATCGAGGCGGGCAAATTTTTTGCGCACAAGATCTTTGTGACCTCCCCGCTTCTGCGCCAGACCTTTGTCAGCCTGCGGGGCGCGACTTCATGGGAGAACGATCGGCTGACGATTGCCGGCATTGCGCTGGCGCGCGGGATCGACCTCGAGGCGCTCACCGTCGATCTTTCCAGCCTAACGACGCGCCGCATCGGACTCGAGTTTCAGCTCGACGCTTTCGGCGGCAGCTTGCGCGCCAGTTTTCAAGGACGCGGCGGCGGAGAAAAATTTGGCGTCGATCTTGCCGGATCGGCTGCTGACATTTCGCTCGCGCAAATCTCCGCGGCGGCCGGCTTGCTTGAGCCGCTGACCGGCTCCGTGCGCGCTTCGAAATTCACTTTCCGCGGGAACCCCGGAGAATTTCTGGATGCGACCGCTTCGGTTTGGATTGAAGTCTCGGATTTTGCCTGGCGGGCGCGGCGAGGGGACCATCTTGTTTTCGGCGCGACCTATTACAATCGACGGCTGCAAGTTGAGCAGCTCTACGTGCAACAGCGACAGAATGAGCTGACCGTAAACGGCGAATTGCTCTGGCCGAAAAAACGAGCCGGCTGGGCGGCTCTGCAATTCCGCGGGCAATTGAACGCGGCGATCCCCGACGCGAACGCTTTTGCCCAGCTCTTCGGGGCGAAGCCGGGGGATTTTTCCGGGGCGCTTTCCGCTCGTGGCGAGATCGATTCGCTCGATCCGCCGGCACATGGCCAGCTTTCTTTTCGCGGCAATGGCGTCCGCTTTCGCGGCGTCTCACTCGACTCGTTAGGCGGAACGGTGCAGCTCGACGGCTCGGAGGCGACGCTGGGAAGCCTCGAGATTCGTCACGCCAATGATTTTTTCCGCGCGCATGGCAGCGCGAATCTCGCCGCGCCTCACGCTTATTCGGGGCGCCTCACCGGCGCGATCAACGACCTGGCTGATTATGCGCCGTTGCTCCCGAAAAGCTGGCGTGCGGCGAAGATCGGTGGCGGCATCACTTTCGATTGGACGGGCGATGGCAGCGCCGCAGCGCATTCCGGCACGACGCAGTTCTTCGCGCACGGCTTGCGATTGCCTGTGGCGCCGTTGCGCGCGCCCCTCGACGTGACGCTCGAGGGCACTTATTCGCCCCAGGATGTTTTCTTCCGCACCTTTAAACTGGCGGACGATCGGGTCTCGTTAGGCGGATTTTTGATGCTCGGCCCCAACTTCGTCGAGCTGCAGGCTTTCGAGCTGACGCTCGATGGCACACCGCGCGCGAGTGGCACGCTCTTTCTCCCGTTCAGCGTCGATCGATGGCGTCAATCGCGCAGTCTTTTCGAGGCCTTGGACGAGAGCCAGAAGTTCGATGTTTATCTAAGGGTTGATCAGCTCGATCTGGCCGAGTTCGCCCGCGCGCTGGGCGAAACGACGACCGCCAGTGGAATGCTCGACGGCAAGCTGGCGGCTTTTGGTCCGCTCGCATCACTTCAGCTTTCGACGGAATGGCACCTGCAAAATTTCGGCCCGGCCCCAACGGACAATTCGATCGACTTTGATTTGCGTTACGATAGCGGGAGGGCCAACGCCAACATGGCCGCAGTTTTCGGCGTTTCCGCTCCGTTGAGCGCGCATGCCTCGCTGCCGTTGCGATTGACAAAGCGCCGCCTCGGCAACGGAACCCCGGTCGATCCGGCGAAGGCGCTCTCGTTCACGCTCGACTGCCCGACCCTTTTCCTGGCGATGCTGCCGGAAAAGTTGAGACCGTTGGGCGCGAGCAGCGGGCTCGTCACCGGACAAATCGGCTATTCCAACACGCTGCGGGATCCCCGCATCGAAGGCACCGCGCAGTTGTTGGATCTGAATATTACGCCGCCGCCGCCGTGGCCCTCCCTAACGGATCTGACGGCTGGCTTTCGCTTCGGAAACAACGCGGCCGAGATCCCGTGGCTAAATTTCGATGCGGACGGTTTGCCGATGAGATGGCATGGTCGCCTAACGACAACTCCGCCTTTCTTTGCGCTGACTCTTTCGCCGGCGAGCGGCCGCATTGCGCTGGCGGCTCTGCCCGCGAGTGGGAGCGAAATATCTGCCATCCGCGTCCTGGGCGAGGGGATCGCTGGAATCTCGCCGATTCTGCAAAGGGCCGTCGTTAGGGGAGAAGTGGGCGGGCCGGATTTCGGCCTAACGATCGAAACGGAGACCGACCAGACGACGCTATTCTTCGACCCGCGGGCGAGCCCCACCGCCGTTCCTTTGCTCCTGAACGCACTCCCGCCGGAAGACACGGGACCGGCTTTGGAGTTGCGGGAGGCGCGGCCCTAAGATCGCACGGCTGTTCAAACTCCTTCGACCAGCGTCATCTGCGTGATCGCACATCGCTGGCGCAGCGCTTTCGGTTCGCGATATTCTTCCGAATTCCACCAGGCGCGGGCGCTCGCCATGCTCTCGAATTCTACGACGACGATCCGCTGCGGCGGCCGATCTCCCTCGAGCGTCTCGGCGGCGCCGCCGCGCACGAGATATTTCGCGCCATGGGACGCAAGCGTCGCAGCGGCCCCTCGCCGATACTCTTCATAGGCGGCGGGATCGGTCACCTCGATCTCGACAATGATGTATGCGGGCATGTCGTTAGGCTGGTTTCAGCGAGCGACGAAACCCGTGGCGCTGACCACCTGACCGTCGCGCAGGAGCGCCGTGTGCTTTTGCGAACCGGTGTAGGCGCCGAAGATGTTGCGTGCATTGACCGAAAATTCCACCAGATAGCCGGCGACCTTTTTCTTATTTTCCACCGGGAGTTCGCCCGGTCTTGGCGGTCCCAGCCACTTCACTTTTACGCTCTTCGGATCAACCAGGGCGGCGTTTAACCAGCCGGTAACAATCTCCTGGTAATTCTCTGGGTAGGCGCCGTAAAGCGAAGAGGCCTGCGGCGGACTTTGCGCCTCGCCGGCGACCGGCAGGAGCGCGAGCAGGGCGACGAAGAGGGGAAAAAATTTCGCCGCGCGCTGCATTTTTAAGGTTAGACCCGTGACCTGCGATGTCGAGCGAGGAAGAACAGTCTTTCACTTCGGTCGGCATTTTTCTATTCGTTGCAGATGAGAACAATTATCATCCTGCTGCTCAGCGGCAGCTTCCTGCTCGCCGCCACCGGCGCCGCTCCCGCCCAAGCCACTCCGGCCGGCCTAACGATTCCGGCGGCAGCTCAAAGAGCAGCCGACCCGGCTGCCGCGACGCGAGCCTGGCTGGCCTCAGTCCCGGCCGATAAGCGAGAAAAATCGGATGCGTACTTCGAAGGCGGCTACTGGTTGATTCTCTGGGATTTTCTCCTCGGCGCCGTGATCTCCATTTTCCTGCTGAGCAGTGGCCTCTCGGCGCGGCTGCGTGATTTCGCCGAGCGCACCACCCGCGTCAAAGTGTTCCAGGTCGTGCTCTACGCAATTCCGTACATCGTGATTGTGGCGGTGCTCTCCTTTCCGTTAGGCGTTTACTCCGGCTACTTTCGTGAGCACGCCTACGGCCTGGCGACGCAGACCTTCGGGCCGTGGTTTCGCGAACAGCTCATCGGACTCGCCGTGACAATCATCACTTCGACCATTCTCCTCGTCGTCCTCTACGCGGTCTTCCGCCGCGCCCGCCGCACCTGGTGGCTTTGGGGCACGGGCGTGGGCGTCGTCTTTCTCGTCCTCGGCATGTTGCTCGCCCCGATTTTTATCGAGCCGCTTTTCAACACCTATAAGCCGCTGACGGATCCGAAAATCAGCGGGCCGATTCTGGCGATGGCGGCCGCCAATGAAATTCCGGTGCACCAGGTCTTCGAGGTTGACGCCTCACGGCAAAGCAATCGCGTGAGCGCGAACGTCGCCGGCATCTTCGGGACGGCGCGGATCGCCTTAAACGACAACCTGCTCAAGCAATGCACGCTCCCGGAGATTCGCGCGGTCATGGCGCACGAGATGGGGCATTACGTGCTCAATCACGCGATAAAACTGGTTCTCTACTTCAGCGTTTTTTTGTTGATCGGCTTTGTTCTGGTAAGCGCATTTTTCGATCGTTGCCTGCGCCGATGGGGCGAGCGCTGGCAGGTGCGCGGGATCGCGGACCCGGCCGGCCTGCCCTTGCTCGCGCTGATTTTCTCGACTTACTTTTTTCTCCTCACGCCGCTCATGAATACCGCCGTGCGCGTGACCGAACGCGAGGCCGACGCCTTCGGCATCAACACTGCGCGGGAAGCGGACGGGGAAGCGAAGGTCGCGCTTAAGCTCGGCGCTTATCGCAAGCTCAATCCCGGTCCGGTGGAGGAGTTCATCTTTTTCGATCATCCGAGCGGGCGCGCACGCATCCGGATGGCGATGGATTGGAAAGCGGCGAACCTGCCGGCGGGCGATGCGGGAACGGGCGCGCCAGCATCTCGTTAGGCGATGCCGATTTGTTCGTAATCGCGCGAGTAAAGAGGCCGATGCTCATTTACTGCCTCGTGCTGTCGGTACTCGGCGCGATCATGTCTCTTCCCTATGTCCTCGTTGGTTGCGCCTTCTGCCTATCAAAACTTCCGTGCGCCGAGTTCGGTTCTTACGCCTTTGTTCACCCAGTCTTGCATCTCCTGCCACGCGGATATCACCTCACGTCGAGCAGGGGCTTCTGCGCACCTTTGGGCGCGTCAGCCCATATTGATGACTCTCAGCCTCATCCTCTCGGTGAGCTACGCAGTTCACATGCGCCACCAGACTGGTTCGGCGCGTTTGCTCTTTGGGGCATCGGCGGCCTCATTCGCCCTAGCTCTCATCTCCACCATCAGCTTTAACGTACCCCGTCAACGCCGCCACTGGCTCTGTGACGCCGCCAACCCGCCGCCGGCATACTGGAAGAGACTCGCAATCGCTGGGGTTTTTTTCAAGGAATACGTTCATGGTTGCTTCTCGTCGGCTTCGTGTCCTCTGTTTGGCAGTTATGATACGGTGACCGAATGCAACCAAAGTCGCCTAACCAGGCGCGATGGAGCTGACCGGGACCAGCGTACGATCCACGTTTTCCATGGCTCCAACCTCACATCCCGCCGCCACGCGCGCTCCGCCAGTGGTGGCTGATCTTGTTCTCGTTAGACGTAGATACGGTATGGGCAAAACGAAAGGGCCATATGAGTTAGAGTTCCCCGAGGGCACTCGAGTTCGCGTCGCATCCCGCCCGGAGTTGGAGCGATTTGAGCGAGAGTGGCACTTGCATGATCCTTTGCAGCCGGAGCAACTCGACTTTGCAGATAGCGTCAGCACGGTCGCACACACCGGAATTTATCGCGGCGGCGACGAGCTTTATCGGTTCAATGACATCCCGGGGATATGGCATGAGTGTTGTTTGTCTGCTGTGGAGGAGACGACACCAACGTCTAATCATGCGATGCAGCCAGCTACTGGCCGGCGTACGCTCAGGGCGTGGGTGGGCCTTCCTCGCACCCTTGGAGGCTCTTTGTCTGTATTGAGGCGGGCTTCGCTGACAATCTCACCGCATGGCGCGACCACTTTTTCTCTTCGCCCCCGGAGCCGGTGCCCCTTCATCGCATCCGTGGATGCAACGCTGGGGAGGGCGCTTGCAAGAAATCGGGGAGGTCGAGACGTTCGATTATCCTTACATGCGCGCAGGCCGGAAGCGCCCCGATCGTTTGCCGCAACTGATCGCCGCGCATCGGGAGGCGCTGGCCGCCGCACGAACGAGAATCGCTCCCGGCGTGCCCACAATTCTGATCGGCAAAAGCATGGGCGGACGGATCGGCTGCCATGTCGCTCTCGAGGAAGTTGTGGATGGGCTGGTCTGTCTCGGATATCCGCTTTGCGCGATGGGCGATCGGAGCAAGCTGCGCGACCAGGTTTTACGTTCGTTAGGCACGCCGATCCTTTTCGTGCAAGGCACGCGCGATTCCCTCTGTCCGCTCGATCTGCTGGAGCGGGTGCGCGCGGAGATGAAGGCGAAGACGTTCCTGCAAGTGGTGGAGGGGGGCGACCATTCGTTAGGCGTGGGGAAAAGGCAACTGCAGGCGGCGGGCCAGACCCAGGCGCATGTGGTGGACGGTCGCATCCTCGCCGGCATCGCGCGCTTCGCTCTATCATTGGCAGAGCGGAGGTGATCCGGGTTGGCAGCCTGGCGGGCTCGTTTATCTTGTTTCATGGCAACGGAAGCGGAGATAATCGACACCGAAGCATTGCGCGCCCGCGTGGGCGAACTGCGGAGGTTTCTTTGACCTGCCGAAGCTGCAAGCCCGCCTAACGGAATTGGAAACGCGGATGGCCGCGGGGGATTTCTGGTCGAACCGCGAACGCGCCCAAGGCGAGGTCGAGGAGGTCTCGCGGCTGCGCGGCTTGATCAATCCAATGGGCGAATTGGAGCGTGAGATGGAAGATTTCGGAGCGCTGCAGGAGCTGGCCGCTGAGGAGAATGGCGCCGCGGCGGAAAAAGAACTCGCAATCGAGCACGCCCGCATCGTTAAGCGAGTCGAGGCATTCGAGCTCCGGCAATTTCTTTCCGGCGAAAACGATCGCTCCAATGCATTCCTCACGATCCATTCCGGCGCCGGCGGAACGGAGTCGTGCGATTGGGCGGATATGCTCCTGCGCATGTATCAGCGCTGGATCGAACGCAGCGGTTTCAGCGCGCAAACGATCGATATACAGCAGGGCGAAGAGGTCGGGATCAAATCAATCACGCTCCTCGTGACTGGCGAATACGCGTATGGTTATCTCAACACCGAGCGCGGCGTGCACCGACTCGTCCGCATCTCACCCTTCGACGCGAACAAGCGCCGGCACACCTCTTTCGCGAGCGTCGATATCACGCCGGAAATAGCGGACTCCGCGCCGATCGAAGTGAATCCGGCCGACATCGAGATCGACACCTTTCGGGCGGGCGGGAAGGGCGGGCAGAACGTGAATAAGGTCGAGACGGCGGTGCGGATCGTGCACAAGCCGAGCGGCATTGTGGTGGCCTGCCAGGCCGAGCGCAGCCAAGGGCGTAACCGCGAGCTGGCGATGAAGATGTTGAAGGCCAAATTGTACGAGATCGAACAGGACAAGAAGCGTGCGGAAATCGATCGGCAGTATGGAGAAAAGGGTGACGTGGCGTGGGGCAGCCAGATTCGTTCCTATGTTTTTCAGCCCTATCAGATGGTGAAAGATCACCGGACCGGCGCGGAGACGAGTAATGTGCAGGCGGTGATGGATGGCGACATCGACCTTTTCATCCAGGCGAAGCTGCGCGGACAGAAGGCGAAGAAAGGGGACGATGCGGACGGCGCGCCCTAACGAGAAGCGAGGCGCCCATGATTTGTCATCCTGAGCCGGCGAAGCACGGCGAAGGACCTCGCAAGCGGCCCGGCGTCGTGAGCAAAACAAGCCTAACGAACGCCTGCGAGGTCCTTCGCACGGCTCAGGATGACAAAAGCGGCGGCGGCGCGGGAGGATGGGCGCGCTGCAACTTGAAGCGCGCGTCGAACCTTCCGCGATTGTGCGCGCGACAGCAGGCGAGACAAGCGGAGGTACGCTTTAGCCGCCGGGTGCGCGGAAAGTCGCGGCGGCAATTCGGGCAAACGTAAACATAGGGGCGCGCGCGCCGGCGGATTGGGAAGGGAAGGGTATGGCAGCGCGATTCGCCCGCGATGCCGAGGTCGGCGCAAGCACGGCGCCATTCCGAGCCGTGCGGCGCGATACGGCGACGCCCCGCGCGGAAGGAGGCGAGCAAATGCGCGAGCTCATGGCGCAAGGTGCGATCGATTTCCGCTGCGCCGTGCGCGCAGAGCCGGCAATTCAGGAGCACACGCGCAGAAAGATATTCAGCGCGACCGGCCGCGCTCCGTAGCCGGGCCGACCATTCCACGCGGACCTTCGCGGCCAGGGCCGCCGCGTCGTTGCGGCGGAGCAGATCGACCGCGATCGCTTCCAGTGCCGGATCTCGCCCTAACGACTTCTCCGCGACTGGCGCGGAGAGCGGAAGTTCGAGCTGATTACGAATGAAGCGGTCATCAGCCTGGACCTGCGGAAGCAGGTCCCTTCGGAGGGACGCGCTTCCGCGCGTCCAGTTTCTCAGCCGCTCATTGCCGGGACCCGTCAGAAGACGATCGTTTCTAAGCAAAAGCATGTTCCGCCGAAGGGGCGGCTGGTCGCGGCCGTTGCCGTTGCAAAATGAGCGCGATCGCGTATATCGCCGTCTCGATTTCCTCCGCGGTCGTTTCTTTGCCTAACGAGAAGCGAATCGCCGATGCCGCGCGCTCCGGCGTCATTCCCATCGCCAGGAGGACGTGCGATGCCACGACCGAGCCGACCATGCAGGCCGACCCGCTGGAGGCGCAGATGCCTTCGAGGTCGAGCGCCATCAAGAGCGTCTCCGAGGAATAACCGGGAAAGCTGACGTTGAGCGTGTTCGCGAGGCGTGGCACTCCCGCGCCGTTCACCTGCGCCGCCGGGTAGACCTCACTGATGCCGGCCGAGAGTTCGTCGCGCAATTTGGATTCGTTAGGGCGTTTTTGCATGATGAAGCGCGCCGCCGCGGCCATGCCCGCGATCGCCGCGACATTCTCCGTCCCCGGCCGGCGCTCGCCTTCGTGCGATCCGCCAAACTGGATGCAGTCGATCGGCAATCCAGCCCGCAGATAGAGAAAGCCGGCGCCTTTCGGCCCATGAAATTTGTGGGCCGCGAAGCTTGCAGCATCGATGCCCTCAAGATCGGTTTGCAGTTTTCCAAACGACTGCACCATGTCGCTGTGCAGGAGCACGCCTTCGCTCCGACAGCGCTCGGCGATTTCGCGAATCGGCTGGATCACGCCCGTTTCGTTATTCGCGGTCATGATCGAAACCAGAATCGTGTCGGGCCGGATGGCCGCGGCGAGCGCGTCGGGATCGATCAAGCCGTCGCGGGAAAGATCGAGCCAGGTGATTTCAAAATTTTCTCGCTTCTCCAGATGCTCCAGGGTGTGGAGCACGGCGTGATGCTCGGCGCGGTTGCTGATCAAGTGCTTTCCGTTAGGCGCAAGGTTTCGCGCAAGGCCGAGAAGCGCAAGATTGTTCGATTCGGTTCCGCCGCTCGTGAAGGTCAATTCGTGCGGCTTCACCCGCAGGAGCGCGGCAAGCTCGTCGCGCGCATTGTCGATCGCGGCGCGCGCCTCGCGGCCCGCGCGATGGATGCTCGAAGGATTGCCAAAATGGCGGGCGAAATACGGCTGCATCGCCTCCCAAGCCGGCGCGCAGAGCGGCGTCGTCGCGTTGTAATCCAGATAAATCATCGGGCGATTACTTAGCCACGGATGGACACGGATGAAACACAGATCAGAGAAGCGAAAACACAAAATTCACCACAAAGTCCCTGCCAATCCGTGTTTCATCCGTGTCCAAAAGAAAACCCGGGTCAACGCCGCCAGAGTCATGGTTCGTTAGGCCGAGACGTCGCGCGGGGCAGCTTGTGCACCACTTGCAGTTGATTCGCCTCGTAGGAGACGAGCGAATCGGGCGGGACGCTGTGCGTGAGGAAAACATTCCCGCCGATTATGCTGCGCGCGCCCACGACCGTCTCGCCCCCGAGAACGGTCGAGTTCGGATAAATGGTGACATCGTCCTCCACTTCCGGGTGGCGTTTGCCCCCTTTCTTGATGTGCCCTTTTTCGTCTTTCTGGAAGCTGCGCGCGCCTAACGTGACCCCGTGATAAAGCTTTACCCGCGAACCGATGACGCAGGTTTCGCCTATGACGACGCCCGTCCCGTGATCGATGAAAAAATGGCTGCCAATCTGCGCACCCGGATGAATGTCGATGCCGGTCTGCCCGTGCGCCCATTCCGTCATCATCCGCGGAATGAGGGGAAGACTGTGTTTGTAGAGAATGTGCGCGAGACGCTGGATGGCGATCGCTTCGAGCGATGGATAAGCCAGAATCACCTCTTCGAAACTGGTCGCCGAGGGGTCGCCTTCGTAGGCGGCATCAAGATCGGACCAGAGCATCTCGCGCACGCTTGCCAAGTGACTGAAGAAATCGGCCAGAATGCGTTCGGCATCGACGGCGCTCGCATCGCTCCCGTTCGACCGGCGGGCGAGGCTTTTTATCATCTCGGGATGAAGCCGTGCGCGGAGCGAACGAATGCGGATGCGCGTGACGTCCGGCAGATCGCCTGGATCGGTTATGGGCTCGCCGTGAAAGCCCGGGAAAAGCAGGCTGAGGAGATCGACGCAGGCAGCATCGATCGCCGGCCGCGAGGGGAGCGTGGCGGCGGCGGCGAGGTAATTGATTCCGCCGCCGACACTGTAGGTCTGCAGGAGCGCCTCAGCCGGATCGTTAGGCAGTTTATCCATCGCAGGAATTATCGGCGAGGTCGGAAGCAATGGAAACGCGAAAAGCGCACGCACTGTCACTTAGGCTTCCGCGTGACAGGTCGCTGTCCGATTAAGGTTCCTGATGCCAAGGCTAAATGCCGCAAGAAAGATTTGTCTTCCCAGGGCGGGAGCCAGAGGGCGGGTCGCGACGGGTGTCCGATCCTGAGCGGGATGGGTTGGTTAGCGCTACCGTCCGGGTTGGCTGCCGGCAGGAAAAGACTTTACTTCTGCGAGCGGAGTGGATAGGAGGTCTCGCTATGCGCGTTCACCATCTAACGAGAACAAGATCAGCCACCGCTGGCGAGGGCACGCGTGGCGGCGGGATGTGAGGTTTGAGTCATGGAAATCTTGGGCGTACACCGGCCAGCGGTTAGTAACTGTCTTGGAGTCAAGCGGGCATCGGCAGAGGTTTGAGGGCGCTGTTGAGGACAAGGAGGAGCTTACGCATGACGGCAGTGAGGGCGAGTTTGGGCGGTTTGCCGGCGG
>JACDGM010000185.1 GCA_013815325.1 Chthoniobacterales bacterium
GCCCAAAGATGAGGCCGATGAGCAGCCCGCGCAGCGGGTTATCCATCGCCTCCGCCGTGACGCTCGAACCGACCGCGGCGCAGAAGGTGACGAAGAGCACCCGCAGGAGATTGACGGTGAGTTGCGTACTCATGATCGTTGCTCCGCCTAACGACTCCGCCGCCGGAGCGGCGGGCTGCCTTCCGGAGCCGCGCCTTTCGCCGCGCTATCGCGATAAAAAAGAATGCCGTGACTACGCAGATTGCTGATCAACGCGCGCAGGTTGCTGGCGACTTCATCATTCGTTAGGAGCATGGCGAGAAGGCCGTCTCCGGAGCGCGCTTCCTCCATCACTTTGCCCGCGCCCTGGATGGTTTTGCGCGCGTCGCCGACGGCGAGCTGTACTTTATCGGCGGCGTCTTTGGCAGAGCCGATCGTGGCGTCGGCTTTCTCGATCACGCCGTCGATTTTCTTCGAGGAATCGGAAAGCGCGGCGCTGGTTTTGCTCAGGTTGGCGAAGGTCTCTTTTAAATGATCCATGTTTGCCTGCGAGAGCGCCTCTTGGTTTAGCCGGCTTACCGCGGTGTCGATCTTCGCCACGGTCCCGCGTAGATCCTTGACCAGCGCGCCGCCTTCATTCGTTAGGTCGCTGATGCCTTTTTCACGTGTGCCTTCGATGCGCGCGTTTTTTGCGATGTAGGCTTTCGGCTGGCCGGTCGGCGGCGTCACCTGCACAAAGCGGTCACCGAGCAAACCAGAGCTGCCGACGGTGAAAGAAGTGCCCACGGGAATTTTTGCGTAATCGTAAATGCGCAGTGGCACGTCCACGCCGCGTTCGTTAGTCACAAGCCGCGGCTGTCCGGAAACGCGACCAATCTTGGCGCCGCCCATGAGCACGTCGGAGCCTTTCAGGAGACCGCTCGCGTCGGCGAAATGGATCGTCACATCGTAGTAGGTCTTGAACCCTTCGCCAAGCCGGCCGAACTGCACGACGAGCGCCGCCAGAATCGCGAGGCCGACCGCCACGAAGATCCCGACTTTCAATTCCAATCCGCGATCCTGCTGTTCCATTCGTTAGTCTGCGAGGGTGGCGCGCCCGATCAAAAAGTCCTGAATGAGCGGGTCCGTCGAGGCCTGAATTTCCTCCGGCGTGCCGGAAAAGTAAATACGTCCCTCGTGCAGATATGCGATGCGGTCGCCGACGTGGAATGCACTCTTCATGTCGTGCGTAACGACGACGCTGGTGACGTGGAAGTGTTCCTGGAGACGCCGAATGAGATGATTGATGCTATCGGAAACGACGGGATCGAGGCCCGCGGTCGGTTCGTCGTAAAGAATGCAGGAAGGCCGGTTGATGATGGCGCGGGCCAGGCCGACGCGCTTCTTCATCCCGCCGCTCAGGTTCACCGGCATTTTCTTTTGCTGTCCCTCCAACTCGATGACCTCAAGGATTTCGGCGATCTTTCGCCCGATCACGCGCCCATCGCGCTCGCCCGCTTCGCGCAACGGGAAAGCGATATTTTCCTCGACCGTCATCGAGTCAAAAAGCGCGCCGGCCTGGAAGAGAATGCCGACTTTGCGGCGAATGCCGGCGAGTCGCCGTTCGCTCAATCCGATGATGTTCTGGCCGTCGATCCAGATTTCGCCCTCGTTAGGCTGCATCAGGCCGATGAGGTTTTTCAGGAGCACGCTCTTGCCGCCGCCACTGCGTCCGATAATGACGAGCGTCTCGGCCGCCCCCACGCTGACGTCCACTCCGCGCAATATTTCTTGCGAGCCGATGCGTTTCTTCAACCCGCGGACCGCGATCATGGGGGCGGAGTTGAGAGACAAAGAATCTGAACCCTTCTCAACCGCGGTCGCCGAGTCCTCCGTCTTCATCTCTCAACTGCCCCTCACTGCCATCCGGCCGGAAAAATCACGTTGAGAAACATAGTGAGAAAGAAATTCGAAATCAGAATCGCGAGCGAAGAATTGACCACCGCTTCCGTTGTCGCTCGGCCCACGCCAACAGCTCCTTCGCGACTGTTCAATCCCTTATGACAACTGATAAAGACAATCAAAAGAGCGAAGCAAAAGCCTTTCGTTAGGCCCATGATGATGTCGCGCATCAAAGTCCAGCGGACCATGTTGGCGACGTAATACGGTCCGCTGATGTCCAACACGTGGACTGAGACTAAATAAGAAGCGACGAGACCGAAGCCGATGCATTCCGCGACGAGCAACGGCATCGAGATCATCATCGCGAGCATGCGCGGGACGACGAGATAATCGACCGGATGGACGGCGAGCGCGCGCAACGCATCGATCTGCTCGGTCACTTTCATGGTGCCGATCTCGGCCGACATTGCCGCTCCCACCCGGCCGGTAACCATGAGGCCGGTCAGCACCGGGCCGAGCTCGCGGAAAAGTGCGGCCGAAACGACCGCGCCGACGCCGGAAGCGACGCCGAGTTTGTTAAACTGGAAATAAGTCTGGGCGGCGAAGACCGCGCCGGTGAATCCGCCGGTGATGACGACCACGAGCTGCGAGAGCAATCCGATGTCCACCATTTGTCGCATGAAAAGGCGCCACCGCATCCGATGGGTCGCGGCCGAACGCAAGCTTTCCGCCGCGAGCATGATGATCTCGCCGAGATAAATAAAGAAGGAGAGAACGACCGCGCCGATGGCGGTTAAAAAGCGGACGAACATCGAAGAAGAGTTGATGGTCGATGGTTAATTATTGATGGACGGAAGAGCGTGACTTCCATCAACCATCAACCCTCACCCATCAACTACCCAATCAAGCGGAGAGAGGCTACGTCTTTGAACCGGTCCGCAACTCCGACGGGACGGCGCCAACGAAACACGGCTCGAGTCCCAGCTCGACAAAGAGGGTGCGAATCTGACGCGAAGTAATGGTTGGTTCGTCGAGCTCGAGGTAAACGATGTCGTGGTTGCTATCCACTTTGTAGCGCAGGCCGGGGACGGCTTCGAGCTGGTGATCGAGTTCCAGAATTTTGTTTAAGTCGCGCACGCCGGCCGCGTAAACTTCGAGCTCAATCATGAAATGCGAGAGGAGAATGACCGGAAAAACTTTAACTGCCAAGCGCGCGTGGTGCAAAACTGAATGTGGCGCAGGTCTCTGACCCGCGCCGGTATCGCTGTTCGCGAAAATCTAAAATGAGTCTTGCGCCCCACAAAAGCTTCGTGTTCTTCCTCGCTCTCTGCTCGGTCAGCAGTTGCGCGACCGTTCCAGCGGGCGGCGAGAGCGCGCGCCTAACGATGTCGCGTGCGATAGCAGCGGAGCCACCGGGCGATTATTTCGTCGGGCGGCGTTACTTTAACCCAGCCTACCATTTCTGGGGATATGTTCGCCGGCCCGGGCGGCCCTGGAGCAGCGCGGTCTGGTGGTGCTAAATGAA
>JACDGM010000007.1 GCA_013815325.1 Chthoniobacterales bacterium
GGGAAGACGTTGGGTCGCACCAAATCGCGAGCTTATCGCGGGGTGGCGATCAGACGGGCGCACGGGTTGGAGCGGGCCGAGCAGTGGCTGCGAGAGGGATTGGCGGCAGCGGGATTAAACGAGCCAGAACTCGGGGCCACTCCCGGGAGCAATCCGAGGAAGGTCGCTTTGGCCCGGCTATTGTGGCGGGGCACGACGGTTTCGCAAGTAAGGTTGGCGGAACATCTGGCAATGCGCAGTGCGGCCTACGTTAGTCAGCAACTGAGGCGCGTTGGGACGGAACCAATCAAAGGGAGAGTGCCCAAGAGATTGGCGTCTTTCGTGGAGCAAGCGATGAATCGAGGCTAGAGGCAGTCAAGATTTGCACACTGACCCCCAATCCCTGACCCCTTTGCGAAGGCGGGGCCCGCTTGTAGCAGATTATTGCGAAGGGATTGATACCAGTCGTTATCTAGATCAGAAGAATGTTCGCAAGGGAGAAGAACGGCTGCAATTAAATGACGGGCGATGACGTCGAAATTCTGCCCGCGACTTTGCACGAATGCGTCAGCGGATGGGAACTGCGACAGAAGGAATTCTTTTTGGAAGCGCGTTAACTCCGCGTCGCCGTGGCGTGCGAGAGCGAATTTGCGAACTTCAGGCCAAAGATTTCGCTCGATGCGCATTCGCGTCGCCGCGGCGTGGACCTTCTCCTTATTGTGCTGGACGATTATCTCGCGGAGTTCTCCGGCGGTCGGAAAGCCGTACGGACAGCTTGCGCCCGCTCCGAGGATTAACACAGTCCTGCGCATTGTCTCAATCCTAGCGGCACGAGGTTCGCGGTCTACCACCAACTACCGTCACCGCGCACAATCTCCGTGGCGACGGATGGTTGCCCAAGATGACGACGACGATTTAATTTGTGCTGTGTCGGCCTATTTGGTGTCGAACCGCCAACTGTTCAAAAATGGCACGCGTGCAGAGGCAATTCCGCATGCAACCGCACTTTATTCTGCACATGTGTCCCGCGCGGCATTCTCGCGAAAAGCTCGATGAGCCGGTTTCCGGGATTCAAGCGATGCCAAAACGCGCTCATGTGAAAAGCATGCCCGTCTGGCGATACCATCAGGGGTGCAAGTAGGGTTCCGGCTGATGCGAAATCGAGCTCGGGGAAGAAGGGAATTGGGGGTCAGTGTGCAAATGTGGACAGAAAATGGACGGCGGAAGTAGTGCTGAAGGATGGCGCGGAGTGTACGGATCGAATATGAACCTCTGGCAATGCGCAGTGCGGCCAACGTTAGTCAGCAACTGAGGCGCGTTGGGACCGGACCAATCAAAGGGACAGTGTCCAAGAGATTGGCGTCTTTCGTGGAGCAAGCGATGAATCGGGGCTAGAGGCAGTCGAGATTTGCACACTGACCCCAAGTGCACCACACCTGACCCCAAGTGCACCACACTCATTTGCGCAGCCAATCAATTCTCTGCTGCAAATTTTGCCGTGAGTAATCCATCTGCAAGGTATTGCCGAGCCTTGATAGGCAGGCATGCTGCGCCGGATGGAATTCGAGAGAGGAGGCTGCTGCCGCAGTAATGGCGAGATCAAACAGGTCGCGCTTCGTTGTGGAAGATTCAATCTTCTTCAAGTGTCCGGTTAGGGTGCGTTCTAAACTTTCACTGTTTGCGATGTCTTCGATCTCTTGAATTTCAGCCGGGGAGAGGCAAAGCCGATTTCGCGCTTGCGCGTAAAGTGAAATAAGATTGTCGGTCACCTGACGATTAGCTGTTCCGGCAAGAAAGATAGTTGGCAGAATCAGCAGTGTCCCTTCAAACCCATTTGCTGTAATCCTGGTGATAATCTGAAAGGTCGAAGCCCGAATCTTGGCCTTTACCTTCGCCCATTTCCCCACATCCCGGGTCACGCGCAGATTGAAATAGGCCCCAAAAGCCATGTTAAAGCCCCAGATTGCTTTCAAAACAGTGCTCTCTGAAAGCAATTTCGCGACCTCCTTGCCAGCAACTCGCCTTATCGTTTCCTGAGCGGCTCGCCTGCGGCCCTCATTTCGCAAGAACCTTCGAAATTGCTTCTCCGCAGCCTCAGTGAAGATGTAGCGCGCATAAGCTCCCGCCTTCTCCGTCCCTTTTATTCCCAAGGCGGCTTTAAAGATCAGCCATACGTCGTCTTCATCATCTTTATTGAAGGGACAATCGTATACATTCCCAATCTCCAAGAGCAACTGCATCTGGACACGCGTTGTGTAGGCTACGTCAACTGTCAACGACGCGGCGATACCTGCAATCGCGCCCACCCGCTGACCAGGTTCAGGTGCAGGCACGGCAACGATTGTTTCTGCCGCGGTGACAGCCCCTCCACTAGCTGCGCCTTCGATCATCGTTTTCCTAGCAGCCCGCTTGATCAACAAGTCGGCGAGCGCGTCTTTTGGGAGCCCTTGGTATTTTCGCTGAACTGAGGATGCCTGCTCAGCTGCTTTCTCTTCATTAAGACACGATCGTACTGCCGTAAGAAATGCTTCTTGGATTTTCCCCTTAAGCCAACCTTTGTCGTCGTCTCTCATCGACTTATTGCGCGACCAATACTCACCCCGGGCTTAGCTTACTAGAATCACGATTCCGTCAGGCCGGGTCTAGGTAGGGAGTCGAATTCGCTCAGCATCTCCGCAATCGCCACGGATTGCGTATTACTCAGAACGTTTATAAGCTGCTCTCCAAATTCGCCGTTGAGCTGAACGGCAATCATATCCGCCTGACTAAGCGGGCCTTTGAACTGTCCCTTCGAGACGTGGAACAGCCTTGCCGATTCGGGATCCTTCCGCCGAAGTATCGCCTGAAACCGGCCTTGTACGACGACGAAATGCTTGCGTATCTCACTGTCGAGATCGAATGCCCGCCCGACCTCTTCGAAATTTAAGAAATGAAGATTATCGGAAAAGATAACGTCAGTAAATATGATCCACGATTCCTGTCTCCATTTACCGCTTCGCAGACTATCTATCCCAACAATCAAAAAGCGCCCGCCCCTGATCTTCGAAGTAATCAGACAGATAGAAGGCCGCTCTCGATTCGGTGGATGTTTCATCTATCATGAGATTTAGGGCGGTGACTCAACTCTCTTTGCCGAAGTTATATATCCGGCCTGCGCCCCGCCGATGCAAATCAGCTTTTGCCTCGGGGGAAAGCAGATGGGAGTCAGAGCTGACTATCGATAATGCTCGTGTGACACGGGATTTTGCGAGCCGCGCCCTTGATGCCAGAGCGTCGGCTGAGCGCGCTCTTACGAGAGCCGCTCGTGCAGTGTGACCGCGATGCGCTGGCCAACTTCTTTCCCGATGGCTTCCGAATCATCGCGCTGACGGACAATTGTGTTTCCACTTACCGAGCGCCATGAACGAAGATCGAAACTCAACGCCGTCCAGAGTCACTTCTTTGGTTTCGCCTTCTTCACCGCGGACTTCTTGGCGTCCTTCTTTGCGCTGCTCTTTGAAAGCCCGGCCGCTCCTTCACCCGCGTTACGGCCCTTGCCCATGAGCGCCCTCGCCGCCTGGTAATTGGCCATGTGCTCCTCCACGGACACGCGCGCAACGGTGCGGCCGACCACGTCGAGAGCCAGGTCCTCCAACTTCTTGAAGCGGACGCAACCTTTACCCATGTCGAGCTTCTTGCCGCTCTTCTGGTATTCGCTGGTGAACCAGGTGGAAAGAGTGGGATGACCGTAGAAGCACAGGAAATGCAACACCATGCCCGACTTCTGCGAGGCGAGCGCAACCAATGGCAGCGGCACTTTGGGATTCTCGCCATAGCCCGCCGGATAGACGGACAGCGGGACGTACCAGCCGATCATCCCAAACTGCATGCCCTCCTCATATCCGTCCGGCAGGTTCTCATTGATCGCCTTGCGCACGGTGCTGAGCGCGGCGCGGCGATCCGCGAGGAGTGCGGCGAGGTATTGGGCCACGCTGGAAGCTGTCATGTTGGCGACGATACCCGCTGCACTGTGCGACGGACAAGCCTCATGCACCGCACCGCCGCTCTGCCTCTCTTCACGACGATGCTGGACTGCGGCCTTCGTCGGTTCTTTAGAAGTGCGCGCCCAGGTATTCCCACATCTGGTGATGCCAGTAGGGCCAATCGTGCCCGCCCTTCGGGCCCCAGTCGTCTAGATGATGAGCGATCCCACGGCATGCGAGCACGGCGGACATTTGGTAGGTCGGGCCGGGCACTTCCCATGGGCCACAGCCGGTCGCGAGGTGGATGTCGCAGCTCGCTAACTGGTGGAGAAACCAGAGGTTCGTTTTGGTTGGCCATACAGCCGACCGGGTTGTTGACATTCCGCTTTATGTGCGATCGCGCGTGGTAGGCGCTCGCTGCGGGGAGATGCACTTGGTTGCGCGCGCGAGGCGCTACAAAGTGAATCGGCCGCCGTACGTGCACGCGCCCAAAGCTATTGGCCAGTCAGAAATTCAGCATTGAATTAAGACCAAACTCAGATCGCAGCCGCGGACGCCTGAGTCTTTACTGCGTGCCGTGATAATGCTAGTTACTCGTCTCAAGAGGAAGTAGATCATGCCTGAAAAAAATCCCCCAATCGATGTTCCGTCGCGCGGGATTCCTGGTGAGCAGCCGCTGTTTCCTCCCAATTTCCAGCGCCTGAGCTCTCATGTCGATTGGCGCCGCACGTGGACGCACATTGTCGCCGGAAAATTTTCCAAGTCTGGATTTAGCGGTCTTCTCTTCTACGAACAAAGCACTGGTTACGCGGAGTTTTACGAGACGAATGGATCCGGCCAGATCGAGTTCCTACAGGGTCACACGGGCTGGCGGACGAGTTGGACGCACATCATTTCCGGCGCTTTCTACGGGGCTGAACGGACGGGTTTGCTCTTCTATGACCAACAAGCTGGGTTCGCCGCAGTTTACGATACAGATGGTCTAGGCAACCTGGTGTTTCCGCCCCGCGAGTACTCTGGCTGGCGCCCATCTTGGACACACATCACGACCATCCGTTTACCGGAAGCTGCGCAGAACCGCGATTTTTCAGCTATTCTCCTCTACGACCAGGCAGCAGGTCATGGTGAGATCCACCAGTGCGACGGCGAGGGAGGATTAAGTCTCATCCGAGAGGAGGATGGCTGGCGAACTAGCTGGACCCACGTAGTCGGAGACTCATTCTGCGGGACCGGAGTGTTGTTCTATGAGCAGCCGACGTCTCACGGTGAGGTCTATATGGTTACGGGAGACGACGACTCCGGCTTTGGGTTCGAACAAGGGGCGGAAAAGGAGAACCTACCGCCCGCAACCCACATCACTCCGGGCAATTTTGGATGGATGGATTCAAGTTTTGTTTTCTACGATCGCCGGACTGGTCGAGGAACATTTGTGTTTTACAACCCTCCGCCCGATCCATCCTCTGGAGCCGGGCAAGAGGGATCCATTCTTTGCGATCCCAATGATAACACAGTGAAATGGGAGAGTTACGACGATTGGCGAAGCACTTGGGACGTCATCGTTCCTGGAAACTTCTGGGAGCCCGACCCCGAGTATGTCAAATTTCAGAACGGATTCACAGACCTGCTCTTTTACGAAGGCGCGGGTGGTTATGGAGAATTCTACTTGCACGAACCATTTGAAGCGATTCCCGCTGAAGATCTCGAGGGGTATGTTTCACCCGGAAGCGTAGCTCAAGGGGAGACTATTAGTTTTTATGTGAACAGCCGGGTCGGTCCGTACACCATTACAGTCTATCGGCAAGATAGTGAGCAAACGCCGATAACTACCGTCCAAGACATCCGTCAGTTTCCGCAACCCTTCCCGATTCAACGGTTAGATTATCGCGATGGGCCGGCCTGGCCTGTTGTGGCAGAGTTTACAATCCCGCGCAATTGGCGAAGCGGCTTGTACTTGGCCCGAGTAGAGGCAAGTGTCGCCGAAACCAGCGTCTTAGATATCCCGTTTGTGGTGCGGTGTGAAACTCCGGGGAGTCAGTCACGAATTCTTCTTTGCATCCCCGACGCTACTTGGGCGGCGTATAACTTCTGGGGAGGTAGAAGTCTGTATGGTTTCACCACCGGAGGATTCTTTTTCTGGTCATTTGGTCCTTCGTTAGATCCATACCGAGGGGACTATCAAATTCCGAGGGCCTTCCGCGTGGCCTTAGCCAGGCCCTATCGAGAAGCGAGCGGTCTTCCTAAGTGGCAGCAATGGGAGGTGCCGTTGATTCGATGGCTGGCGCGGCAGGGGATTGACGTGGAACTGTGCACATCTACTGATCTGCACAAAGATCAGGCTAATCACACGGACTTGTTGAAAAGGTATAGCCTGCTCGTGAGCGTGGGGCACGACGAATACTGGTCAAAAGGAATGCGCGACAATGTGGAAGGTTTTGCTTCCAAGGGAGGGAATGTCGTTTTCCTAAGCGCTAATGTCTCATGGTTTCAGGTTCGTTTCGATCTCAACGTGCAAAGACAAATCTGCTACAAAGACGCACGGTTTGATCCGTACAATGCGACCGACTTCGATGCCGGGACGCCCGAACTCGTTACAGTAAACTGGTACGACAAGCCGGTCTGTAGAGCTGAAACAGCCATGACCGGTGTCAGCTACTTCGAAGAGATGAATGGTTGGCCTGAGTACATCATCCGCGATCGAGATTCGTGGGTATTCCAAAACGTGGCTTACAGCCGTTTTGGTCTCTACACTATAACGGGAGACCCGATGCCGAGGTCAGTCGTGGGATATGAGACGGATCATCTGCAATCATCGCAAGAAGAGTGCAAACCAAACTCACCTCCGAACTTCCATACGCTGGCAGAAGTTCCTGCCGCCAGCGGTGATTTTACAGCCCCAAACCCTGAGGTCGCCGCAACCATGGGAATTTTCACCAAAGGCAAGGGGCAGGTTCTCACCGTGGGCACCATTAACTGGTCACTGGGGCTGAGTCAGGATGGTGAGTTCACCGAAATTGACCAGATCACCCTTAACATTTTCACGCAGCTAGGCTGAACCACAAACGGAGCTTTGATGGCCGGGGCTTGCCTGGTCCATCCGAGACATTTGTCCTGGGCTCCCATTCAGCATGCGCGTTACCGGAAGTGGCGTAGATGCCCTGCAGGGTCGGCGAGGAATAGTTCCTACCCGGTCCCGACCGCACTTCGTTCTTCCACCAGCTCGACGGGGACAATTGCTCGGTGGATGTAGGAAGCTCGCATGAGCGGGGCGATCTTTGCCCCTATCATGCAACCGGGAAATGAGGCTAGGGTGAGTGGGATGGCAATGCTCCAGTCCAGCCCATTGACCATGATATTCGATACGGTTTTCGGAACGCCTGCCATCGCCGCGCAGCCGTTGCAGTTAGGAAGCGCGGCAACCTCCTACTGTGGAATCTCTAAAAGTGCGCGCCCACGTACTCCCACATCTGGTGATGCCAGTACGGCCATTCGTGTCCGCCCTTTGGCCCCAGTCGTCCAGATGATGAGCAATCCCACGGCTCGCGAGCACGGCGGACATTTGGTAGGTCGGGCCGGGCACTTCCCACGGGCCGCAGCCGGTCGCGAGGTGGATGTCGCAGCTCGCTAACTGGTGGAGAAACCAAGGATCGTTCTGGTTAGCCATATAGTCGACCGGGTTATTGAAGTAGAAGTTGTCGTCGTACATCCCGTCCATCGAGTCCCGCATGTCGTAGACGCCGGAGAGCGCGTAGCAGCGCTTTACGCGGTCGGGATGCTTAAAGAGGGTGTTGGCGGCGTGGTAGGCACCGAGCGATGCGCCGTAGGTCGTGATCGGAATGCCAGGGGTCTGGCACTGGGAGTCGATGAAGGGGAAGACTTCGCTGGCGACATAGTCGTCGTACTGCGCCTGCATCCAGCTCCGATGGAAGGGGTGCGCTCCTTTGTTTTGGAAGGAATCGTTTTGCACGCCGTTAATGGAGAAGATGCGGAGGCGGCCCTCGTCGAGGTAGGGGCCGAGGGTGCGGATCATGCCTTGGCCTTCCTGTTCCCATTCGTCGCCGCCGCTCGTCGGGAAGGCGAGGATGGGCATCCCGTAATGGCCGTAAACAGCGACGCCCATGTCGCGATTGAGGCGGTGTGAGTACCAACGCTGATAGTCGCGGTGCATGGCTTGCGAGAATACCGGGGCGGACGGTCGGGCTCAAGCCCGGTGTCACGATCGCGTGCGCCCGCGCACAGCGCTCGGAACACGCGGTGCAATCGCGGTGTCATTTTCGGAATTCTTCGCCCCAGATAAGCGCAGATGTTTTGTGGTCGTCAGCGTTTTCCATCTGTGCAAATCTGCGAAATCTGTGGATGAAGTAACCGAATCCTGGTGCCGTCGTTCCAACCGGCCGTATCTCGAAAAGTTGTGAAGAAAACCCTTTCAGTCATCGAACGACTTCACGCCGATGGTGTCATCGGATTGTATGCGGTCGCGGGCGCCGTCGGAGCGACGTTCTACCTGGAGCCGATGGCGACGGTGGATGTGGACATATTCGTTCTCTTCGAGCCCGCGCCGCTCGTTCTCACTCTCACTCCGATTTACGCTGCTTGCGCGACGCTGGGTTATAAGGCGGCAGGTGAAGCGATTCAGATCGAAGGTTGGCCTGTGCAGTTCCTCGCTGCGAGCGATCCGCTCCTGGCTGAGGCGGTACGGGAAGCGGTCACGCGGGAGTCCGATGGATTGACGACGCGGGTGATGACGGCCGAACACCTCATGGTCATCGCACTGCAAACCGGGCGCGCTAAGGATCACGCTCGCTTGGTCATGTTTGTCGAAGCCCAGATTGCCAACATGGATCGGCTGCGCGAGATCCTTGGTCGTCACTCCTTGCTTGAGGCATGGGCCAAGTTCGAGCATCGTTTCCTTCAGCCGTGAGCGCCGCCATCCAGCAAGTCGTACAATCCAAGGAGGCCGAGCGCCGCCGCCTGCGCGCACTGCCGTGGCTGGAGAAATTGGAGATGCTCGATCGCCTGCGCGATCGACAACTGCTCCTGAGGCAGGCTCGACCACGGAGGGCGGAAATCCTTGGCCAGCAGTGAAAACAAAGCGCATCGAAAGCCGACGTGGAAGACGAGTTCATCGCGTCGGCTCGTCGCGCGTTCGCGCGGGTCGCTCGTCACTTCGAGCCAAGAATCGTCGGCTCGGTTTGCCTCTGATTACCGTGAAAGACGGGCGCGTTTGTTTGGTTGCTCTAAACGGATCGAAGGCCTAACGCCCCAGCGAATCGTCTTTCCTTATCTCCTCACCATTCCCCCCTGATCGTAAGCGTCGGGGGTAGCGGGCAGTTGCGTCGCAGGAACAACGTTGGACAAGATGATCTCTCACACACTGCAGCCGGTTGGCTTCATTCGTTAGACACCGAAGCGGCGGGAAGAGGCGCCGCGGCAGGGACCGGAAGGTGCGCCGGACGCCTGGCTCGAGATCGAACCGCAATTTGCCGAGGCGTTGTTGGGAATGGAGGTCAGTCACGAGCTGATCGTGATCACGTGGTTAGACGAGGCTAGGCGCGCCGTGCTTACTTTTCTTCTCGCGCATCGCTACCTGCCCGTTGATCGCCCGGGGCCGAAGACTGATCGGGCCCGCTTCGACACGTCGGCACGCTACTGCTTGCTCTGACGCTCGCGGGTTATGCATTCGCCATGACGATTGGGCGAGGAAATTTCGGTTCGCTCAACATAGCTCTGCTGTTGACCGCTGCTCTTCGGAGCAGCATCGCCTTTGATCCGGTTGGCGATGTTCCGCGATCCAGTGCTGAGTGCGAACTTCGCCATGAGCGCGCTCGTCTCGACAGTAATGATGGTGACGCTGGTGGTCGGGCCGTTCTATCTCTCTTGCGCTCGGGCTCGAGGATTACAAGGAGAATGCGCCGTATGTCTCGACGGAGACGCTCTACCAAGGCGCAGCCCGCGCTAACGCGCCGCTTCGGCAGGACCCGGTCGGTTTCGGGTAGATCCCCGTGCGGGTCAGCACCCTTGAGTTATCGCTTTCTCTTCCTGACGGCCGAAGTCACATTTGCGCGAATCGCGAAATGACTATCGCCCATGCTCAAGATATTGAGGCCGAAGATCGACTGCCAGTTGGACAGCACCGGCAGAGTCTTAGGCAACACGGGAGACGACAGCGCCGTCTGTGTAGGATCGTCGAGCTGCCAGTCAATGGTATTCATCACGAATGCGCCCGTCGCGGAAACAGCAAAGAGATTATTGTAACTGATCACGACGTAATTATCGCTGTTTTTGTAGTTATCAGCCAGTTCGAGGAGGAAATTTACGTCCCGCGGGTTGGTGGCGAAGGTGAGGCCGTTTACGTTGAGCCGGATTCAGTTAGGCGCGGTCGTATAGCGGTAATCTCCTACTTGGTCAATCGGGTTGGAATCCTCCGCGGAGGAGCCGCAGGTATACATGCCGGTAATGGTGTCACCGGGCGCGACAGCATTGTTAAGAAGGTTATTAGGATCGTCAATGAGACTTACATTCGCCGTGATCTCGATTCTGACCTGTACACAACTTGCGCTCGCGGGATTCCACACTAGCGCGGCCACGAGAGTCATCGCCAGTAACGGCCAAGCGCCCTGAAAACTTTAATCGTTCCGGTGGGCCTGATGGTTTTCATTCGATAGAGATTCTGGATGATTTGCGAGGATAGGGACGACAGGGCATTCTGGGAAGAGAAATCTTCCCGACACATCGGCATGGTATCACGCTAACCACCACCATGACGCAACACGCAATTCGCTCCCCTGGGAGACGTGTCATGACGAAAGCCCGGCACCGCTCCGCTCATACCTGGCGAGCCGAGCGCGGGATGATCGTGCCTTCGTGATTTTGGTGTTAAACCGCTATGCCAAAGCTGCCGAGGAAGCGAGCTGCGGATGATCGGTACCGGGCAGTTCCGACGGGCGAAAGAAGCGCAAGAGCCATGACTCAGTCGCAGAGGAGTTCGTCGTCATCGCGAAGAAGCGACGCAACGACCCTGCCGATTGGATTCAAGGAATGTATGCGGATGCCTGGATCGTGCTTCCGCCGCGCTGGGGCGATGAGAGTGACGCCCTGCGGATCGAGTTATCAAACGTGCAACCGGGAAGTAGCACGAAGCCTTCCGCGCCATTCTTCGATTGCAGTCGAAAAGCAGCGCGTCGGTCCGCGCCGGTTAGGCGGAAGACTTTGCGGCGAACATTTGCTCGACCGCCCGGTAGAGCTTTTGCGCGTCCACAGGTTTCGTTAGGTGAATTTGAAACCCGGCGATTGCACTCCGGCCGACATCGGCTTCCATTCCGTAACCGCTCAAGGCGATGCCGAACACGTGCGACTTCGAGCCCAGTGCTTCCATGACTTCGTAGCCATTCCCATCGGGTAGGCCGAGATCGCTGATGAGGATGTCGAAGTGCTGCGCCAATCCGATACTGATGGCATCAGCCTTTGTGTGCGCTACTTCGACTTCATGTCCGCGTTTCCGTAGCAGTCTCGCCATCAACGCGGCAGTCGTGGCGTGGTCTTCGACGAGCAGGATGCGGCGGCGGTCGCCGTCGCTCGAGGGAGTAGCACCCGGCTGTGACGTAAGAGCTGTGCGTTCGACGGCGGGTAGTGTGAAAATGAATGTGGCGCCGTTACCGATGCCGGCGCTTTCTGCTCGAAGCGTTCCGCCGTGCAGTTCGGCGAGGGCATTTGATATGGCCAGTCCTAGTCCAAGGCCGCCAAGAGCTTTATTAATGTCGGTATCTCCCTGCTCGAAAGCATTGAAGATTTTCGGCAAAGTCTCCGCAGCGATGCCGATGCCTGTATCGATGACTTCTATGCGAAGTGTGTCGAGACCTGGATTACTCGTGCGCACCGTGACGCTACCATCCAGCGGTGTGAACTTCACCGCGTTACGAATCAGATTCCAAAAGACCTGCTGGATTCGCGCTGGATCGCCATCCACGTGGTGACGGCTCGCACTGAAGTCGACTTTGACCTCCAGGTTCAACGACGCGGAGTCGCCCCCAACGACAGCGATCGCTTGTTCGAGAATGTCGTGCGCGTCGACAATCCGGCGATGCAACTGGACTTTGCCGTTCGAGATGCGGGTCAGATCAAGCAGATCGTCGATCAACTTCGCTTCAAGCTCGACGTTGCGGCGGATCATTGAGATATCAGCGCGGATATCCGGGGGAATATTCGGATCGGTTTCCATCGCGCTCGCTGCCATCAGCACTGGATTCAACGGAGTGCGCAATTCGTGACTCAGCACGGCGAGGAACCGATCTTTCGCAGCATTCGCCCGCTGTGCTTCGCGGAGCGTGTGCCGTAATTCGTTGCGAGCTTTATCGAGCGAATCGGCCAGCAACTTCGCCTGGGTGGCGGTTTGTTTCGCGACTGCAGTCTTTCCTTCCGCGACGGTTGCGATGCGTTCGCCCTCGAAAGCAGCAGCCAGAATTGGAACGAGCAGGCTGACGTCGACGCCCTTCTCGACGGAGTGGTTGCCGCCGAGGAAGACGACTACGGATCCGTCTTCTGCCGCGAACCCGGAGGCTTGGGTCACCGCTCCAACGCGCGGGAATGAGAGATCGTCTTGATAAAAAGAGTCGGCGACGCAGTTTTCTAGAAACAAACGCCATGCTTTGGCGTCCGGGAGAGTTTGTTGAAAACCGGGCGCGGGAAGTAGAATGCCCAACTCGCGATCACGAACGAAGACGAGCAGGTCGTCCCCGCCGATATGCTTCGCTAAAGCTTTCGCAGCCGCGGCACGTGTCTCCGGCTGCGTCAGCGCTGCGACCAGCGAAAGGAGCTGGCCGCGCGGCGCTGATGTCCGTTCACGCCGGCAGGACGCAAACGACGGCTGTGCAGTTGTGGAAGCCGTTGAATTGCCCTGTCGTTCTGGCGACTTGTCCATACGTATTGCAGCCGGCAAATTGCGTCTCCCCGAGAACTTCCTTGAGCGCGTCGAGTTCGTTCCCGAACTCGCGGCCCATGCGAAGACGCGTCGCGACACAATCGAAAAAGAGAGCAACGCCGGGCTCATGTCCATTCAGTTGATCGACCGCAGCGCGCGTCGCATTCGCGGCCGCTTCTTTCGCGGAGGCTACGTCAGTGCTCATCAGACAAACGGCGGCGCCTTGCGGGATCTCCGCTGCGCAAAGAACCGAGCCGTCAGGATTCACCGCCAGCGGCACGCGCAATTTGTAGCCGTCGCCAGTTTCGATCCCGAGAACGTTATGGAGGAAAAACGGCATCGGATCCTGTGCGTCGAATTTCTGGGCGGTGGCGTCGGCATGTTCGCGGAAAACATCGAGAACAGGAGAAGCGTTGAGACTCACAAGGACAGCGCCGCGCGATTCGGTCACGCGCATAGGCGCCGTAGCCGGGCTCCAGCCGTGCCGCACACCAATGCCGATCGGCTTTTCGGAAACGATCTCGAGCGCGACCGCTGCGTCGCTGGCAATTTCGTTCCCAACAAAAACTTGTGTTCGTCGGAAGTTAGCGTCGTCCCCAGCGCCTCCGCCGAAAAACTGGTGGCTGCCGCCGGTCTTGAGCGTCAGTTCTTCGATCAATTCGTCTGCGTGACCAGCGAGCGCATCAGTCAAAATCAAGGCCGAGCAGTACTCGTTCGATCCTTCTTGCCCGCAGCGAAAGTTGCGCACCATGTCGGCAGCCGCTTTGCGCCGATCGTTGCTAATGCCGCGGCCGATCCCGACGGCGAACTGCAATGACGGCGAACTAAGCGCCACCGCACAGGCTTTGCCTTCCCCCTGTGTGTCGTTCGTGAATTCCCCAGCGGACGAGCAGCCGACAATGATCTTCGCGCCCGTTCGTTCGGACACGCATGCCACAAGCGCAGCCGCATCATACTTCGGCGAGACAAACAGAATGACCGCATCGGGATTCCTGCCTCCGAGTTGAGTGGCGATCTGTTCGCCTAACGAGAGTCCTGCCTCCCTACTATCCTCCGTCGCAGTGTAGACCACGACGCTCTGGGTTTTATCGGAATTCGCGGCGATCATCGGCCCCATTGTCGCCGGTGCGCCATCTTATGCAATCGGGCAGGGACGCTTCAGCCCTATCATTTCATCCAGCGTCTGCTTGATGCGACGCGTGGGGTTCCGGCCGTTAGATGACAAAACCGTGTTGCGCGCGACGATCATAATCCATGTGAGATTCGTCTGAATGAATCGAGGACTGGCGTGATATCGATCTGACGAAGCGGGGTGTCGCCGGAGTCATAAAGCGATGCGGGGCATTGGATGAATCACCGAATGATCCGCGGGCTTAGGCCGGAATGGTTGATTGCGCGATTTTTTCGCGGTCCCAATTGCGATGCTTTGCGATCGCTTCGATGAACTTCGCGGAGACTTTCGTTACGTCGCCTTTATCGTCGATGATGAGCGCGGGATCGACAGTGGTGTTCTTTCCCTTGCCGTCGGACGCTGTGTTAATTGAGGAGGCGCTAATCAGCTGAACGCCTTCACCTGTCGCGGCGATCGATTTGCAATGTTTGTACATTTCATTCACGAAGTGGATCGACTTCGCATTCGCTTGCACCGCCGCCACGCTCTGGGCGCCGCCCGGAACGTAAACGGCGTCGAACAAGACCGACGCCACGTTCAGCAAGCTTAGGTCGACGGCAATGTCGCTGCCGTCAGAGCCTTTGATGAAGCCGCCGTGCGGCGCGATAATCGCGACCTTCGCGCCTTGACTCGTTAGGGCTTCTTTCATCGCAGTGACCGAGGCTTCGTCAACCCCGTCGCCGGCGAGGAACGCAATCTTGCGGCTCTTGATCGTGTCTTTGATCGTGTTCGCCATGCTGAGCGCGGGCGAGGGCGGGGCCGGCTTCTTGACCGGCTTCGTCTCGGTCTCTTTTCCCGCATCGGCGCCGACGTCCATGTTGATCCGGCCGTCGATCGATTTGGGCACGACGACACCGAGACCCGTGGCGATTTTGTCCGCCAATCCGCCATCGATTTGGGCGAGCAGGAAGAGCATTCGGTTCACGATCGCGTCACGTTTCACAAACCCCAGCTCGAAGGTCAGCGCGTCGACCATGTGCTGCTGTTCCGCCGCGCTTTGGCTTTGGAAGAAGAGCGTCGCCTGGCTGAAGTGGTCGAAGAATTTCTCGCTCTTTCCGCGCACTTTTCCGCCATTCAGGTTCTCGGCGTAGCTGACGAAGCCGCCCATGTTTTCCTTCGCCTGCATCGGGCAACCGCCACCGACAGTGTTCGGATGGTAGCTCGCGTCACCGGGATTGATCATCTGCTGCATGTGACCATCGCGTTGATTATTGTGCATCGGGCAGGTCGGCCGGTTGATCGGGATCTGCGCGAAGTTCGGCCCGCCGAGGCGCGTCAGTTGCGTGTCGGTGTAAGAGAACAGGCGACCTTGGAGCAGGGGATCATTCGTGAAATCGATGCCCGGCACGAGGTGCCCCGGATGAAATGCGACCTGCTCCGTTTCGGCGAAGAAATTATCCGGGTTGCGATTGAGCGTCATCTTGCCGATGCGCTGCACCGGCACCATTTCCTCGGGGATGAGCTTCGTCGGATCGAGCAGATCGAAGTCGAACTTATGCTCGTCCTTCTCTTCCACGACCTGAACGCCGAATTCCCATTCCGCGACGCCGCCGTCGTCGATCGTGTCCCACAGATCGCGCCGATGGAAATCGGGGTCGGCGCCGGAGATTTTCACCGCTTCGTCCCACGCGACAGAATGCACGCCGAGCAGCGGCTTCCAATGGAACTTCACGAAGCGTGATTTTCCGGCGGCGTCGATGAGACGAAACGTGTGGATACCGAAGCCTTCGATCATGCGGTAGCTACGCGGGATCGCGCGGTCCGACATCACCCACATCAGCATGTGAAGGCTTTCCGGTGCCAGCGAAATAAAATCATAAAAGGTGTCGTGAGCAGAGGCCGCTTGCGGGATTTCATTGTGCGGCTCCGGTTTAACCGCATGGACAAAATCGGGGAACTTGATCGCGTCCTGGATGAAGAAGACGGGGATATTGTTGCCGACGAGATCGAAGATGCCTTCGTCGGTGTAAAACTTGACGGCGAAGCCGCGGACGTCCCGCGCGAGATCGGCGGAGCCGCGTGACCCTGCGACGGTGGAGAAGCGAACGAAAACGGGCGTCTTGCGCGAAGGATCATTCAGAAAGCCGGCCTTGGTGAGCTTCGAATTCCCCTCGTAGCATTGGAAAAAACCATGCGCCGCGGCGCCGCGTGCGTGCACTACGCGCTCGGGAATACGCTCGTGATCAAAATGCGTAATCTTCTCGCGCAGATGGAAATCTTCGAGAAGCGACGGGCCGCGCTCGCCGCCTTTGAGCGTGTTCGTGTCGTCGTTGATCATGAGGCCCTGGTTAGTCGTCAGGTGCGCGTCGTCGGCGACAGGTGTGACGGCGGCGAGTGCCTCTACCTTTTTATTCCGGCTGCTATTGCTCTTCTTTGGGATGTTTTGTTTCATAGGCACAGATGGATAACGTATTTGCGCCCCTTCTTGCGGGTGATCAATCGCGCGAATCGGGGATAGCGGAGGCTGCTTTTGACATGGGATTCGCTGCTCGCCGTGACGGACTGATTCAGTCCCTGAATGAGCAAACGGGGCCCGGAAGTGAAATCGTCAATCCAGATCCGTCTGGATAAATCGCGCGCTGGCGTGGATGTCGATCTGACGCAGTGTCCTGTCGCCGGAGTTAACGAATCGATGCGGCGTCTCCGCCGGAATGACGACGATGCCACCCGCTTTCACCTCGCGCTGTTCGTGTCCGACCGTAATAGTGGCGCAGCCTTCGATGGTGAAGGCGACCTCAACGTACGGATGCTTATGTAAGGGCGGGCCTTGCCCGGGCTTTGCCTCTACGATGTAAGCCGAGAAAGGCGTGCCTTGATTTTCGCCGACTAACTCATGCGACATTCCGACAAACGGCAACTGCTCGAGATTGATGAAGCTCATGAGGCGAATTTACATGCGAGGCAATGGGTCGCGTCCAAAACATTTGAGGTTTGGCGGGCACCAGTAGCGCGTGACCGCCAGAACCATTGTTTGCCATCTAACAACTAGTCAGCGACCACCACCGGCGTGCCGACTTTGACGTGATTGAAAAACATCTCCGCCGCAGCCGAAGGCATGCGAATGCAACCGTGCGAGGCGGCGTAGCCCGGCAGAAACCCAACATGCATCCCCACTCCGTCACCCGTTAGGCGCATGAACCATGTCATCTCCGCGCCCACGAAATGCGTGCCGCTCGGTGCGGAATCGATCCGCATGCTCACGCCGCGCCGCACGATCCGGCCCGACGCGTCGCGGAAGTCGCCGTAAACAGTCGAGTGATGCCCTTTGTCTTTCTCGAGAACATGAAAGCTGCCGGTGGGAGTGGGGCGGGCGCGTTTGCCCGATGAAATCGGCGAGTCAATTACCACCTCGTCGCTCAAAAGTAGATAGGCGCGCTGCTTCGAGAGGGAAACGCGCACCTCCGAGTTTTGCGGGGTCACTCGCGCGAGCAGGCGTGGTGAGACGTTAATCGGCTCCTGTCGATGGATCAGGTCGCTCGCCTTGCGCAAAGCCGGGGCGGACCGCATCGTTTGCGCCTGCCCGCCCTGCGGCGCGATGGCGATGAGTGAGGCGAGGAGGATGATTTGCAGAGAGGTGACGATCACAAGAGGCAGCCGCGCAGCCCTGCGAAATGGATAGCAAGAGCAAGAGCGTGGCAAAAGGAAATTTGCACCTCGCGGAGCCGAGCCGGATTCATTTGTCACTCGACCGCAACATCAGCACGTCCCGGACCGATGTCCCTTTTCACACCAGCCGGAGGGGACGTGCATTAGCCGAACAGCGCATTAGCCGCTGCGATAGGTCGCCACCCGGTTCAACCAGCCGGTGAGCCAGCGCGCTTCATGCCGCTCGGCCGGCGCATTCCTGACCCGCTTGCGTAAGACAGCCTCTGCAGATTCAGCAAACTCCCGCGTCGCCGCGGCCCCTTCACCACCGCCGGACATTCCCTCGATCACCTGAAGCAAACCCCAGCCGCGATCGTGGTAGCGCTCGGTCGCGAGCACGCCTTCTCCTTTGAAATTTACATAGTCGATGAGCGCGTAACAACCTTGCGCGCTTCCCGCGACCCGATTGAAATTTCGCTCGATTGCCGCGCGTTTCGAGGCCGGCGCCGCCGAGAGCATTTTCGGCAGCGCCTCTTGCAAACGCCGAACCAAAAAGTCGGCCTGAAGATCGATCGTTCCCGCAAGAAACTTCCGCAGCTGGATCATCTCCGGGGTCGAGGCCGCGGCGAGAAACTGCGCGCGCGAATTCCAGGGACAATCGGTGTTAGGCGGGAGGAGTGGTCCGGGTAGTTTGGCGCCTTGCTTTTTCACGTAAGCGAGCAACTTCGGGAAGCTCTCTTCGAAGGGCCCGCTCTCTCCTGCCGGGTACCAGATGAAGTGACCGATCCCGAGCGAGGCGAAATCTTCACCGGCGTTCCACGACGTTAAGCCCGCCACCGTTCCTCCGCATTCGTTCTGCCAGATCTGGCGACCGATGCGCAGAGATTCCTGATGCGAAAGCGAGAGTGCGGCTGCGGCCCTTTGCCCAACGAGGCAGCTGAGAGCGATCAGGAGACCACTCCAGCACCAGCGCCGCGCCCTTGACGCTGCACGCATCTTCATGGATGAATCTGTCGCGACTGGCGGATTACACGCCTGGCGCAATCAGTTTTACCGAAAATATTTATGAAAAAATCGCTCATCATCATTGCCCTCTCGCTGGCGTTTTCCCCCTTCGCTCCTGCCGCCGATCCGCAGTTGAACGACCAAAAGGACAAGGTCAGCTATAGCATCGGGCTCGATATCGGGTCCACCTTGAAACGGCAGTTGATCGACGTCAACGCAGAGGTCTTGAACCGCGGTTTGCAAGATGGGCTGAGCGGCAAGAAACCGCTGATGACTGAGGAGCAAATGAAAGAGAGCATGACTACTTTCCAAAAAGACATGATAGCCAAACAAGCAGCCGCGAAAAAAGAAGCCGGGGAGAAAAATACGGCAGCGGGCAGAAAGTTTCTCGAAGAGAACAAGGCGAAGGATGGAGTGAAGACGACGGCCAGCGGACTACAGTATCAGGTCGAAAAGGAAGGTTCGGGCCCGGCGCCCAAGGCGACCGATTCGGTGAAGGTGAATTACCGCGGGACGACGATTGACGGCACCGAGTTCGACAGTTCCTACAAGCGCGGCGAGCCGGCGACATTCCCGGTCAATCGTGTCATCAAAGGTTGGACCGAAGCGCTGCAGCTCATGAAAGTCGGCTCGAAATACAAGCTCTTCATTCCGGCTGATCTGGCCTATGGCGAGAAGGGCGCCGGAGCGGATATCGGCCCCAATTCAACGTTAGTCTTTGATGTAGAATTGCTCGGCATCGAACCGCCCGCGAGCACGACGCCGAAGCCGGCAACCTACGATTCGAAGCGTCCGACTGGGCAGCCGGGTGCGGCGATCCCGCCGAAGGCTTCTGCTTCGCCAACGGAGCCGTAGAGAGCCGGCAAAAGCGTAGACATGCGACCGTGACGGGCTACGCCGTGGCGAGTCCGCGCGTCCAGTCCCTTGTAGCCGCGTCCAGCCGATACAATGTACTAACAAGCCATCTCATAAATGCGCCGCGAAGCTTGTGATCCCGAGCGCAGCGAAGAACCTCACGGGCCATCTCGGATGACAATCCGGGAGGTTCTTCGCTGCGTTCAGAATGACAACCCGATTTATGAGATGGCTTCTAAGTAACTCCTACAATCGTTAGGCGGGGAGCGTCGCTCCAGAGATCTTCCAAAGCGTAGTAATCGCGTTTGTCGCGATGGAAGACGTGGACGATCACCTGCAGATAATCGAGCACAATCCACTGGCTCGCCGGAAAACCATCCACCGCCGACGGTCGCACCTTGTCGCCCTCACGCAGCCGCACTTCGATCTCGCCTGCGATCGCTTTCAAATGCGGCTCGGAAGTTCCCGAGCAGATGACGAAGAAATCGGTGAAGGTGGAGATCTCGCGCAAATCGAGCACCACAATGCCTTCCGCTTTCTTGTCGGCGGCGAGGGTGGCGCAGGCTTTCGCTAGTTCTTCGGGTTCGATTCCGTTGTCCCCTGGTAGAGATTTTCGCGGCGGATGATTCGCTCCACCGCGTCCGGCACGAGATACCGAATCGACTGCCCGCTGGCAACCCGTTTTCTGATTGCCGTGGCCGAAATGTCGATTTTCCGCCGCACCGCAGGATAGAGATAATCCACCCCTACGCCTGAGCGATCGAGCACGACGAACTGCACGAGTCGCTCCAAATCGGCGAAGCGGTGCCAAGTCTGCAACTGCGGCAGATTGTCTTCGCCCACGAGGAAAGAGAACTGCCCATCAGACATCGTCGCGTGCAGTTGCTCGACTGTCTCGACGGAATAAGAAGGTGCCGGTCGGTCGAGCTCGAGACGCGAAGCGAAGAATGCATCTTCATTTGCGATCGCGGCGTTGAGCATCTCCCAACGCGCAGCGGCGCTTGCTGGGACCCGCCCAGGCTTGTGCGGCGACTGCGCGGCCGGGACGAAGAGAATTCTGTCGAGCCCCAGGGTTTCGAGCGCTTCCCGCGCGAGGATGAGATGCCCATGATGAATCGGATCGAAGCTCCCGCCGAAAATGCCAATCTTTTTCAATACGTTATGGTAGGGAGGCCGCCAGCGCCTAACGAGAGTATTTTATCTTTTCCCACGGCGCCCATTGAATCTAGCTTGCGACGGTATGGAGAGCGCTTCCCCGGGTCAACTGATCCTTACCGGCATCCCCGGCACGGAACTCGATTCCGCCACGGCCGCACTTTTTCGCAGGGTGCAGCCGGGGGGCTACATCATTTTCGGCCGCAACATCGAGAGCGCAGGGCAACTGCGGAAGTTGCTCGACGACTTGCGCGATCTGAGCGCGGTCGAACCTATCATCACGATCGACCAGGAAGGCGGGCGGGTCTCGCGGCTGCGCTTGATCGGAAACGAGCCGCCCAACGCGCAGCAGCTCCGCGAGAAGGGAGATCCGGCGCTCGTTAGGCGGCATGGCGAGATCACTGGCCGCCTCCTCCGGCTCTTTGGTTTCAATCTCGATCTCTGCCCGGTACTCGACATTTCTTTTGACGACGCCGCTGATAACTCTCTCCGGGGCCGCTGCTACGGCGCAGATGTTGAGCAGGTCGTTAGGCTGGCCGGCGCCTTCAACGACGCAATGCGCGGGCAGGGGATCGCGAGCTGCGGGAAGCATTTTCCCGGCTACTCCGCCGCGACGGTCGATGCGCATCATGACTTGCCGGTGATTCGTCGCTCGCGCGCGGAGCTCGACGCCGGCGAGCTGGCAGTCTTCCGCGCGCTCGCGCCGCGTGTCGACAGCATGATGATCTGCCACGGCTGGTATCCCTCTCTCGAAGGCGACAAAGTCGCGGCGTCTCTTTCGCGCCGTATCGTGACGGACCTGTTGCGCGGCGAGTTAGGCTTCGAGGGTCTCATCATGACCGACGATCTCGACATGGGCGCGATTTTGAACGAATACGGCTTGGAAGAAACGATCGGTCGCGCGATCGGCGCGGGTAATGATCTAGCCATGATTTGCCACCGCGTCCCGATGATTGAAGACGCCCACGGCTACCTCGCAAATCTTCCGGCTCAGCAGTTGGATCAGGCTCTTGCTAGCATCGCGCGCTGCAAAGCCCACCTCACCCCGCCGACTGATTTTTCAGAAGCCGCCTTCATAACTCTCAATGAAGAGATCTGGGACCTGCGCGTGGCTGTTCTGGGCGCGGAGCGCGCCGCCGAGCGCAGCCCGGAAGATGGCAAACGCTCACCGGTCGAGACCTATTAGTGGCGCGAACGTCCTTTGGTCCGCTGCATCCAGGAGAAGTCATTAAGTCATCTCATGAACGTGCCGCGAAGCGTGTCATTCCGAGCGCAGCGAGGGACCTCACGGGCCATCCCGGGGTTATCCGGGAGGTTCTTCGCTGCGCTCAGAATGACAATCTTTATTTATGAGATGGCTTGATGGCTTTTAGTCAATGACTGTTACAACGCCGCGCTAGCACCACGCAGGCGCGGAATGCCGAGGCTGTCGAAGATGACGCGGGTGGCGTCGGAGCGATTAAGGGTATAAAAATGGATGCCGGCGACGTCGTTATCCAATAAGTCGTGACACTGCTCCAGAGCGAAATGAACGCCGACGCGGCTGACCATCTTGCGATCGCCTTCGCAGCGCTGTAGAGCGCGCAGAAGCCTGGCCGGAAAGCGTGCGCCGCCGGCGAGTTCGGCGATGCGTTTAAATCCGCTCATGGAAGTGATCGGCATGATGCCTGCGATGATAGGGAGATGAATGCCAGCGAGTGCGCAACGTTCGCGATAATCGAGGAAATCACGGTTGTCGAAAAAGAGCTGGGTAACGATGTAGTCAGCCCCTGCATCAACTTTTGCCTTGAGATGTTCCATTTCAACTAAACGATTCGGGGTCGCGGGATGGCCTTCAGGGAAACCGGCTACCCCGATTCCAAACCCGCGGGGATCCGGATGCGCGCCGGACTCGTTAAAGCGGCGAATAAACTTTACCAGATCGACCGCGTGTTGAAACGAATCGCGCGCCTTGTCGTAGGGGAGCCCGCGCGGCGGATCGCCCCCGAGCGCGAGAATATTCGAGATGGCCGACTGCGCGTAGCGAAGCAGGATCGCCTCGATCTCATCCTCCCTATGACAGACGCAGGTGAGGTGCGGGATCGGATTCAGTTTGGTCGTGGTCTTGATGCGCTCGACGAGATCGTGGGTGAGCGCGCGCGTGGAGCCGCCCGCGCCATAAGTCACGCTGACAAAATCCGGCATATACGATTCCAATTCGCGAATCGTCTGGTAAAGCGTCTCGGCCGCCTCCGGCGTTTGCGGCGGGAAGAATTCGAAGGAAAAGGTCGGCGAATCCTTCCGCATGATGTCGGTGATGTGCATTACCCGAAATGTTGGTGGTGGGTGTCACTTTCGGTCAAGTTCCCGATCAGGCAACCCGATCGAGTTACTCTCACTCCCTTGTTGAACATTGTCCGCGTCTCACGCAAAGGCGCTAAGGTTTCTCAATTTCTTCCCCTGTTTGCGCCTTAGCGGCTTTGCGCGAACTTCTCTCATGGCTTGCGCTACGGACCGGACGCCAGCACGGTAAACGATGCGAAAGATAACTCCATTTTTGTGGTTCGACGATCAGGCGGAGGAAGCGGTGAATTTCTATCTCTCCGTCTTCGAGAACGCGAAGCGTACAGCCATAACCCACTACGGGGACGAGGGTCCGGGTGCGAAGGGTTCGGTGATGACGGTGGCGTTCGAACTGGACGGGAGCGAGTTCGTGGCCTTAAACGGCGGGCCACAATTCAAGTTCACGCGAGAAGTAAGGCTCGTTCCTTCATGACGCCACAGTTAGCGCCAGAGGCAGGGTGCCGGGTGAATCAAGTCACAGGCCTGTTCCGGTTCAAAATGAATGTCCGCGATGAGGAGCGGCCCGCGATCGTGGAGATTACCGGACCTGGAATAAAATCGGAAGACGTTGTGCGAATCGTTAGGCAGGAGTGGGCCAACCTCGCCGTGCCGGGCGTTTCCCAAAATCGCATTGAGTGTCTCGGCTGGGATCGAATTGAGGCGCGGCCCGATGGTTTGCAGCCGACCAAAGCCATCGGTCCAAACCCGCTGATCTTCTGGCGTCTTGAAGGAGAACCATTTGCATGAAAATTTCCCGACCGCTGACCGCGAAGCACGGGCAATTGCCACCGCGTGTCGCGACCTAACGAATATAAGACTATTTTTTTTGGCGCACAAGGTCAGGCAAGCGGCGAGCGAAAGTGCTAATAAGCAACACGGTCGCGACGAACATCCCGATGATGTAGCCATCAAGATCGCGCAAACCAGATCGGAAGGCGCCGCCGTGGCGCTGGAGAGCCAGCAACATCCCGGCCAGGAGGAGCGCGAAAGCAAATTGGATGAGCGAGTGCCGCCATGCGCGCGGGCGATCGGCGAGGTCGGGATCATGGCGTCGTTGCCGCAGGCTGCGCACCCGCAGGATGGAAAGACTGAGAAGGATCAAAGAAAAGTCGCTCGCATAGAGCCCGAAGGAAGAGATGGACAAGGTGAAGCGAAGGAACGTCTGCACCGCATAAGGCAGGACGGCGATCGCAAAAAGTGAAACAAAATATACAATCGCGTCGAACATCTGCGCGACGAAGCGATGGCGGAATATGCAGTAGTGTTCCAACCAGAACCGGCAGAGAGGCCGAAGGTCCCGATGATCGTTAACCAGCGGGTCGAGTCGAAAATATCATCCACTCGTGCCGGCACATCGAGCCGCGTGGCGAGAAGGGATAAGCTAAAGCCGAAGACGAGGTCACTGAAAGCCTCCAGACGCGCCCTGAACCGTTCATGACTTCTTTCGCTTAACCCTTCTGACACGGCTGCACCGTGGCGTCGGGAGCGGCTTCATCTCAAGCAAACGCAGATGACATCCACAGGTGTCCGCCTCTACATCTCGCCTGCTGGCGAGGTTCTTCCTCGTCGCGTGCGCCGGAGTTTCGGTTTGTTATTCCGGCGTCGGCTTCCTAGTTTCTGTGCCAATGCGTCATTCGTCGCCGACCCTCGTTTTAGTAATCGTCCTCCTCGGCGTCCTGATCTTACGCGAGCCACGATTGCAACAGCTGGACGACGTTTTTCTCAGCTGGTTCATGCAGAACGCCGCGCCGCACTTTCCGCCCGCTCAAGTGACGCTGGTGGAGATCGGGCGCGATGACTTTCAAGAAATAACGCCGCCCGAGGGGAAGAAGCCGCTACGTCAAGGCGCGGCCGCCCGCCGTTCTCTCTCCCCGCTCGAGTACGCGCTCTTCATCCAGGCGGTGCTGGACTTCGAGCCGGCCGTAATCGGCTTCGAACCGATCGTCATTTGGCGGGATCGCGATAAGGGCCAGGAGCAGGTCTTCCTAGATCAGGCGATGCGGGTGCCGAAGCTCCTCGTCGCCGTCGAGCTGGGCGAAAAAGGTCCGGACGATCTCGCGGCGGAAGACCTTCCCTCGTTCTCACAAGTCACGGGATCTCGCGGGGGTCTCGCCCAATATTCGGGGATAAGTCATCGGCCGGACGACGACATCCGCTTCATCTCCACGCCAGGATTCATCAACCTCCCGACGGACAGCAGCACTGGCATTCACGTGCCGATGCTCTTCGAATACCGCGGGGAAATTGTGCCATCGTTTACGCTCCAGGCGGTTATTCTCTGGCTGCGCGCGACGCCCTCGGACGTGAAGATTGAGCTTGGCGCGAGGATTCTCCTGCCTAACGGATGGAGGATTCCGATCCACCCAGACGGCAGCACGACGATCAACCCGCTGGCTGCGTTCAGCGTGCGCCGCCTGACCTTGAATCAGCTTCTGCTCGCGGCGCAGGAGCGCGAGTCGCATCGGCCGGCGACGATCGATCTCAGCGATCTCAAGGATCAGATCGTCTTGCTTCGTTTAACCGAGGATCCGTTGCAGCCGCCGAACATTATCTCCGCCGCCATCGCGACCATTCAAAGCAACGCCTATGTGCGGCGGGCGCCTTGGATTTACGACTGGATCGTGATTCTGGCCGCCGCCGGCCTCAGTTTGTTTCTCTGGCGGATTGGTAAAGGAGATCTGTTTTTGAGCGCGATTGCATTAAGCGCGGGTTACAGTCTGCTGGAGCTGGCGCTTCTATCCAACAACCGGCTCTGGCTGCCGATGTTTTTGCCCCTGGTGCTGCTTTGGATTCTTGTTTTCGTTAGGCTGTTGATCCGCGATTCAGCAAAGCCCCTTTCCTAGCCGCGGCAGCGTTTCCGTCCGTAATCCTGCTCCTGCTCGTGCTCTTACTCGATTTGGATCGAGCACGAGCAGGGGGTGCTCGGGGGGGGACTTGAACCCCCATGCCTTGCGGCATACGCCCCTCAAACGTACGTGTCTGCCATTTCACCACCCGAGCGGGAAGTGGAGAAAGTTGAATGAGGAACTGCGGAAAGCAAGTTCCCACACTCCTACACGAATCTTCGAGGCTGATGGATGTTCGTGGCGGCATGGAGGTCGCCGCAGTCTCGGCGACGGTGGGATCCTCAACGAGGCACGGCAGAAATAAACGTGACTCACATCCGGCGATTGTATATGTCGTCTCGTATGAACGGCGTGTTTGTTATCGTGGCTTACCGGCCGAAGCCGGGAAAGGATCGGGAGATGCTAGAACTGGTGCGCGAACGCGTCCCGACGCTGCTCAAAGAAGGGCTGGTGACCGAGCGCTCTCCAACAATCATGCGCGCGGGCGACGGCACAATTCTCGAAGTCTCGGAGTGGAAATCACGCGCGGCGATTGAAACCGCGTACAGGAACCCGAACGTCCTCGCGATGTGGGAGAAGTTTTTCGCGCTCTGCGACTGCGTGCCGCTCAACACGCTCCCGGAAGCCAGCGAGATGTTCGCCAGTTTCGAGCCCGTCGCGGCTAACTGAGAAGGCAGGAACACCAAGGTCTTTGGCATGGACCTCGAAAGGAGCGAAGCGCTGGCGCTATCCAAACGATCCCGGCCGCAACTCACCTACCTTTGCGCGCCGCCTGGCTCCGCCATTTTGCGATGCTGCTCAGCGAGCAGGCCCGCTGGAGTGACATTCGCCATCGCCGATTGAATCTTGTTCTTCAACCCGCTCACCACGTCGCCTTCGCCTTTCATCATCGCTTCGAATCCGATCTTTGCCACGTCAGCCGGATCATCTTTCTTGCCGGCGCCGACTTTGGTGTCGAGCATGTCCGCTCGTTCGAAGAACTCCGTGTCGGTCGCGCCGGGCATCAGGCACGTCACCGTCACTCCCGAGTCCTTGAGTTCGGCGCGGAGCGCGAAGGAGAAGGAATCCATGAAAGCCTTCGTGCCGTTATAGACTGCCTGATAGGTGCCAGGGATGAAGCCGGCGATCGAGCCGGTGATAAGAATACGACCCTTTCCACGAGCCCGTAGATCCCGACCTACTTTGTGGAGAAGATAGATCGTGCCGGTAATGTTCGTGTCCACCACGTGGCGCGCTTCCTCAAAGTTCTGGTCGAGAAAGCCCTTGCCCAAGCCGTGGCCGGCATTGGCCAGCAGGGCCTCGACGGGCCGGCCTCCAGCCGCGGCGTAGAGCCGATCGACACCTTCGATGGTCGCGAGATCGACCTCGACCGACTCGACCGACACACCCAAAGCGCGCAAATCTTCCGCCGCCTTGTCAATCGCGGGTTCGTCCGCTGCGATGAGGAGGTCAAATCCATTTTCGGCGCATTGTTTCGCTAGTTCATAGCCAATGCCGCTGGAAGCTCCGGTGACAATGGCGAAAGGACGTTCGTTAGTGCTCATTTTGTTGGATTAGCGGTATCGTAACTTGTGACTTTAGAGGCTCTCCCAATCATCCTTGCTGAGACGATCCGGGTTCCTCGACAAATCGGGCTCCCCGCATCGGCTGGCCGCACCTATTTCTTCAGCACACAGAGTTCGTCGCACACGCGCGATTGCCTCGCACCAAGCGAAGCAAGTAACGTGAGCGGTTTTCCTTTCGCCTTGTTCGATGCCCGCTAAGAACCAGGATCTGCACGGGAGTGCGCCAGATAAGTGCGAGAGCGCTCTCTTGCTCGTGGATGTGATCAATCCCCTCGGTTTTCCCGAGGCCGGACAACTGCTGCGTTTCGTGCCGAAGATGACGCGGTCGATCCTTCGTCTGCAGGAGCGGGCGCGAAAGGCGGGCGTGCCGGTGATTTATGTGAACGACAATTTCGGGCGCTGGCGTTCGGACTGGCGGCAACAGGTGGAATTCTGCCTGAAGAAAGAGTGTCGCGGCCGGGAGATGGTCGTCCAGTTACAACCGCTGGAAAGGGATTACTTTATCCTAAAACCAAAGCACTCTGGATTCTACGCGACCACTCTGGAGACTTTGTTGCGGTATCTGGGGACGCGCACTCTTATCATCACTGGGATAGCCGGCAACTTCTGCGTCCTCTTCACCGCGAACGATGCCTATATGCGCGACTATGAGTTGCTCGTCCCGGCAGATTGTGTCGTCTCCAACACCGCGGCCGAAAACCAGCAGGCGCTCCAACTGATGAAAAAATTCCTCAAAGCGGACATCAAGCCCTCGCCAAAGATAAAGTTGAAAGGAGCGGCGACTAAGAGTCGGCGCCACTCCTAACACCTGCCTCCTCAAGCGAAAGAACTGCACCGGATCACTCAGAGAACAAATATTTTATATAAGGCCATCCAGCAGCTCCGGTAGACTCGTTTCCTTGGATGGAAATTTTAACCCAAGGAGAATCAAATGAGAGCACTGGTATGGCACGGCAAGGGAGACATTCGCTGCGACACGGTTCCGGATCCGCAGATCGAGAACCCAGGCGATATGATAGTAAAGATAACGACTACCGCTATCTGCGGATCGGACCTTCACCTTTTCGACGGCTACATGCCGATGATGGAGGACGGCGACATACTCGGCCACGAACCAATGGGCGAAGTGGTGGAGGTGGGCGGGGATGTGAAGAACTTGCAAGTGGGCGACCGCGTGGTGGTCCCATTCACGATCGCCTGCGGCACCTGCTTCTTCTGCCAGAAGGAACTCTACTCCTGTTGCGATACGACGAATCGTGACGCTAAAAAGGCAGCCGAGATGATGGGGCACGCTCCGGCTGGTCTCTTCGGTTACTCGCACCTGACGGGTCATTATCCGGGCGGACAGGCCGAGTATCTACGCGTGCCGCACGCCGATGTCAGCCCTCTAAAAATTGAAAACGATTCCCTCAGCGATGAGCAAGTGCTCTTTCTCTCCGATATCTTCCCGACCGGATACATGGCGGCAGAGAATGCCGATATCGAGCCGGGTGACACCGTGGCGGTGTGGGGCTGCGGGCCGGTCGGGCAGTTTGCCATCCAAAGCGCCTGGATGTTTGGCGCGGGCCGGGTGATCGCAATCGATCGTGTGCCCGAGCGCCTGGAAATGGCCGCCAAACAAGGTAGGGCGGAAGTTATTAACTTCGAGAAGATAGAGGGCGGCGTTTACGACCGCCTGCAAGAGATGACCAATGGCCGCGGCCCCGATCGCTGTATCGACGCGGTCGGTGCGGAGGCGCACAGCAGTGGAGCGTTCGACGCCGTCCTGGATAAGGCTAAGGCCGCAGTTATGCTAGCGACTGACCGTGCGCATGTCTTGCGGGAAGCAATTATGTGTTGCCGCAAAGGTGGCACGGTTTCAATCCCCGGAGTCTATATTGGGTTTGTCGATAAGATGCCGATGGGCGCGGCCATGAACAAAGGTCTTACTCTAAAGATGGGGCAGACCCACATGAAGCGTTACACCCAGCCGCTCCTCGATCGTATCAATGCGGGGGAGATCGATCCTTCATTCGTCATCACTCATAACCGACCGCTCGAGGAGGGCCCGGAGTTATACAAAACTTTCCGGGATAAAGAGGATGGCTGCATCAAGGTTGTCTTGAAGCCGTAAGTGCTAACCCTGTAGGGCGCGCCATGACTGGGTGGCGCGGCTGGTGCAACGAGCACGCGACTCATTGGCGTCAAACCGTTTCGCGGCTCCTCTCGACTAACTGGCCTTGGCGGCTGAGGAGTAGCTCTGCGATGTCGAGGACCTTCACCGCTTCGCCACCTGCCGTGTTTGCCATCCCGTCGGTCATCATGTTCAAGCAGAAAGGGCAACCAGTCGCGAGGGTCTCTGCGCCGGTGGCAATCGCCTCCTCTGCGCGCAGGTTCGAGACGCGCTGCGCAGGCGGCTCTTCGAACCACATCCGGCCGCCGCCCGCGCCGCAGCAGAACGTCTTCTTCCCGTGACGCGGCATTTCGCGATAGTTATCATTGTTAGGCGCGCCGATCACCGCGCGCGTGGCCTCGACTTCATTGTTTACGCGCGCGAGATAACAGGGATCATGCAAGGTGATGGGTTCGCCGCCCGTGGTGCCGTCCTTTAGCCGGCCCTCCCCGAGTAACTCTGCCAATAGCGTGGAGTGATGTTGCACCTCGTACTCGCCACCGAATTGCGGGTATTCGTTTTTCAGAGTGTTGTGACAGTGGGGGCATGGCGTCACAATCTTCTTTACTTTGCGGCGGCTTAACGTCTCGACATTAGTCTGCGCGCGCTCCTGGAAAAGGAACTCATCGCCGATGCGCCGCGCGGGATCGCCGCTACAAGTCTCCTCTTTACCTAAGACGGCGAAATTCACTCCCGCTTCCTTAAGCAACTGTGCGGTCGCGCGCGCAACTTTCTGGGCGCGCGGATCGAAGGAAGCGGCGCATCCGACCCAGAAGAGATACTCAAAGTCAGGGTTCGTCTCGACCGTCGGCACCTCCAGTCCTTCCGCCCAAGCCAGCCGTTCTGAGTTGGGACGGCCGTAGGGATTGGACTGATTACCAATCTGCTGAAGGGCGCGCGCCGGCGGACCGGAGAGCTGGCCTTCCCCGACCAGGTGCCTCCGCATGTCGCTGATCAGATCGACGTGGCCTATCAAGACAGGACATTCCTGCACGCAAGCCTGGCACATGGTGCAGGACCAGAGCGTTTCGGCCTTGATGGTTTCGCCATGTAAGTGGCCGCCGCCCCGCGCCATCAAAGCGCGCACGTCGGTCACGACTGCTTTGGGCGAAAGCGGCTTTCCCGCGGCTGTGGCGGGGCAGGCATCTTCACAGCGGCCGCACTCCATGCAGGCATCGAGGCTGAGTAACTGTTGTTGAGTGAATTGGTTGATCTCACTCACTCCGATAAGGCCTGTCTGCTCGACCGTTTCCATCGACAACGGGACGAGCGCACCCATCGGTCGCTCGGGGCGAAGCGCGATGTTGAGCGGTCCGGTGATAATGTGAAGAAAGCGATTTACCGGCAGAGTGGCGAAAAGGAGCGCGACAAGAATCGTGTGCAGCCACCAAGACCAGAGATGGAAGGTGCGCGCCGTCCCAATGTTGAGGCCGCGAAAAATCGTGACATCCATCAACCAGCCGACGACCGACCAATGGGCCAGCTCCGGTTGCACCTGGGTGTATTGCATGCGCAACGCTTCAACCACGAAACCGGTTACACCCAGGGCCAGAAGTAATCCCAGGAGATACCAGTCACTCCAGTTATGACCCAAGCTCGGTTTTCGTCGAAAAGCGCGCCGGTACATCGCCATAAGACAACCGATGCAGAAGGCCACGCCGAAGACATCCATCGTTAGCTCATAGAAAAGATAGTACCAGCCATGATGGAAGTTATACGGTCCATCGTGCGCGATCCCCAGGAGCGTGGTGCCGATGGTAAGGACGAGAAAGCCGCTGAAAAGAAGGAGGTGGAGAAGCGCACCGAGCGACTTCTTATGCACGCGTTTCTGCGCGAGTCCGTAAACAGTGAGCCGTTGAATCCAAACGCGCGGGCTCCGCTCATATCCGCCGCCCTGACCTCTGCGCCAACTGCGCAAATGAGCGAAGAGCTGCCACCCGAGCACACCGAAGCTGGCCGCGATCATGATAAAGAACACCCACTGCATCCACGGCGCGATGTTGCCGAACACCTCGCGCGTGGCGTTGTTCATGGCGGATGGCGATGGCATCTGGTCTACGTTTTTTGAATCGCGGCGATCAGCTGCGGGACGATCTGATGCAGGTCGCCGACGAGGCCGTAGGTCGCCATCTGGAAGATCGGCGCATCGGCGTCTTTGTTGATCGCAACTATGATGCGCGAATCTTTGATGCCGGCCAGGTGCTGGATCGCGCCGGAAATGCCGAGCGCGATGTAGAGCTCGGGCGCGACGACTTTGCCGGTCTGGCCGACCTGGTAATCGTTAGGCGCCATGCCGGCGTCAACGGCCGCGCGAGTCGCACCGACGGCGCCACCGAGCGCATCAGCCAGTCCGCCGACGAGACGCTCGAACGTTTCCGAATCTTTGAGCGGGCGGCCGCCGCTCACAACGACGCGGGCTTCGGCCAAATCAGGGCGGTCGGAGGCGCGCAGCTCACGCGAGACGAATTGCATCTCGTTAGGCAAAGACGCCGCGTCGAATGCAAACGTCGCAATCAGGCAGGGCGCGCCGTTGGCGGACGGCATCGCGAAAGCCGTGGCACGCGCGGTGAGAACGCAGAGTTCGCCATCCACTTTAACGGTGGCGAGCTTGCTGCCGGCGTTCATCGGTCGTTGGTAGGCGATGGCGCCGTCCACTTTCGCGAGCGCGAGCACGTCGGTCACCATCGGCGCATCGAGGAGCGCCGCGGCTCGGGGTAAAACGTCTTTGCTGAAAGTCGAAGAGGAGGCGAGCAGTCTCTTCGCGCCCTGCTGCCGCGTCGCCTGTGCGATGACGCTGGCATAACGATCCGCCAGTGGTTCCGCCAGGGCTGGATCATCGGCGACAAGCACAGCCGCCGCGCCGTAGCTGATGATTGAGTTAGCGGCTTCGGCGACGCCGCTGCCGAGAATCAGCAACGCGTAGTCGCCGCCGAGTTGCTGCGCGAGCGTGATCGCGTGCAAGGACGGGCGCTTAACCCGTTGGCGATCGAGTTCTATCAGGACAAGAGTCTCGGCCATCTTAGAGCACCTTCGCCTCTTGCTTCAGCCTGGTCACCAATTCTTCGACCGACTCAAGCCGCGTTCCAGCCGTGCGCCGGGGCGGACTCGCAACTGAAAGGGTCGTCGTTAGGGGATGCACGTTCACTCCCAGTTGCTCGCAATTTATGACCTCGATTGGTTTCTTGCGCGCCTTCATCAAACCGGGGAGCGAAACGTAGCGCGGCTCGTTTAAGCGCAGATCAGTCGTGATGATGGCAGGCAGAGAAATAGCAATCACCTCGATGCCGCCATCGGTTTCGCGCGAACATTGGGCGCGCGTTTTGTTGTCGAGAAATTCAATCTTCGAAACGAACGTCGCTTGTGGCCAGCCGAGCAATCCCGCAAGCATTTGCCCGACCTGGTTCGAATCGTCGTCCACGGCTTGTTTGCCCATGAGGACGACCTGCGGCGCTTCCCTCTCGACGAGCGTCCGAAGAATGCGCGAGATCGCATACGGATCGAGCGCACGAGAATCATCGATTCGGATCGCACGATCCACGCCCATCGCCAGGGCGGAGCGGATTTGCTCGTCGACGGCAGGCGCACCAATCGTCACACCCACGATTTCGGTTGCTTCGCCGCGCTCGCGGATACGGAGAGCTTCCTCGATCGCAATTTCGTCGAACGGATTGATGACCGACTTGGCCGCCGCCCCCGCGCCCGCGTAAGGATCGGGCACGCTCTTGAACGGAACGAGAATTTTCATATGTCGATTGCCGGGCTGTCTCCGCTGAGAAGCACCAAGCGGCTCGACTTCCTCACAAGCCTAGCATCGAGGCGATGATGTTGCGTTGGACCTCGCTCGTGCCGGAGTAGAGCTTGCTCCCGATCGCGTCGCGCAGCTCGCGCTCGATCTCATACTCGGTCATATAGCCGTAGCCGCCGTGGATCTGGATCGCGTCTTCGCAGCATCTCACCCAGCTCTCGCTGATTTGCAGCTTGGCCATCGCGGCCTCCAGGTAAACAGCTTTGCGGCGCCCGGCGGCCCACGCGCAGTGGTAAAGCATGTGCCGCGAGCTTTCGACCCGCATCTTCATGTCGACGATTTTCGTAGCGACTTGCTGGAACTTCCCGATCGATTGGCCGTTCTGCTTGCGTTCGTTTGCATAACGAATGCAGGTCTCCAGTAAACGCTGCATCGTTCCGACCGAAGCCGCGAGAATGCAGCCGCGCTCCCATGTCATCGAGCGAGTGAACATCCAGCTGCCCGCGCCTTCTTTGCCAAGCCGGTTTTCTTCCGGCACTTCGCAGTCTTCGAAAAAAACTTCGCCCATCGGTGAAGTGCGGACGCCCATCTTTTCTATCTTGTGCGACAGGTCGAGTCCCGGTGAACCCTTCTCGACAAGGAAGGCGCTGATGCCGGCTGCGCCCTTCGCTTTGTCAGTCGAGGCGAAGACGAGTAGCACGTCAGCGATCGGGCCGTTGGTCACGAAAATTTTGCTGCCGTTGAGAATGTATTTCGCGCCCTTCCTGACCGCGGTCGTGGCGAGGCTGAAGGCGTCCGAGCCGCTGTTCGGTTCACTCATCGCATTGCCGCCGATCAGCGACCCGTCGCAAAGGCCGGGCAGATATTTTTTCTTCTGCGCCTCGCTGCCGTTGTAAACCAGGGGGATAATCGCCGTCCACATGTGGGCATTGATCGAGAAATTGAGCCCATTGTCCTTGCAGCCGTAGCCGAGCCGCTCAAGCGCGGCGACGGTCGTAATCGGATCCTGCGCGAGGCCGCCATATTCTTCCGAGACAGGCAGCCCCTGAATGCCGAAGCCGCCGCACTTTTTCCAGGCATCATGATTGAAAACGGCGTTGCGGTCGTTCTCGATCATGTCGTAGCGCAGTTGCTCGCTGGCGAAGCGATCGACCGCGTCCAGTAGTTCTCGTTGTTGATCCGACCAGGCAAAATCCATAGTTATCCTTCTCGGCCTTTGCGCCGCTCTTTCCGTCCGGCCGAGCACCAGCAGGCCGAAGCATTCTCGGGGACACGGTAAAGTGGCGACTCTACTAGGGCGCGTCAGAGCGTCAAGAAAGCCATGGCCGTGCCGGGCCTCGATTCGGGAGCCTCTTAGGCCCGACGATCTTATCCGGCTGGCTCCAGGAACCCGAGAAAATCTTTCAGGAAGTCCATCCGTGAGAGCCGTTCGAGCCTCTCGAGGTTAAAGGTCTTACTAATTCTTTTTTCTAGCAGCGAGAAGACGTCGGGAACAAAGAGATCCTGCCGCTCGACCCCAACCCTCAACACGAAGGTTGACATCAGGGCGCTCCCGGAGGGATCGCTGGCCAGATTGCCATAGGCCATCACGGCATTGAAGAGGTTCAGTTCGGTCCATTGTTCACTCACTTCGTAGGTATCGTGCTTTTTGGAGTGTCGGAAAAAAGAGACTGGGTCGCCGGACTGCTCGGTGTCATTTTTCTCAGGGCACGGCGCAATGTATGCGGAGGTGATCGGCCAGGCGCTGGCTTCCGAGAGGACCGCGAGTTCGCGAAGGATGCGGTGCGCCGCGGCGGCCAACGTTTGCACCGAGACAATGTCGCCGCTTACAAACCAGAGCCAGATGGCAGACTCAATGTGAAGCTTCGCGGCCTCAATTTTGGTCAGTTTAACTAGTCGGGCGTTTATGCATCGATCCATTCCTTGCTCCTGGCGTAAGCCCAAGCTGGTCGGTCCGGCGGGCGGTTGCCTGCGATCTTAGCAACTTTAGCGTCGCGTTGTCAATCGCAACGTCACGCTCCAACCTGCGCGAGTGCGCTGGCCCGCGAACTGCTAATTCCTTTTCAATGGCCGCGGCAATGAATCCGAGCGAGGGAAACCCGAAACCGAACTCGGCAGCCTCATCAACAAAGCAGAATGGCGGCCGGCCTCGCATCCAGCCCCCGGCAAAGAAAGCGAAGGAGCCGTCGCGTGGGGCGCCTGGCTCGATGGAACGGACCCGGCGCCTGCTCCTGGCGGCGTTGCGAGTCTGGGAATTGAAGAGGCGCCGGCTCGATTAGTTCCCGCCCGCAAGAGGATGACCGCATCTCCGGCTTGTGTCGCGGCAGTCTCGTTTCCTAAGATACGCTGCACTGCTAAGAGCTACGTTGGGTAGTTTTTGCAAGAGGTCGACGCAAAAGACTCTTATGCTCGTTAGGCCAGGCAGTGACGGGAAGCGAAAAAGCTTCTCATAAATGGGCCGAGGAATAGCCGCCGCTTTGGGCCCTCTTCAAGCCCTTGACGCGTGCGCGGCGGACGATACACCTTGGGCGTGCAGAAGGCTCCGGCATCGAGTAGCCCTGGTTATGGGCCATGGCTCGTGGCTCTCGGCGCGGCGCTTTGGGGAACCGAGAGCGCCTGGCGCATCCCTCTCAACGAGCTCTTCGACGCCGAGGTCATCGTTTTTTGGGAGCATGTGCTTATCCTCCTTTTCTTCCTGTCGCTCCTCGTGACGCGGCTCGATGAAATCCCCAAGATCGATCGGCGCGCCTGGGGCTATTTGCTTTTCTCCGGGTTTCGCCGGATCGGCGGTCGGAACGATTTTCTTCACGCTCGCGTTGAAAATCGGCAACCCGACGGTCGTGAACGTGATCTTGAACATCCAGCCGGTGTTTTCGACCGTTGGCGCCTGCCTGCTTTTTCGCGATCGGCTGGCGCGGCGATTTTTCTTCTATGCTGACATCGCAGTGCTGGCGGGCCTTTTTCTTTCCGTCGAACGTCCATTGCTCATCGGCACTTCCTTTGAGCAGGCGGGGTTAAATCGCGGGACCGGTTATGCGCTGATTTGCGCGCTCTTCTGGGGACTTTCCACCGTCGCGGGTCGCGGCGTGATGCTCGGGATGTCTATCCGGCTGGCCGCCAGTCTGCGCGTGGCGGTAGGGTTGGTTTGCATGACCTTGATTCTGCTTGCGAACGGCAAGCTCCATGGCGCTACTCTCTGGCCAGCTGCGGCCCAGGCCCATCCAATCATTGCGATCGGCGCGCTTGTGCTCCTCGCCACGATCTCCGGTGCAATTCCGCTCCTTGTCTACTTCGAGGGTTTGCGCCTGACGCGCGCCTCCACCGCCGGTTACTTCGAAATGATGCAGACGCTCGCTGCCGTCTGCATCACGTGGGGCTTTTTCCACGGCGCCTTGTATTCGCACCAAGTGATCGCGGCGCTAGTTTTGATCGGGGCAGCGGCGATGGTGCAGCGAGTGCAGGAGCATAACGTATAGATAGTCTGTAGTGATCAGACTGATTCACAAACAATCCTGTCCGCGCCCGGGGGCCGGTTTTTGATTGTTTCAGCCCATTGCTAAGAGTTACAGTCGCAGGAACCAAGCCGGTCTTCACTAACTGCAGATGGCACTTCACCTATAAGCTGAGCACCAAAAAGCTCGAGCCACGCAGTAACGGCCAGGGGCCATTCACACGAACGGCGCGGGATATCGGACTGGAAACAAAACGGGCGGCGCACCGTGCGCGCGGAATAGGACAGCGAGGCGTCTTTGCAGTCCTTTTTAGCAGCTTGAAAGTCCTGCGAAGCCGCTTATCGGCCCCCCGAAGGCAGTAAAAAAGCGTGCTGAGGGACAAAAAGCGAGTTTTTGGGCATAAAAGTCCGATCCTCGAAGACCCCGGGACCGCGAAGCCACAACCGGAAGCGCGGAGGCTCCGCGACCGCATGATGCAGTGGTCGCGCGGGCCGCAGGCAGGGCAAAAAAACACGAAGACCGACCAGGCGAGGCGCCACGAAACCGCAGGCGGCCGTTGACGTCCCCGAATCGCTCAGTAGATGTTTTCAGGCGATGATGAAACTCTTCCAGAATAGAATCTCGCAGACCCTTGTGGGGGTATTGGCGATTCTCGCCTTTAGCGGCGACATCCTGGATGACGTCTGGGATGTGGCAGGATGCCTGGTCGCGGGCCAGGTGTCGCATTCCTCCGATCATTCGAAGGGGAACACCGCGAAATCGGCGACTGGCAGTCACGATGACACGGCGGCGATTGGCAGCCCTTTGGCTGCACTGAGCCCGGCTCCGCCGAGCGCGGTTAGATACTCCGATGTCGATGAGGCTGCTCCAGTCGGAGCACGGCCTTCGATCGATCATCCGCCTCAACTGGCCTAACGGTGGGTCTTGTCGTGCCGCTGCCTGCGGCGTGGCTGCTCACTCTTTTCTGCCCTCTCTCGTCGGGCGATCTCTGCCCCTACGCGAGAAGCTCTCTCCGTCCTTCATTCGTTAGGTCATTTTATGTTTCAGTCAATCACCATATTCCCAATGCTTGCTCTCCTCGCCGCGGCTTCGGCAGCGAAGGGAGACAGGCTGCCGGAGGTTATTGACGAGGCGCAGCGCAGCAATCCCGAATTGCGCGTGCTGGAATCAAGTGTCGGTGCGTCCAAAGGCGGTGTTATTACGGCGCGAACGCGCGCCAACCCCGAGCTCAGCTTTGCTCCGGGGGTTCGGCGCACAAGCGAATCCGGCATTGGGTCGAAGGACGATTTTCACGGCGACTTTGCGCTGAGCCAGCTTTTTGAATGGCCGGGTAAGCGTGCGCTGAAGATCGCGCTCGCGCAGGAAGATGTGACCGTGCAGCAGCTTGCGGTAGAAGCGTTTCGTTTTGAAATCGCAGCGAAAGTGCGTCGCGCCTTTTACGAGCTGCTGGCGGCGCAGAAGATCACCACACTGCGGCAGGAGCAGGTCGAGTCCTCACAAACGTTTGTCGAATCCTCCCGGAAGCGTGCAGAGAGCGGTTACGCTTCCGATTTCGAAACGCTTAAGAGCCAGGCTGAACTGATCGCGGCCCAGCGCGAGTTGCTGGACGCCCAAGGAAAGGTTGCCGCCGCGCGCGTCACGTTAAACAGCTTGTTAGGCAGGTTACCGTCGGCGTCACTTGAGGTCGAAGGCACGCTAGAGGGGGCTGGGGTGCGATCGGCCGCGAATGCCAGCTACGTCGCGCTGGCGATGGCGCGAAATCCGAGCTTGCGCACGCTTAATGTGCAAGCGGAGTCAGCGGGCCTAAACCTGCGTGCGACTCGCTTTGGGCGCCGGCCAGATTTTGCGGTTGGGCCGCAAGTTGAATACACCCATAACGAACAAATCTATGGCTTGGGAGTCACGGTCGCTTTGCCGTTTTGGGATCGGAAAAAAGGAGAGATTCAGACGGCGACCGCGGAGCAGCAGAAGACGCTGGCGGAGATTGAAAAGACTCGTCGTGAAATAGAGGCCGCGGTTACGACAGCAAGCAAGAATCTGGAGCTTGCGCAGAAAGTCCGGGCGCTCTATACGCCCGAGTTTTTGAGGAAGCTAAAGGCGCTCGTTAGTCAGGCGGAGCAGAGCTACGCGCAGAACGCCACAACGCTGATCATCTACCTCGACGCGAAGCGCACCTATTTCGATGCGCTCTCCAGTTACTACGACTCGCTCGGCAACGTCGCCGGCCAACGCGCCGAGCTGGAATCGGCGATCGGCGTCCCACTCGACACTAATCCCTGAATTCCACAGCTATGACTCATTCAAAACAAAGAGTCGGATTCGCCATCTTCATCGTGCTCTTGCTGGCCGGGCTTGGTGGATGTGGCAAGAAGGATAATGACGAAACTGCCGCTACACCTGCGAAGAAACAGGAAGAGAACGTCGTCTTGCTTACGAAGGACAATCTCCAGCTCATTACGATTAAGTCGGAGCCCGTGAAGCGGGAAGATTTGGAAACAACGATTAAGGCCGCGGGCCGCGTGAGTGAGAACGCAAACAAGACTGCGAAGGTTGCGAGCACTCTCGAAGGAAGGTTGATCAAGTTAAGTTATGACCTGCAGGACCAGGTCAAGGCGGGCGATGTCATGGGTCTCGTTCAGACGCCAGAGCTTCTTGGCAAGGCGCTCGAACTGAAGGCCCCCATCGACGGCGTGGTTGTGGAACGGAAGAGCACCGTTGGAGAGTTAGTCGGCAAAGACACTCAGATCTACACGATCAGTGATCCCACCAATCGGTGGGTCCTGGCGCAGATCAAAGAACGCGACATCGGCGCCGTGGAAGTTGGCCAGAAGGCGACCTTCGCCGTGATCGCTTACCCTAACGAGTGGTTCGTGGGTGACGTGGTTCGCGTTGGTGATCGGCTCGACGAAACGTCGCGCACTCTTGAAGTCCGGATTGAAGCGAGCAATGCCGATGGTCGACTCAAGGCCGGAATGTTCGCTGACGTGGAAATTACCACCCAGGTAGCGAAGAACGTCCTCGTTGTTCCAGAAGGCGCGCTGCAAAGCGAGGAAGACCAGCAGATCGTTTTCGTCGCGATCGGCGACACCAGATTTGAAAAGCGCGTCGTCAGAACCGGCGTGCGACATCGGAGCGAGGTCCAGGTGCTAGACGGTCTAAAGGAAGGCGAAAAGATTGTCTCGGAGGGCAGCTTTATCCTCAAGTCCGAGCTGCTCAAAGGCGAGCTAAAAGAGGACTGAGTAATGATCAACTCGATCCTAGCCTTTTCTGTCCGCCAGCGCATGCTGGTGATTCTGGGAGCTGTGATTCTCGCCGGTTTCGGCCTGCTCGCGCTCAAGCAAATCCCGATCGACGCATTTCCTGACGTCACCAACGTGCAGGTGCAACTGATCGCCACTGCCGGCGGAATGTCGCCGCCAGAGGTTGAGAAACTGGTCACCCGACCGATTGAAATTCAGATGTCGGGATTGCCCCGCCTGACGGAAGTCCGCTCCGTTTCCAAAATCGGCATCGCCGTTATCACCATCGTGTTCGAGGATGGGGTGAACGATTATTTCGCCCGCCAACTCGTCTCGGAACGCCTGCAGACAGCGCGTGAAAGTCTTCCTGCCGGAGTCGAGGTCTCGTTAGGCCCAATTACGACGGGTCTCGGCGAAGTGTTTCAGTACACACTCACCAGCCGCGACAAAAGATACGACGCGACCGAACTGCGCACGATCCAGGACTATGTCGTGAAACCGATCCTGCGCACCGTTCCTGGGGTAACGGAAGTGAATTCATTTGGCGGTTTCGTGAAACAATACCAGGTCACGGTCAAACCCGACCGTCTGACGGCATTTGGCATCTCTTTAGAGCAGGTTTCCGAAGCGCTGCAAAAGAATAACGCGAACGCGAGCGGCAACTTTATCGAGAGCCGATCGGAGCAGTATGTGGTGCGGGGCATCGGGCTCATTAAGAACGTGGAGGACATCGAAAAGATCATTGTCGCCACGCACGAGCGCACGCCCATCTATGTGCGCGACGTGGCGGATGTGGCAGTCGGCGCGGAACTGCGACAAGGCGCGGCCACGATGAACGCGAACGGAGAAGTCGTTGCCGGCATCGTGCTGATGCTCAAAGGCGCGAGCGGGCGCGATGTCGTGACGGCAGTGAAAGAAAAACTTCCTGCAATTCAAAAAGCATTGCCGAAACGAGTAGAGCTCGTGCCCTACTATGACCGGACGGATCTCGTCAAGAAGGCGATCCACACGGTCACGACGGCGCTGGAAGAGGGCGCGATTTTCGTCCTGATCGTTTTGATCGTGCTCCTCGCTGATGTCCGCAGCGCGATCATCGTCACGCTGGTTCTGCCGCTCGCCGCACTCTTCACCATTATCATGATGAGGTGGTGGGGACTCACAGCTAACTTAATGTCGTTAGGCGGTCTCGCCATCGGCATCGGGATGATGGTCGATGGCGCCGTCGTCATGGTGGAAAACATTCACCGCCATCTGACCGAGAAGCCCGATCCCGGTCAACGACGTGGTCATCTGAACAAAGTCGAAACGGTTCTTTACGCCGCCAAAGAAGTCGGTCGCCCGATCGTCTTCGGCATTTTTATTATCATCATTGTTTTCCTGCCGTTGTTCACGCTCCAGGGTTTCGAGGGCAAAATGTTCAGCCCGCTCGCCTTTACGATTTCCTTCGGCTTGCTCGGGTCGCTCCTCTTGTCACTCACGCTGGTGCCGATGCTGAGCACGTTTTTTTTGAAACAGGTGCCGCACGACCATGACCCCTTTCACATTAGCTGGCTAAAGCACATCTACCTGGTCGCGCTCAAGCCGTGCGTCCGTCACCCGTGGCGCGTGGTTGTTGCGGCGGTCATCGCTCTCATCGGCGCCTTCGCGCTCGTGCCTTTCATCGGCACTGAATTCCTGCCGTCACTCGATGAAGGCGCCGTCACAATTCAAGTCACGCGCTTACCGAGTATCTCGCTCGCGCAATCACTCGACCTCGAGACGCGTCTCGAGGAAATCGTGCGTGGATTTCCCGAAGTGATCGACGTCGTTTCTAAAACGGGTCGCGCCGATATCGCTTCGGATCCTGATAGCGTCAATGTGAGTGAAACACTCGTGACCTTAAAACCGCGGGAGGAATGGAAGAGCGCTCGCTCGAAAGAGGAACTCGTCAATCAGATGCGCGAGGCGATTGAAAAATTGCCGGGCGCGAGCGCTAGCTTCACACAGCCCATCGCGTTGCGCGTCGATGAACTCGTAAGCGGCGTGAAGTCGGCGGTCGCCGTCAAAATCTTTGGCGACAATCTTGATCTGCTCGCAAAGAATGCGGATTCCGTTGCTCACGTCCTGAGTAGCGTTGGCGGCGCGGCGGACGTGAACGTCGAGAAGGTCGGCGGACTCGCTTATCTCGAAATCGAAATCGACCGGGATAAGATCGCTCGTTACGGCATCAACGTGGCCGACGTGCAGGATGTCATCGAGACCGCGATTGGCGGCAAAGAAGTTACAAAGATTTACGAAGGCTTGAAAGTCTTCGGTCTGGCTGTGCGTTTCCCCGAGTATGCGCGCAAGGACGTGGACTCCATCCGCCAGATCCTGATTTCGTCGCCGGGCGGCGCCCTTATCCCGATGAGTCAGGTTGCCAATGTCCACGCCGTAGAAGGTCCCGGACAGATCAGCCGGGAAAGCGGCCAGCGACGGATTGTCATTCTTTGCAATGTTAACGGCCGAGACATTGGCAGCTTCGTCCATGAAGCACAGCGAAAGATCGATGCTGCAGTAAAACTCCCGTCAGGTTACTTCATGACTTGGGGCGGTCAGTTCGAAAATCAGCAGCGCGCGATGAAGCGCTTCGCTATCGTCGTGCCGATCACAATCGCCGCGATTTTCCTGCTGCTGTTCAGCTCATTCAATTCGGTCAAACAAGCTCTGCTCATCCTTTCGAACATCCCGTTCGCGTTGATCGGAGGAATTCTCGCGCTCGTGATCGGGGGCTTTAACTTGAGCGTCAGCGCGAGTGTTGGATTCATCGCGCTCTTCGGCGTGGCGGTGCTCAACGGCATCGTCATGGTGAGCTATTTTAACGAACTGCGACGCGAAGGAATGGACGTCGAACTGGCGGTTGTGAAAGGCGCCGTGCTGCGATTGCGACCGGTGCTGATCACGGCCGGCGTGGCCGCGCTCGGTCTTGTGCCGATGCTCTTCGCCACCGGACCGGGCAGCGAAATTCAAAAGCCGCTCGCTGCCGTGGTTATCGGCGGTCTCAGTAGCTCCACGCTCCTGACGCTCTTCATTCTCCCGACGCTTTACAAAGTCTTCGAGCGCAAATCTCCGCTAACCTTGCATTCGGCCGCCGAATCTTCCGGCACGCTAAAACCCATGCGCATATGAGTCGCCCTTGTTATTGGCACTTGGGCATTCTTGCGCTCTGCGGCTTTGTCACATCATTCGGCGCGCACATCGTTGCGACCAACTTGCCGCCCTATGCCGAGGCGATTGGCGCCGGCGCGTTTGTTGTTGGACTTCTGATCGCGGTTTATGATTTCGCAGAGCTATTCGCGAAACCGCTCGCCGGTTTCATCGCGGACCGAAGCGGGATGAAGCTGACTCTCAACGTGGGTCTCGGCATCTTTGTCCTCGGCTCCCTCCTTTTCCTGGTCATCAACCCGAAACTTTTATTGCTCGTGCGCTTCATTCAAGGACTCGGCGCGGCGGCCCTTTCAACCGTCTCAATCACGCTCGTCGCGAAGTATTTTGAAACCGGGCGGGGCAAGGCTTTTGGAATCTACAATGCAATCAAAGGCGCGGGCTACGTCATTGCTCCAGCGCTCGGCGGATTTCTCATCCACGGCTACGGATTTGCCATGATCTTCATCGTTTCGGCGGGAGTCGGTCTCGTGGCATTGCTGCTTAGCCTGCTCCTGCCGCGCGACCAGAACAAAGACAACAACCTGAAAGATGATGACGACGACATGACGCTCCGGCAGTTCTTTCTCATCTTCAAAGAACCCCGGTTGCTGCCGGTTTATGCCGTGATCGTGATCAATATGTTCATGGTTGGAATCCTCTTCGGGTTTCTGCCTGTCTATCTCCATGGCATCGGCTACACCCCGTTGCAATCTGGCACTGCGGTTAGCGCGGCGACGCTCAGTTATCTACTCGTGCAGCCACTCGCTGGTTACTTCGCGGATAGGATTTCTATCAGCGTGACAGTCATCGTCGGCCTGGCGCTCGCGGCCTTCGCGATCATCCTAACGACATTCACCACGGGGATTTTACTTCTCGCGATCATCGTTGTCGCTGGTCTCGGAGTCGGAACCGTCTGGACAAATTGTGATGCGCTGGTCGGTGCGCTCGCAGAAAAGAAGAAGCTCGGTGCAAGCATGGGTGCCGCGCAATCATTCAAGGAATTCGGCGACATGGTTGGGCCACTGCTTGTCGGTCTGCTTACGCAGCTTTATGGCGTCCGGGTTGGTTTTGTGAGCTGCGGCGTGCTCGCGATGATTTGTCTCGTGCTCGTCGTTAAGTCCGACGCACTGCGAAGTTCGAGAGCTCATGCACGTGCTTAACTGTTTCGTCGATCTCGCTTCACGCGCCGGGCATTGGGGCTACCTGGCCGTGTTCGCCGCCGTGTTGCTTGAATGCCAGCATTGTTCATTTCCCTGGAGCAGCCCGCGGCGGCGATGGTGAAAGACGCCGCATCAGCCGGCTTCTACGAAAGCCCGAACGGGAAAAAATATGCGCGCCTGCAGTTGCTTACGATCGAGGCTCTCCTTGACGGCACGCAACGGGCCGAGCATCCGGATTACGAGCCGGACCTGAACTTCAAGAAGGCGAAAGCGGAAGCGGCGGGCGAGCAGCAGCCCCTAATTTGAACGCCCAGCGTCACGCGAGCATTGACACTATTCGTCTGCGCACGAATGGCTGGAAGGGGCCTCGCCGGTTGCGCTGCGATGACTGGCGGCAACCGGACTGAGGAACAGAGTTTCCCGGATACTTGGGTTCCCAAACGGAGTTTGGGAACAAGGGAACGAACGAGTGAAAGGAGGATCGTTGGGAACGAAGGAAATGATGCGCGCGAACGTTTTCGCGAGGTGGAAGGCTGTCATTGCGATCGTGCTCCTGACAGTTGTCACGCGCTTGCCGTCGGTGCTGCATCCCAGGGCAATTGATGACGAGGCGATCTACGCGGTGGTTGCCAACGAGATCGTGGAAGGTGGGAAACCTTATGTTGACGCAGTGGAACGCAAACCGCCGCTCTTGTTCTGGACGTATGCCGGAGTGTTTGAGGTGGCGGGAGAATACAACTGGCGTGCGCTCCACGTCGTCGCGCTCCTGTGGACTCTTGCTACGATGGGCGGCCTGTATGTTATCGGCCGCGAGTTGTTCGACCGGCCTACGGGCCTGACCGCGGCGCTGCTTGCCAGCGTCTTCGGGAGCTTCGCGACTTGGAAGAATCTCGCCTTCAACGGCGAGATTATGATGAACCTGCCTCTGGTCTGGGCGTGGGCGATCGGCTTGGGGCGGAGCCACTCAAGGTTTCGACCGGAGCTGCTCGCGGCGGGCGCGCTGCTCGGCACTGCCTTTTTGCTTAAGCAGCCTGGTGCCATCGCCGCAGTGCCATTAGCGATCTACCTGCTTCTGCCCAGCTATCGCAGGAGCCGCGGTCGAGCCAAAGGCGAATCGGTGGCACAAGCCGCGATCCTGACGGCGGGTTTTCTCGGGGCTTTGGCGTCTGTGGCGACGATTCTCGCTTATCAAGGCATCTTGCGCGAGGCATCCTATTGGACGGTGGCCGATCATACCGTGCCGCATGTGTTTTGGGAGAAGGGCATCATGCAGTCGCTGAGCTTTGCGGCGATCTGCTTGCCATTGCTCATCGGCACTGCTCTGGCGTTGCGCGGCGAAGGGGATCTTTGGGCGGACAAGACGGCGGAGAGAATCGCGCTCTTCGGGTTGCTCGGAGCATCGATGATCGGAGCGGCAGCGGGCGCGCGATTCTACCCGCACTACTATATCCAGCTGCTCCCGCCGCTCGTGCTCCTGGCGGCTCCCGCGTATGCGGCAGTGTGGCGACAAAAGGTGCAACCGCGTTGGTGGATGCCAGGACCGTTGATCATGCAGACTTGGCTGGCCTTGACCGTCGTTGCGTTTTTCGTTCTTCACTGGCAAGGTCTGGCCGCGCGACGCCAACCAACAGTAGCCGGACGCTACCTCGCGAAGAACTCGGCGCCCAACGACCGGATTTTCGTCTGGGGACAGTTCCCAGAAATCTATCTTGATGCGGGCCGCCGGCCCGCATCCCGCTACATCGCGACCTTTCCGTTGACCGGCTATGTTTTCGGCGGGCGAGTGCCAGGCTTGAACACGCACGACCGTATCCGACTCGGAGTCTGGGACAAGCTGGCAGTGGATTTTGCCTTGCATCCGCCCGAGTACGTTATCGACACGGAAGCCGGTCCCGAGGCGCTTTATCCGATCCGGAATTTTCCAAGATTAGCCGGACTGCTGGAGCGAGGATATCAAGCGACTGCGTGGACGCCGGAGGGGGTGATCTTTCACAAACGCTCCGGTGATCTTGCTGTGCCGAAGTAACGGTGCTCGGTAGTTCCTGAAGGTGAACCAGCCTTACTACGACGACAATTTGCAGGTGCTGCGGGAACACATGGCGGATGAGTCGGTAGACCTGATCTATCTCGATCCGCCGTTTAACTCGAATCGCGATTACAACCTGCTCTTCAAGTCACCGAAAGGAGTCACGAGCGGCTAGGTGCCGGCGAATCCGCTCGCCGAACTGTTCGCGATCAGATCAGCGTCTGCTGCTCCGCGTCGCTCTCGGAGGAGTTGTGAAACGATGCCTCCTCAATACCTTCACCGGGGCCAAAAGAAAAAGCCAGGCCGGCCATAAGCCGACCTGGCCTTTCCGGTTAGAGTTATCCGCAGACGGAGAACCGGACGGTTATTTCGAGTAGGCGGGTGCTTGTGTTGTCGTTGCCGCCTCTTTATGCTGCGCGCAAGCCCCCAGACTTAATGCAGTGGCCGCCGCCACGGCCACGATCATGATTGCTTTGAAGATTTTCATTTAATATCTCGCCTCCTTTCCCTGCAGTTGGAGCCGTGATTTAGGCAGCTACGATCAGGCGCGCAACGCTTTTATCGATTTTTTCTGAGGCCGCATTCGAAGTGTCGGAAATGGCCAACCTCCAAACGAAAGTCGAAAAAGTCTTTCTAGGCTTGGTAAGGCGGAAGACTCCGGTTGTGTTGCCTTCCCGCTAATATCGTAGCTTGGCACCGAAGGAAGCCGGGGGATTTGATTCTCCGCGCCCCTAGGCTATGGCAGGCATATGACCAAACTTTTTTTTGCGCGGCGTTTCCGCTCCAATCTCATCATTTTCACTCTGGCGGCGCCATTGGCATTCGCCGCTTATCCCCCATCTGCCACGGCGCGTTCCCGCGGCGAACTCGTTCTCGCCACTTCGGCGGAAGATGCAGCCTTAAGGGCGCGACTCGTAGCGTTATCTCCGAGCGTTAATCCAGACGAAGCTCGGCGCGTTGCCTACGTCGCCTACACGACGGGATTAGAGCTAGCCCGCAAATGGCAGATGGTCTCATCGCCAACCGTCCAGTGTTTTCTCATTAACATCGGAGTGAAGAAAGGAGGATACTGTTATCAATTTGCCACCGAGTTACTGCTGCGGTTGGATGCGCAGAAGCTAAAAACGCTCGAGCTCCACTGGGCTGAATCTGATGCGGGAACTGACACCGAGCATAATGTCATCGCAGTCACCGCCCGGGGCCGACCTTTTGCCCAGGGTATCGAGCTGGATAACTGGCGGCACTCGGGACATCTGCTGTGGGGGCCGCTTAGTGGTGACCCTTCTCACACCTGGCAGGAAAACAAAGATGCACTCGCTCGCCGGTTAAATCCCAGGCGCGGTCGCGGCTGATCGACCCAAGCGTCCCGACAGCGGGGGATTCTTCAAAAAACGAAAGCGGAAACGGCCGTGCAACGGGCGTGACAGCGTGCCTGAGAGTTCGTCGGGTTGCTCGCTTGCGTGCGACCGCGGCAGCGTCGCGCCGCTCGCTTAAGCTTCTCCGGCTGCGCTGAGTTACCAACGCCATCGAAGTAGAAGTTAACTAGTTGCAGTGGCGGGCGGTGTCGCTCGTGGAAGCGCAGCCGTTCCAGCAAAGAAGAAGGCGCAAATGCCGGCATCGATGGCGTAAAGTTCTTTCGCCATCTCGACCGCAAGGAAGTGCGCAAGATCGCGGTGAGCGTGAAGGGCGGCGGGATCAAGCCCGATGACGTGCGTGCACTTAGTCATGTCCGTGAGCGAGAAGGCGGATATGGCATTGTTTATTTCCCTGGAGCAGGCGACGGCGGCGATGGTGAAGGACGCCCCATCAGTCGGCTTCTACGAAAGCCCGAACGGGAAAAATATGCGCGCCTGCGGTTGCTTACGATCGAGGCTCTCCTTGATGGCACGCAACGGGCCGAGCATCCGGATTACGAGCCGGATCTGATTTCAAGAAGGCGAGAGCGGAAGCGGCGGGCGAGCAGCAGTCGCTGATTTAAGTGCGAGCTGCGGGCGGGAGTAGCAGTGGCTATTTCAGATCAGCCAGTGTGGCGCGCACCTTTTGCTCGATGAGATCGCGCACCTGGTTGAATTCGGCTGGTGGAAGGTTCTTAGGGTCGGGTATCTGCCAGCCCGCCCGGCACCTGGCTCTCACGACCGGGCACGAGTCTCCGCAACCCATTGTCGCAACGAAATCGTATTCCACCTGCGGGATGTCATCGAGCGACTTGGAGCCGTGGGTGGATAGGTCATAGCCAACCTCCCGCATCGCTGCGACTGCTTTCGGGTTTACTACACCGGATGGTTGCGATCCGGCACTGTAGGCTTCCACTGCAGCGCCGCCATGGATTCGCGCGAAGGCTTCCGCCATTTGGCTCCGGTTGGAATTCTCGACACAGACAAAAAGGAGGCGTTTCTTTGTCATGCAACGTCTCTCGCCATCGGTGTTGCACCCGAAATATCTTCCCATCCGTCCCGAAGCCAAAACGCGTGCCCTCCGGGATTATCCTCGGCCACGAGGATGATCGCCCGCACGATACCGGCCGCCCGCAGGCCTGCCATGCACTCGCCGACGAGCAATTTTGCGATGCCACACTCACGGTAAGCGGGCGCAACGGCGAGATGATAAATGAATCCGCGACGGCCGTCGTGACCACATAGAACCGCGCCCGCGATCCTGGCACCGTCCAGGGCGACACGGCTGAGCCCGGGGTTGCGCGAGAGATAGCGGCCGATTTCTTCCGGTGAGTCACCTTCTGCGATCTCCACCCCGTCGGCTTCCGCCCAGAGCTTCGCTATCAGCGGGTAGTCGGATACGAGCAGTTCGCGCGTTTGAATTCCAGAGGGCGCTTCGATCGGTGCGTCGTTCATGTCGCCCTCTCCAATGCGGACGTATCGCAACAACCCCTCTCGCGCACGCAAATGCAAAGGGGCACTGCCAGCAATGCCCCCGCGACCGGAGCTATAAGGTAAATCCACAAGGACGTGAAATGACCCGCGACCAGGGCCGGAGCGAGTGAGCGCGCGGGGTTCATCGAAGCGCCGCAAATCGGGCCGGCGAACATGGCTTCGAGTGCAATCACGCCGCCGATGGCAATGCCAGCGGTTATGCCTTTCTCCTTCGCGCCTAGAGAGACATTGAGAATAACGAGCATAAGAAGCGCGGTGAGTAGGAACTCCAGGCCGAACGACTGCAGCGCGCTGCCTGCGGGCAGAGTGATCCCTAACAATCGATCAGTGGGAAAAAGCAGGTGCAAAAGCGCACTTGCCGCAATCGCGCCCGCGATCTGGCTCACGATGAAACGCATACCCTCTGCTGCCGGCATTCGGCAGCGGCGACGAAGCCAATAGTAACAGCAGGATTAATGTGGGCGCCGGAGATGTCCCCGAAGGTATAAATCATCGCCATCACGATGAGGCCGAATGTGAGAGCAATGCCGACGTGTGAGACCGTTCCTCCCGCAATGTCGTTAATGACGATCGCGCCCGTGCCCGCGAAGACGAGGGCGAAGGTGCCGAGGAATTCCGAAATGCATCTCTTGCTGGCGGGGCTCAGCGGGCGCTGTTGCTTAGGTCCAAATGTCATATGACTTCCTAGAACGAGCAGCATCGTGACGGCAAGCGCTCCATAGCTCCAGCGGTTCGCTCCCGTTTGGAGACAGAGCCCGAACGTTACCAACGTCATCGTCATCTGAGCGCCACTGCGACACGTAAAACCCGATAGCTTGGGCGCGCTTCATTCGCTATGCGAGCAAGGCTCCATCCGGTGCGTCGGCCTTTGTGCGGAGCTTAGCGAGGGCGCGAAGATCACGTTTGAAGATGGAGTCTGTCTGCACGCAGTCCTGCAAGCACTTCAAGTTCGCCTGCAGCTCGGCATCGCGCTTCTTCGGCAACGAATAAATCATCCAATTTTGGTCGCGCTCCGCCACGACCATCCCCCTCTCGCGCAGGTAGGCGAGGTGCTTTGAAATCTTCACCTGCGGCTCATCGAGGATCTCCTGGAAATGACAGACACAGAGCGGCGTCTGACTTAGCAGATGGAGAATGCGCAGCCGGGTTGGATCGCAGAAGCATTGGTAGATTCGGATGAGATCCATGAGTGTGTTAGCAGCAGCTCGGGGCTGCTGCGGTCTCGGCAGTCTCTCCGCTTCCACAGCCTTCGCCATCGATCCCGCACTTCTCCTTCGCGAGACAATCGGTGTGCTTCTCTCCGAGCTGCAGCTCAATCTGTTCGCCCGCTACTCGCGCCGTCGTGACCGGATATTGCGCCACCACACAGCAGTCATACTCCACTTCCACATCGAGATCGTCGTGCGGGAGGACCTGCGCACCCAGATCGAGGATCTTCGCAAAAGTCCCAGCATCCAGGCGATGCTCAACGTCGTCTGCCACATAGGTCCCAAGCAGGCATGTATCGGCTTTATCGTGCAGCGTCCCACCGCAGTCGATAAAGCGTTTTGTCACATGGCCGACTTCGGTGATGTGGAAATGCGCGGCGACCTGATCGCCATCGGGCAAAATAAAACGCGGATAAGCCGAAGGATGTGAGCGGAGAATAGTTTTCAGTTCGTTAAGCTTCATAACAGCGCGAGCATATACCGGCATCGGCATATTCGTCAAGCCGCCTGCTCGAAGTGAGCTGAGCGTTCGTTAGTCGCAGGCGCTGCGATGACCGGCGACAATGGGAGTGGGGACACGTGCGTTCTCAAACAGTGTTTGGTAACGAGGGCTTCTACGAAACCCAAACGGGAAAAAATATCCGCGCCTGCAGTTGCTTACGATCGAGGCTCTCCTTGATGGCACGCAACGGGCCGAGCATCCGGATTACGAGCCCGATCTGAACTTCAAAGAAGGCGAGAGCGGAAGCCGACTTGGAGCAGCAGTCACTGATCTGAAGACCAGCCAATAGGTCGTTCCGCATCGGACCATCCCGTTGACGATCGGAAAAATTGGCCTATTCCTTACGCGGATGAAGTTCCCGGTGAGCAAGCGAGCCTTACGGCTGATCGCCAGTCTGATCATGCTGCTGTTTGTCGGGGACATCATTGCCGATGCGGCGAGCGACCTTGTTCGCGGACCTTGCTCGACGCAGACATCGCAATCCAGCCCCGATCACGGAAAGGCCCCTTGCCCGCAGTGCGCCTGTGCAATTCATATGGGCGCGGTAGTAATCGCTGACTTGGAATTTCGTTTCAATCGTCCCTTCCAACCTGCCCTCGCTTTGCGAATAAGGGACGAAGCCGCGCCGCCGCGTTTGGCTGCTTCGATCGATCTCCCCCCGCAGCTGGCTTAGAGCCGCCCAGCGCAGCTGCGCCTTCGCGCCGCGCTTTTTTTTGTTGAGGCGCGCCCCGTGCGCTCGTTCCCGACTTGCGTGGGTTGCGCAAAAGTTCCCTCAGGACGCTAACCAGGAAAAACCAATTTATGCAACACGACCACGACCACCACGACCCGACGACTACGATCACAGCCACGCCTCGCATGCTGGCCACGCGCACGCGCCGAAGTCATTCGGACTCGCCTTTGCCATTGGAGTAAGTCTCAACTTCGGCTTCGTCATCCTCGAAGTGGTCTTCGGCCTCTTCGCCCACTCATTGGCTTTGGTGGCAGACGCCGGGCACAACATGGGTGACGTGCTGGGTCTGCTGCTCGCGTGGGGAGCGGCCGCGTTGGCGCAGACGAAGGCAACCGATAAGCGGACTTACGGGCTTCGCTCTTCTTCCATTCTCGCCGCACTTTTTAACGCCATCTTTCTTCTCATCTCCGTAGGAGCTATCGCGTGGGAAGCGATACGCCGCTTCGGTGACCCGACTGAGGTGGCCGGCAAAACCGTGGTCTGGGTTTCACTGGTAGGCATTGCGATTAATACCGCGACTGCGCTTCTGTTCATGTCCGGCCGGAAGGGGGATCTAAATATCAGGGCGGCATTCATGCACATGGCGGCCGACGCCGGAGTTTCCGCGGGAGTGGTGGTTGCCGGCATCATTATCATCATGACGGGACTGCACTGGATAGATCCGGTGATTAGCTTGATCATCGCAGTCGTAATCGTGTGGGGCACGTGGGGTTTGCTGCGCGATTCGACTAATCTCGCTCTGCAGGCCGTCCCGGAAGAAATCGATCTGCCCAAAGTAAGAGACTATCTGTGCGGGCTTCCGGAAGTGAGCACGGTGCACGACCTGCACGTCTGGCCGATGAGCACCACGGAAACCGCGCTGACGGCTCACCTCGAGATGCCGGGTGCGCATCCCGGCGACGCTTTTCTCCACGAAGTCTGTGAGCATTTGCATGAAGAATTCACCATTCAGCATTCTACCATCCAGATCGAGCGCGATGCGCGCGCGTGCGCCCTGGCTCCCGATCAGGTAGTGTGAACCATGGCGAGTATCTCAGGCGTTCAAGGGGGCGAGCCATCTTTCGCGCCGGCACGGGCGGCGGGATCAAGCCCGATGACGTGCGCGCACTTAGTCATGTCCGTGAACGCGAGAAGGCGGATATCGCATTGTTCATTTCCCTGGAGCAGCCGACGGCCGCGATGGTAAAGGATGCCGCATCAGCCGGGTTCTACGAAAGCCCGAACGGGAAAAAATATGCGCGCCTGCAGTTGCTTACGATCGACGCTCCCCTTGATAACACGCGACGGGCCGAGCATCCCGATTACGAGCCGGAACTTCAAAAAGGCCAGAGCGGAAGCGGCGGGCGAGCAGCAGCCTCTGATCTGAACGCCGAAGTTTCGAGCCACTCTCTTGCTTCTTCGGCTTGGGGGTGGGCTTGGGGTCGTTGCTGGGCGTGTCACAGCAAGGCACCTTCTCAATCTTTCCGCTCGCCTTACACTTGTAGGTGCCATCTTTCTGTTTCACGCACATCGTCTCCTTCGGGTCCACTGCGAAAGCAGGTGCTACAAACGAACACATCATTAGGAGCGCGAGGACTTTCATCGGAGGGGAAAGTATCCTGAGCCGCGCTGGCTTTCAACCTGCGATGCGGGCGCCCGCTCGACAGCGGGCTTCCTTTCTGCTATGAGTGCTGCAGTGACAAAGCACGGCACCATCGCTGCATTAGTGTTTTTGGCGCTCTTCCCGGCGTCCTTCCATGCCTCGGCGCAAACCTGCGGCATGACCATGCCGACGCGAACGATGGACTGCTCGGCAGACTGCTGCGCGAAGACGAAATCGTGCATCCTCGCCCCACAAAATCCGGTGCAGCCCAGCGCTACGGCAACAGCGTTGCAGTCATCCTTCGTGATGATTGCGCCGGTGCTGCACGCAGTGCTTGCACCGATCTTCGACGCGCCACGTCGCTCGACTCAGTTTCTCATAGCGCAAGGGCTGGCCCATTCTCCGCCCCCGCTCGCGCTCTTCTGCACGTTGCTCATCTGATCCACGGACGTTGACGCCCGAGGTGTGCCCATTCACCGGCACGCCTTGCCTTCACTCGTTCGTTTGGATCAATGAAAACACTCACTCTCTTATTACTTACAACTCTATCTCTTCACGCTGAGCACGCCGGCGACGACGGCGCGCGGGCGACAGCTTCGTCTTCGCCGCTTTCGCTTCGTGAGGTAACCCGAAACGTTGTCGCGCAGAATCCCGCCATCCGCGAGGCGCTGCGGAAGTGGGAAGCCGCGAAGCAGCGCGTTGCGCAGGAAGGGGCGTGGGATGACCTGAGGGTTTCGGGCACTTCGACAGTGCGGCGTTATGTCGACATCCCGCCGAATGCTTTCACGGATCAGATGGTGTCCGTTGAGCAGGCGATTCCGATTTCAGGTAAGAATCGCGCCCGGGCTCGCGCTGCAGCCGCTGAGGCCGTCGCAGCGTTCGAGGCGGTTCGCCGACAGGAGTTCGATGCGATTGCAAAAGCGCGTTCTGCATACTTCCGGCTCGCGAACGGTTACGCGCAGATCGAACTCAACCGCCGCAACTACACTTCGCTGACGCAGATCGCCGAGATCAGTCGCTCGCGTTACGAAGTCGGAACGCAGAACGCGGCTGACGTTCTCATGTCGGAAACAGAAGCGGCGAAACTGGTCGAGATGCGCCGCGATCTGGAGCGGAACGTCGCGAGCGCGCAGTCGCAGTTGAATGTGTTGATGAATCGCGACGCGTTCGCGCCGCTCGGGATTCCGGCGGAGCCGCCAGCGCTGCATGCCGAACTCACGGCAGAGAAACTTCGGCCGCTTGTCGTGGCGAATCAGCCGGAGATTCGCACGGCGCGCGCGCGTGCCGCGGCGGAACAGGCACGCGTGCAGCTCGCCCAGCGCGCCTGGATTCCAGACCCATCGCTGAAGGTGGAAGGGCAGCGTTACAACGACGCGACGCGCGACCTGAGCGAAGTCGATGCTGGAATTTCTTTCAACATCCCATGGGGGAACGCGCGCAAATATTCGGCCGCGATTAGCGAGGCGCGCCTGAATCTCGCTGCCGCGCAGGCTGCCACGGAGCGCGCCGAGACCGAAGCGATCGGCGCGTTGCGCGATGCGCTGCAAAAAGCGGAGACGGCGCATCATCACGTCGAGCTTTTCCGCGACAAGCTCGTCCCGCAGGCGCGCCAAACATTCGAGGCCAGTCAGATCGCGTATGAGTCGGGGAAAATGCCCTTCGGAGAGTGGATCGCGGCGCAGCGCTCGGTGCGCGATCTCGAAGCAGAAGCGCGCGAGCACCTGACCGATTACCAGATTGCGCTGGCTGAACTCGAGTCCGTCGTCGGCGCCGACCTCCACGTTTTCCCAACCGCCCAATCTCAGCCTAACAAATGAAACGAACCATCAACATCATCCTGGTGATCGCGCTCGCGTTTATCGCCTCCTGTTCCAAGCCGCCGCCGCCGAAGCCGGCAGGCATAGATTATTACACCTGCACGATGCATCCCTCGGTGCACGCGGAGGCGCCGGGAAAATGTCCGATCTGCGGGATGGAACTGGTGCCCGTGATGAAAACGAGCGGTGGCGAGATGCAAAGCATGAGCGGGATGCAGGGCATGCCGGGGATGCAAGACGGGGAGACAAAAGGAGCGGGGGAGAAGCCGAGGGAGTTTGTTGTGCCGGTTGAACGCCAGCAACAGATCGGCGTGACTTACGCGACCGTCGAACGCAAGCGGCTGGAGAAAGAGGTGCGCGCTGTTGGCACGGTCGAAGCCGACCTGCAGAAACACTGGGCTTTCGTGGCGCGCGTCGATGGATACGTGCAGCAGCTATTTGTCGCGTCGGCTGGAGAGGTGGTGGAAAAGGACGAGCCGCTGCTCTCGATCTACAGCCCGGATTTGGCGACGACCGAGCGCGAGTTCGTGATGCTGTTGCGGATGCGCGATGAGGCGCGGACGCCAGAGATGCGCGCTACGCCGGAGCGTCTGATCGCGGCCGCGAGAACGCGATTGCAGCAATGGAACGTCACGCCGGAGCAGATCGCGGAGCTGGAGAAGACGCGCACGCCTAACGAGACAATCACGCTGCGTTCACCGTTTCGGGGAATTGTGCAGGAGTTGCCGGCTCATCAGGGGGTGGCGGTGAAAACCGGCGATCATCTCGTCGATATCGCTGATCTCTCCACCGTCTGGGTCTGGGCTGATTTCTACGAGAGCGAACTCGGCGCGTTGGAAACCGGGCAGAATGTTGCCGTCACAGCCAACTCATTTCCGGGCGATAACTTCAACGGCGCAATCGCAGTCGTGAACCCATTTCTGAACGCGACGAGTCGCATTTCCAAGGTCCGCATCGATATCAACAATCCGGATTTCAAACTACGGCCAGGGATGTTTGCGAACATCGTCCTCGCCGTCGTGGGCGGAGAACAGCTGGCGATTCCTGTGAGCGCAATCATGCCGACCGGCCGGCGTAACATCGCGTTCGTCGACAAAGGCAACGGCAAGCTCGAGCCGCGGGAAGTGAAGCTCGGAAAACAGTTCGGCGATTTCTACGCGGTCGAATCCGGCCTGGCAGAAGGCGAGCGCATCGTAGCGAGCGCGAATTTCCTGATCGATGCCGAGGCGCAAGTGCAAGGCGCTCTCGCCGATTTCAACAAGCACTGATCGGAACGACGACCAAATGATCGATCGGCTAATCGACTGGAGCGCGCGCAATCGCTTCTTCGTTTTTCTGCTGACCGCGTTCGCGATCGCGGCCGGTCTGTTCGGCATCTATCACACGCCGCTCGATGCGATCCCCGACCTGAGCGATGTGCAGGTAATCGTCTATACGGATTGGGAAGGCCGCTCGCCCGACCTGGTTGAGGATCAGCTCACGTATCCGATTTCCTCCGCGTTCATCGCCGCGCCGGGTGTGAAGTTTGTCCGCGGTGAATCCATGTTCGGGAAGTCGTTCGTGTATGTCATTTTTCAGGACGGCACTGACATCTACTGGGCGCGTTCGCGAGTACTCGAATATCTCAATTCGATTCGCGGCAATCTGCCGGAAGGAGTCAATCCAGTGCTCGGTCCCGACGCGACAGGTGTCGGTTGGGTCTTCGAATACGCGCTCGTTGACGACAGCGGCAAACAGGATCTCGCCCAGCTTCGCTCGTTGCAGGATTGGAATCTGCGTTATGCGCTCGAAGCGGTGAAGGGTGTTGCCGAGGTTGCGCCGATCGGCGGCTTCGTAAAGGAATATCAGATCGATCTCGATCCGAACGCGCTCGCCGCTTACGGCATTCCGCTCAGCGATGTCGTTAGGCAAATCAAAGGCAGCAACGGCGACGTGGGCGGCAAGACCTTTGAAGTAGCAACGACGGAGTATTACGTCCGCGGACGCGGTTATTTCAAAGGTGTCGCGGACATCGAGAACGTCGTGCTGAAGGTCGACAACGGCACGCCGATTTACGTGAAGAACGTCGGCAAAGTGCATCTCGGTCCCGCGTTTCGCCGCGGCGTCGCGGAGTTGAACGGCCAAGGCGAGGTCGTCGGCGGGATCGTCGTGATGCGGTTTGGCGAGAACGCACTGACCGTAATCGATGGCGTGAAGCGGAAGCTGGAGGAGATCAAATCGTCGCTGCCATCCGGCGTGCGCATCGTGCCGACGTACGACAGGAGCAACTTAATTCACCGCGCGATCGCGACGTTGCGCGAAAAGCTGATCGAAGAATGCATCGTCGTCGCGCTCGTCTGCATTGTCTTTTTATGGCACGTCCGTTCGGCGCTCGTCGCGATCATTACCTTGCCGGTTGCGATTCTTCTTTCGTTCGTGCCGATGCTTTATCTGCACCTGACGAGCAACATCATGTCGTTAGGCGGGATCGCGATCGCGATCGGCGCGATGGTCGATGCCGCGATCATCATGGTCGAAAACGCACACAAGGCGCTGGAGCATTTTCGCGACGAACACGGCCACGAGGCGCATGGGTCGGAGCGCATCGGAGTCATCATTGCTGCGGCAAAAAGCGTCGGCCGCCCGCTTTTCTTTTCGCTGCTCGTCATCACGGTCAGCTTCATTCCCGTCTTCACGCTTACGGCGCAGGAGGGGCGGATGTTTCGGCCGCTCGCGTTCACGAAAACGTTTTCGATGTTCTTTGCCTCGCTGCTCGCGGTGACGCTCGCGCCCGCGCTTATGACGCTGCTCATTCGCGGCAAGATCACGCCGGAAGCGCGGAACCCGCTGAATCGTTTCCTGATTCGCATCTACGAGCCGGCCGTCGATTTCGTCCTGCGGCATCGCTGGCTGGTGCTCGGCTGCGCGGCGATTCTGCTCGCGCTGACCGCGTTTCCTTTTTTGCGGCTCGGCAAGGAATTCATGCCGCCGCTGAACGAAGGCACGCTCCTTTTCATGCCGACTGCGGTGCCGGGAATGTCGATCGGTGAGGCGACGAAGATTCTGCAAATCCAGGACCGGCAACTCAAACAAGTGCCTGAAGTGGGAACCGTCTTCGGCAAAGCAGGACAGGCCGATACGCCGACCGATCCCGCGCCGCTTTCGATGTTCGAAACACTCGTGACGCTCAAGCCACTGTCGCAATGGAGAAGCGGAATGACGTGGGACAAGCTGGTCGCGGAGATCAATCAGAACCTCCACACGCCGGGGATGAGCAACATCTTCTGGATGCCGGTGCAAACCCGCACCGAAATGCTGACGACCGGGATGCGCAGCAATCTCGGCATCAAAATATTCGGGACTGACCTCGCCGGAATTCAAAACGTCGGAATCCAAGTCGAGCAAGCCCTGAGCGGCTTCCCAGATACGCGCAGCGTCTTCGCGGAACGCACGACTGGCGGTTACTTCCTCGATTTTACCGTCAACCGCGAAGCCGCGGCGCGATACGGACTGACCGTGAGCGACGTGAACGATGTCGTGGAAACCGCGATCGGTGGGAAGACGATCACGACCACAGTCGAACAGCGCGAGCGGTATCCGGTGCGTGCGAGATATGCACCCGACTTTCGCCAGGATCTCGCTGCGTTGAAGCGCGTGCTTGTTCCCACTCCGGCGGGAGCGCAGGTGCCAATCGAGTTGTTAGCCGACATCAATTTCAAAACCGGACCGCCGAGCATTCGAAGCGAGAACGGACAACTCGTCGGCTTTGTCTTCGTCGACGCGACGACGAGCGATATCGATGGATTTGTCCGCCGCGCCTCGGAGCGGATCGCGCAGAGCGTGAAGTTTCCCGCTGGCTACTCGATGCAGTGGAGCGGTCAGTTCCAATACCTGAAGGACGCAGAAGCGCGGCTGAAGTTCGTCGTGCCGTTGACGCTCGCGATCATCTTCGTGCTGCTCTATCTGAACACGCGCTCCGTCGTGAAAACATTCATCGTGCTGCTCGCGGTGCCGTTTTCGCTAATCGGAGCGTTCTGGTTGCTTTGGCTGCTCGGTTATCACATGAGCGTCGCCGTCTGGGTCGGGTTGATCGCGCTCGCGGGGCTCGATGCCGAAACCGGCGTGGTTATGCTCCTCTATCTCGATCATGCGTGGGAGAAATTCCGCAGCGCCGGCCGCATGAACTCACTCGAAGACCTGCACGCCGCGATTCGCGAAGGCGCCGCGCATCGCATTCGTCCCAAAATGATGACTGTCTGCGCAATTCTCTTCGGCCTGCTGCCGATTATGTGGTCGCCGGCCACGCAAGCGGGCGCAGACGTGATCAAGCGCATCGCGACGCCAATGATAGGTGGGGTTATTACATCGGCCTTGCTCGAGTTGCTGATCTACCCGGTAGTGTACGCATCATGGCGCAGGCGCGATTTGCAGCCGTCGGACCGGGCACGCCCTGTTATTGACTGAATCCTTCACCCTTAAGTGTAGCCGTGGCTGATACAGGAGAACCCACACGAACGGCGATTAGCTTTTCGCCGGAGCGTAGCGCGGATGTGCGGTTGGCGCTTTCGCTTACCTACATCACCCTTGCCTGGATGACGATCGAAGGGGCCGCTGCGCTTCTTCTCGGGTGGGCTTCGAAAAGTCTGCTGCTGGAAGCGTTTGGTATCGATAGCATCGTCGAGCTGTTCAGTGCAGGAGTGCTCTGGTGGCGACTAAAAGTGGAAGCCGGCGGCTCAGCGGATGAAGCGCGCATCGAAGTGGTGGAACGGAAAGCGGCCTGCTGGGTCGGTTACTCGCTTTACGCGCTCGTAGCGTATGTCGCCTTTAATTCCGCCTATGGTCTGTTCGTAGTCGAACGTGTGACCAATACGCATGAAAGCGCGTGGGGTATCGTCATAGGCTTGGTCGCCAAAGTCGGCATGCCGATTCTCGCGGGCTACAAATTGCGGGTCGCGGCGCGCCTGAACTCGCGCGCGCTGCGAGCCGACGCGATGGAAGCGATCACGTGCGGGTATCTGTCGATCGTCCTGATGGTGGGGCTCGCCGCGACCACGTTATTCGGCTGGTGGTGGCTCGATAGCGTCGCCGCGCTCGCACTCATGCCCTTCATAATTAAGGAAGGTCGCGCGGCGATTCGTGGCGAGCGTGCATGCTGCTAGCGCATCCTCGGCTTCTACGAAAGCCCGAACGAGAAGAAGTATTCGCGCCTGCAGTTGCTTACGATCGACGGTCTCCTTGATGGCACGCAACGCGCCGAGCATCCGGATTACGAGCCGGATCTGAATTTCAAGAAGGCGAGAGCGGAAGCGGCGGGCGAGCAGCAAACGCTGATTTAGCTGAGGCGATCGAGACGGCCCCGATTAAACTTTCGGCTGCGTAAAATTCTTCTTAGCCGATAATGGGAAGCGTCATGGCGGGACACTCTCACGAAGACTCCCATTCTCACGATGACGGGCACGGCCATTCCCATGGCAAGGGCGGCCACGGTCACACCCACGGCGCGATTGATCCGTCCATCACTACTTCGGAGCGCGGCATCTGGGCGCTCAAATGGTCGTTTGTGGGTCTGTTTATTACTGCGCTGATTCAAATCGTCGTCTTCTATTTTTCTCATAGCGTCGGATTACTTGCGGACACAATTCATAATTTCGGCGATGCCGCGACGGCCATTCCTCTCTGGGTGGCGTTCGTGCTCTCGCGCTGGAAACCGAGCCGACGTTTCACCTATGGCTACGGCCGGGTGGAGGATCTGGCGGGCGTCGCGATCGTACTTACCATTACCTTTAGTGCGATCGTGGCGGGCTACGAAACCGTGCAGCGTTTCCTGCACCCGCAATCGCTCACTTATCTTTGGGCGGTTATGATCGCGTCGGTGGTTGGCTTCATTGGCAACGAAGCCGTGGCTGTGTTCCGCATAAAGGTAGGGAAGGAAATCCAGAGTGCCGCGCTGGTGGCCGATGGTTATCACGCACGCGTCGACGGCTGGACGAGTCTGGCGGTGCTCTTCGGCGCTCTCGGAGTCTGGTTTGGTTACCCGCTCGCTGATCCCATCGTCGGCTTACTCATTACTCTCGCGATCGTGCAGATCATCTGGCAATCAAGCAAAGCGGTCTTCACCCGAATGCTCGATGGCGTGGAACCTGAGCTGGTCGAAGAGATTCGCGACGCGGCTGGTCATGTCGAGGGTGTCGCGCGGGTGACGGAGGTGCGGGCCCGCTGGCTGGGGCACCGATTGCAGGCGGAGCTAAATGTAGCAGTCGCGTCGAACCTACCGGTCCGCAGTGGGCACGAAATTGCCAAGGAGGTCCGCCACGAGATGATGCACCATCTGAGTTATCTTTCCTCAGTGGTGATACACGTCGATCCGGTCGAAGAAGCGGGTGAGGAATTCCACCACATCGCTGAGC
>JACDGM010000089.1 GCA_013815325.1 Chthoniobacterales bacterium
CGTCCAGGTTCTGCGTCCTTGAAAACCCGCAACGGCACGGATTATTTCCCTTGCCTCTGGATGGAAGGCTGAGAAGGGCGCTGGAGGAAGTCAAATCAGTTCGTTAGGCACGCTCCGGCGCGCGAAACGTTGGTAGAGGAGGCTTCATCCGCGTCAACCCGCGCGCATATAAGGCGTGCATTGCGCGGGGCCATTAGGCAGAATGCCGCTATGGCCTTCACCAAAAACATCGGAATGCTCCTGCTCGCAATTTATTTGATCCTCGTCGGGTTGATCGGAATCTTTGGCATCAGCCTCGGCGGGTTGGGGATTCTGCTCCCGATTCTTGCCCTCGCAGCCGGTATTTGTATTTTGATCGGGCGCTGAGAGGAGCGACCGCACAGGGGGGTGAGACACCCGCGTTACATCGACGCCTCTTCGTGCGCGCGTGGCTCGTTAGGCGCGGGAACGCCTCGCACGCGCGGCGCGGAAATTGGACGTTGCAGGTCAGATGTTGAACCTTCTTCGCACGAATGCCGCGCCCGATGCCGAAGACGAACGCCACCGCCGACCCGCCCCTCACCCCGGAGGTCATCGCCAACCATGGCCTAACGACTGACGAATTCGAGCGCGTGCGGCGGATCCTCGGACGCGACCCGAATTTCACCGAGCTGGGGATTTTTTCCGTGATGTGGAGCGAGCACTGCTCCTACAAAAATAGCCGGCGCGAGCTGAAAAAATTCCCCACGAGCGGGCCTGACATTCTCGTGCGGGCGGGCGAGGAGAATGCCGGCGTGGTCGACATCGGCGACGGCTGGGCGATCTGCTTCAAGATCGAATCGCACAACCACCCGAGTGCTATCGAGCCGTTTCAAGGCGCCGCCACTGGCGTGGGCGGAATCATTCGCGACATTTTCACGATGGGGGCGCGCCCGGAATTTTTGCTCAACTCGTTGCGCTTCGGGCCGCTGACGAATTCAAATCGGAAATCCGCCGTAACGCAGCCTTCGGGGCAGGCGGGGCCGGGCTTTCAAATCCGAAATCCGAAATTAACCGCCAATCGCCGACTCTTCGCCGGCGTGATCGCGGGTATCGCGCACTACGGCAATTGCGTCGGCGTGCCCACGATCGGCGGCGAGATCTATTTCGACGAAAGCTTCGAGGGCAATCCCTTGGTCAACGTTTTTTGCCTTGGCTCGCTGCGGCACGAGCAACTGGCGCGCGGTGCGGCAAGCGGCGTGGGCAATCCGGTTTTTTACGTCGGCGCCGAGACCGGGCGCGATGGTCTGGCGGGCGCGGCTTTCGCCTCGCGCGAGCTGACCGAGGAATCGCGCGAAGACCGCCCGGCCGTGCAAGTGGGCGATCCTTTCAAAGAGAAACTCCTGCTCGAAGCCTGCCTCGAATTGCTCGCGACCGACGCCGTCGCGGGCATCCAAGACATGGGCGCGGCCGGTCTCACCTGCTCGACTTGCGAGACGGCGAGCCGCGGCGGCACCGGAGTGGAGATCGATCTGGCGAAAGTCCCGAAACGCGAGACTGCCATGACACCTTACGAAGTTCTGCTGAGCGAATCGCAGGAGCGGATGTTGATCATCGCGCACAAGGGCAGAGAGGAGGTCGTTAGGCGGATTTTCGAGAAATGGGACGTGCCCTGCGCGGAGATCGGCCGCGTCACCGACGACGGCATGATGCGCGTACTGAACGATGGCGTGATCGCGGCGGAAATTCCAGCGAAGCCGCTCGCGGATGAGGCGCCTCTCTACGACCGCGAAGCAAGAAAGCCGACCGTTGATTACGCGGATTACACGGATGAAGAACTGCTTACAAAAATATCCGCGTCGTCCGCGCTGCAACGGACGCGGAGCGACGGCCAGGCTTTCCAATCCGCGTTTGCATCTCTTCGGCAGCTGCTGCGCGACCCATCGATCGCTTCCAAGAACTGGGTCTATCGGCAGTATGACCACATGGTCCGCACCGGCACGGTCGTTAGGCCGGGATCGGACGCGGCGGTCTTTCACCTGCGCGAGGCGAATAAATTTCTCGCCGCCACGACCGACTGCAATTCGCTCTATTGCCGGCTCGACCCGCGCGAGGGCGGCCGCATCGCGGTCGCCGAAGCGGCGCGTAATCTCACCTGCTCCGGCGCCATCCCGCTCGCGCTTTCCGATAACCTGAACTTCGGCAATCCCTACAAGCCGGAGAATTTTTGGCAGTTGCGCGAGGCGGTCGAAGGCATGGCGGAAGCGTGCAGGAAGTTCGGCACCCCGGTGATCGGCGGCAACGTCTCTCTTTATAATGAGAGCCCGGCGGGCGTGGTCGATCCGACGCCGACTGTTGCGATGGTCGGCCTGATCGAGCGCGAGGAATGGATCACGACGCAATTCTTCAAAGCTGCCGGCGACGTCGTCATTTTGTTAGGCGATTTCGGCGACGAAATGGGCGGCTCCCATTTCCTCAAGGTCATTCATGGGCTTAAAGCCGGCCGGCCGCCGCGGCTCGATTTTGGCCGCGAACTGGCGGTGCAAAATGCGCTGCGTGAATTGATCCGGGCCGGCCACCTCCGCAGCGCGCACGACTGCAGCGAAGGCGGGCTGGGGGTCGCGCTCGCGGAATGCTGTTTCAATCCCGCCGGTTCGTTAGGCGCAGCGATCGACCTGGCCGCGGCGGGGACGGAGCGGCTCGATCGAATTCTATTCAACGAATCGCAGTCCCGGATTGTCATCTCTACCGTGCCCGAAAACGCTGACGCGGTTTTGCAGTTGCTGAAGGGTCGCGCAGTTCCTGCCTTTCGCCTGGGCACGGTAGGCGGGGATGAGTTGAGCATCGAAGTCACGGGCGAGACGTTGCGCTGGCCGGTTCGCGAGATTCATGACGATTGGCAGAACGCCATCGCCTACGCGCTGCAAAAGGATCCCACGCTCTTGTGAAAATCGAGGACTCTCACATCTACGAGCGGGTGATCCTGGCAATCGAAGTGGCCGGATTTTCGATCCTGCTGGCGGTGCTCTGGCTCGACGAGTACGTCGATGTGCCGTTCCGTTTTCTCGGGGCGCTCAAGACGCCGCTGCGTCCGCAAGAATTTTGGTTCGAAGCGCTCTCCGTCCTCCTCGTCGCGACTGCGGTGATCACAGCGACACTGTGGGTTTTTCGGCGATTGCGGATTTTGGAAGCCTTCGTTCAAGTCTGCGCCTGGTGCCGCAAAGTGAATGTGGAAGACGAGTGGGTTTCGTTCGAGCAGTACCTCAAGCGCGAGCTCGATGTGCAATCGACCCACGGGATCTGCCCGGAGTGCCGCGCGAATGCCGCGCGGCGGCCGGCGGCTGTTCCCGAAGTCTCCGCCTAACGGCAGTCGCTTCCCGTCTGCTCAATCTTCCCCAATTCGCGATGCTGACAAAGGCTGCTTTGCTTTTGTCGAAGCTGCGCCAAATTTGCGGGTGAGTGACGCCGAATTTCCCACGCACGAGTGCGGCATCTTCGCGGTCTTCGGTCATCCGAACGCCGCCGTCCTGACCTACTACGGCCTCTTCGCCCTGCAACACCGCGGGCAGGAAAGCGCCGGCATCGTCACGAGCACCGGGCCCGGGTCCAGCTTTCAACTGCACCGCGACATGGGGCTCGTCTCGCAGGTTTTCGGTCAGGAGGAATTGGAACGCCTGCAAGGGACGCGCGCCGTCGGACACGCCCGCTATTCCACGACGGGGTCGAGCACGTTGAAGAACGCGCAGCCTTTCGTGGTCGATTGCTTCCGCGGCCAGCTCGCGATCGCGCACAACGGCAACCTGATCAATGCCGATGTCCTGCGCGACGAGCTCGAAAGCAAAGGCTCCATTTTCCAGACCACCGCCGATAGCGAGATCATTCTCCATCTTCTCGCTCAGCCCTCGAGCAACGGCGGCGGTATTCTCACCGCGCTCCGCCGGATCGAAGGCGCGTTCTCACTCATCATCATGAGCGAGCGCGAAATCATCGCCGTGCGCGACCCGTTCGGTTTCCGGCCGTTGTCGTTAGGCAAGCTGGACGGCGCCTATGTCCTCGCCTCCGAGACCTGCGCCTTCGATCTCATCCACGCCGAGTTCATCCGCGAGATCGAACCGGGCGAAGTCCTCATTATCAGCGAAAATGGGCTGCGCTCGGAGTGGCCATTCCGCGAAGAGAATCCGGCGTTTTGCATGTTCGAATATGTTTATTTCGCCCGGCCCGATAGCATCATCGGCGGCGTCAACGTCGCGAAGGTGCGCACCGAAATGGGCCGCCAGCTCGCGCGGCAATTTCCGGTCGAGGCCGACATCGTCGTGCCCGTGCCCGACTCCGGAAATTATGCCGCCCTCGGCTTCGCCCAGCAGCTCAACATCCCCTACGAGCACGCCTTCGTCCGCAACCACTATATCGGGCGCACCTTTCTCCAGCCGAGCCAGCTCATCCGCGATTTCGATGTGCGAGTAAAACTCAATTTGATCAAGGAAGCAGTCGAAGGAAAACGGGTTGTGGTGGTCGATGATTCGATCGTTAGGGGAACGACCGCGCGGGCTCGCGTCGTGAATCTGCGCGAAGCCGGCGCGAAGGAAGTGCACATGCGGGTGAGTTGTCCGCCGCACCGCTTCGCCTGCCATTACGGCATCGATTTTCCCGACCCGGAAAAGTTAATCGCGAATCAAAAAACGATGCCGGAGATTTGCGATTACCTCGGAGTCGACAGTCTCGGCTATCTCGATCTCGAGGGCATGATCGCGGCGACCGGGAAACCGGCGAACAGCTTTTGCCTTGCTTGTTTCACGGGCAATTACCCGCTGCCGGTCGACCCGGAATTGGACAAGTTCATAATGGAAAGGCGCGGCACGCGGGCGAAGGCGCTCGCCGAAGAAGCCCAGCCGAGTTTGTTCGCAGGGCTGAAATGACCGATCGCATTTCCCGCTCGATTCTCGTTTGTCATCCCGAGCGGAGCGAGGGACCCCGCGGGCGTTTTAAGACGTCGCTTGAAGTTCGCGCTCGGCATTATCCGTGAGGTCCCTCGCTCCGCTCGGGATGACAAGGAAGGCCTACGCACGCGCCGGCGTCGACCTCGACCTCGGCAACCGCCTCAAAGGCGACATCCATCGACTCGTTAGGCAAACACACGGACCGGAAGTGCTCGGGAAAATCGGCGGTTTCGGCGGCCTTTTTGCGGCCAATTTTTCCGGAATGCGCGAGCCGGTCCTGGTCAGCAGCATCGACGGCGTCGGGACCAAATTGAAGATCGCCTTCGCCCTCCACAGGCACGACACCGTCGGCGGGGATTTGGTCAACCATTGCATCAACGACATCGCCGTCCTCGGCGCGCGGCCGCTCTTTTTTCTCGACTACATTGGGGCGGAGAAGCTGGAGCCGCGCGTCTTCCGGAAAATTTTGCTCGGCTTCAGCCGCGCCTGCCGCGCGGGTGGCTGCGCGCTCGTCGGCGGCGAGACCGCGCAGATGCCGGGCATGTACCGGCGCGGCGAATACGACCTCGCCGGTTGCATCGTCGGAGTGGTCGAGCGCGCATGCCTGATCGACGGCCGCCGCATCCAAGCGGGTGATCAGGTTCTCGGCCTGCCTTCGAATGGTTTGCACACCAATGGCTACTCGCTCGCGCGCAAAATCTTCTTCGCGCAACTGCGCCTGAAGCCATCGGCGCAGCTCGCTGGTTTGCGACTGTCGTTAGGCGAAGAGCTGCTCCGTCCCCACAAAAATTATCAGCCAATGCTGGCGCAAGTGCCTAACGAGAAGCTGAAGGGCCTCGCCCACATCACCGGCGGCGGCTTGCTCGACAACCTGCCGCGTGTTTTGCCTGACGATTGCGACGCCGTGATTGAGACCACGAGCTGGACCGTGCCGCCGATCTTCCGTCTTCTTCAGGAACGTGGCCGCGTCGAGCGGACGGAAATGTATCAGATTTTCAACATGGGCATCGGAATGGCCGCGATCGTCGCGCCTAACGACGCCGCGGCACTGGCGAAGCAGCTGCGCGCAAAAATCATCGGCCGAATCGAGCGCGGACACGGCCTCGTCAGTTTGTCATCCTGAGCCGGCTGGCGCGGCGAAGGACCTCACAATTGCAATCCACGGTTTCCGGCAGCGGGATCCGCAAATTGAAATCGTGAGGTCCCTCGCCGTTTGAAAGCCCGGCCTCGCCCGCTCCGCGTGCTGCGTTGCGGGCTCGGCGCGGGATGGAAAGCTAGCAACGGCTGTCTACTTTCTCTTCATGGAAAAATGCCGTTTGGCCAGACCAATGTGCAGGTCTCGGTCCTCGGGTTTGGCGGGGCGGAGATCGGTTTCGAAGAGGCTGACGCAGGAACGGTCGAGCACTTGCTAGGCAGCGCGCTCGACGCCGGTTTGAACGTGATCGACACCGCCGAGTGCTACCGCGCCGAGCGAGGAACTGATCGGCCAAACCGTCAGACATCGCCGCGATGAATTTATCTCTTCAGCAAAACGGGGCCATCCGCACGGCACGGAGAGCGGCGCGAATTGGTCACGCGATTCGAACGCGCAGCTCGTGGCGGCGGGCTCGTCAGGCGAAACCGAGTTCGAGGCCGTCCTCGAACGCTGGTAGGACGTCGCGCCCAAGACCTGGATCGGACAGACATAAAACAACGAAAGCGGAAGCAGCGGAGCGCCTAAAGGGACGACGTTGCATTGCGCAGGTCGTCCATCGTCACTTCCTCCGACACGCTGGCGCGCCCAATCTCATGCGCAACGACAAAACGGATACGACCGTTCTCGAATTTCTTGTCGCGCGGCAGAGCGCCGAAGATTTTCTCGCGCGGAAAATCGGCCGGCAGAGTTGTTGGCAACCGACAGCCGCGCAGCGTCGCGACTATGCGCTCGTATTCGCCTAACGACAAGCCGGCGCGCCGCACCGAAACCCGCGCCGCGACGACCATTCCCAGGCTAATCGCTTCACCGTGGAGCAAATTGCCGTAGCCGGCCGCGTGTTCGATGGCGTGGCCGATCGTGTGTCCGAAATTGAGGAGCGCGCGCAGGCCATTTTCCTCGCGCTCATCGGCCGCGACGACCGCCGCCTTGAGCGCGATGTTTCGCTCCACAAACGCCCCCGGGTCCTGCCGATCAACCTCGGGAATCAGCTCGAACAGGGCGGCATCGCGCACGATTCCATGTTTGATTCCCTCCGCGAATCCTTCATGCCAGATCCGGTCGGGCAAGGTTGCTAGCGTGTCGGTATCCGCGAGCACGAGCGCCGGATGATGAAAGCTGCCGATGAGGTTTTTCCCCATGAGGGAGTTGACGCCGGTCTTTCCGCCGATGCAGCTATCCACCTGCGCGAGCAGAGTTGTCGGCAGCGCCACATAGGGAATTCCGCGCAGGTAAATCGACGCGACAAAGCTGGTGAGATCCCCCACCACGCCTCCGCCTAACGACAGCAGGAACGAGGCGCGATCCAACCCCAGGAGGCTCAACTGCTCGCAGAGTGCCCCGGCTTGGGCGAGCGATTTTGATTTTTCCCCGGCAGCGATCGTGATCAACCCAGGCGCGAAACCGGCATTGCGAAGACTCTCGAGAATAATCGCGGCAAAAAGCGGCGCCACGTTTTCATCCGAGATGACGGCGCAGCACTCGCCGCCCAAACGTTGCCTAACGAACCGGCCAGTCTCGCCGAGGAGTCCCGCTCCGATAAGGGCGTCGTGACGATGTTGTCCGGCGCGGATTTCGACCGATTTCACGGCCAAGGCTGGGTCGGATCCCAACGATAATTCGCGTCGTCGGTGGGCGTCGCGGTGCCGCCTTGCGTGAAGGTCGTCCAAGTCATGCCTTCCGAATGAATGTCGGCGAAAAGTGCGTTAATTCGCTGACGCTTGGTGTGCGTTCCGCCCAGAGCTGTTGCGGCGGGCGTGCTCGCATTCCGCAACACGGTGACGTCGCTGGCCGCAGTCCCGCTGAAGCTGACAGTGGAATTAGCGTTCTGGGCCGGCGCGAAGAGGATGAAGACCGATGGTCGGGCGACTTTGTCTTCCGAGAGGCCGACGATGCCGCTATTGCCATTCAAGCCGTAGCTCACCGGCGCCGTAGCGTCGTTTTCCTGAGGCGAGCGGGTATCAAAGGGCGACTGAAATATCTTCCAGCTCGGCAGATATTTTGGATGCAGTTGCGCCATCCACGTCCCCGCGGTCGTCGAAAAGAGGACGTTGTCGTGATCGTTCAGATAAGTCTGCGTGCCGATCCCGATCTGCCGAAGATTACTTAGATCCTCGGTAATGTGCGCGCGCTCCTGGATGCCGTTGAAAACCGGTAACGCGACGGTCGCCAGAATCGTGATGACTATCATCACGATAAACAGTTCGAGTAAAGTGAAACCGCAAGAGGGTCGTTTCCCGCGCGTCCATTTCAGCACACCGCAGCGTAGCATTCCGCCTCGGCGTGGCGGTAGCGAAATCGGCGACGAGCGTAGGCTTGCGTAAGCGCCTGCTTCTGGTCTTAATAGACTCATGCCTGAGCCCGTCGATCCGATCGATCCTGTTGCACCCAATACTGTGCCTGCCTCCGAAAGCGGAGCGCCTTCGCATCCCACCTCTACTGGTCTGCCTTCAAATGTGGCGGCTGCACTCGCCTGTTTTCCGCTCATTGGCGGCATTATTTTTTATTTGCTGGAGAAGCGCGACTCGTTCGTCCGTTTCTATGCGATGCAATCGATCATCTTCGGGGCGGCCTGGATTCTCTTCGGCCTCGTCTGGAGAATTTTTTACAGCATCCTCGCGAGCATCCCCGGCATCGGGGTAATTTTTGCCTTTTTGCTTTGGCTTGTTTGGGCCGCGGTCAACGTCGCTTTTCTCATCATCCTCATCATTGCGATCGTAAAAGCTTTCAGCGGCGTGCGCTGGGACATCCCGTGGGTCGGACCGATGGCGCGCAAGCAGGTCGACGCGCTGTAGGGCGCCTCCGTGGGAGCGCGGGGGCCTGCGTTTGGCCTAACAAGAAGCGCCTCAAAATGTGGCGCCCAGGCTCCTCTTCGCAGAGCGACGTCTACACCAGCAGCTTCACCACCACCTGGTTCAAGATCAGTTCGTGATCGAGCTGACTGGTGACGATTTGCAGGTTCGCGGCCAGGCAAGCCTCGAGCCCGTGGACGAGCTGCTCGGTTTCGAAACGATGCGCCTGCGTCGCGGCAATGCCGAGCGCGTAGCCGTTGATCGAGCCATCTTTTTTGCGCGGCAGATGCGCGGTGACGTCGTTAGGCAAGCGATTCAAGGTCGAGATAAAAGAGAAAGGCGCGCTCGGCCGGGGCAACTTGTGCTGCTGCATCAGGTCCTTGGCGAGAAGAAGATTGCGCACCGTCGGGATGATCGCGACGAGGAGAATGCCGATGGCCGATTCACCCTGATCGAGTAAGCGCCTAACGAGTGCGAGGGCGCGGTCGAGATGGCGGGCGGCGAGGGCGTTGCCGAGCTCGAAGATGACGCCGCCGCGCGAGAGCGGCACGAGCGTGCGAACGTGTTCCAGGCTGACGCGGCGCTCGGAATTCCCGAGGTAGAGATCGATCTTCTCGAGCTCGTTGCCGATGACGCGATTGTCGCCGCCAGTGAGGAGGACGAAAAGATCGAGCGCTTCCGGGTCGAACTGCAACTTGCGCGCCCTGCCTAACGATTGCACGAGATCGGCCGCCGCTTCTTCCCAGCCGCTCCGGCTGGCGTCGAGTTTGTCGAAGAGCTGCAGCTCAGCGCGCTTCGCCAGCGTTTTATAGAAGGAGCGGCGCTTGTCCAGTTCCGGCGCGCTGAGGAGGAACTTCACATCGTCAGATCCGAAATCGCTCTGCAAAGCCGCCGCCAATTCTTCCAGGGCCGCCTGCACGCTGGCGGCCCGGCCAATGACATTATCGCCGAGAAAGTTTGCGTTTTTAAGCCAGACGAGCTTGCCGCCGCCGAAGAAAGGCAGCGTTTGCAGCGCCTCGATGGTGGAGCGGATGCGGCTCGCCGCCTGCTCGGCATTATCGGCGCAGCCATCGATCGTCTCGACGCCGAAATCACCGGCACCGGCGGGGGCAAGTTGCGCGGCCATTTCTTTCGCGGTCGTTTTGACCGTGCTCTCATCGGAGCCGACCACCGCGTAGACCGAAGCAGCTGTCGCCCGCGGCGTTTTCGCTTTCATCAGCGGGTGAAGCGGCCGAAGCGTTTCTCGAACGCGTTCATGTCGCGAAATTCATCTCTGTAAAGTTCGAGCAACTCCGTCGCGGCTGCTTTCCACGCGAATGAACTGCTATTCCGCCAGTGCAGGAATTTGCCTGTGCTTGGAGGTGTAAGAGACGAATTCCTATTCGAGCGCGGCGACATGTAAGAATCGCCCAGAGTACTTGCGGGAGAACGGGGTGTCGAGCAGCGCACGAAGCGAGCGGGGTAGGCTCGAATCCGACCGCGCGATGTAATTGCGGGTGCCGATAACTCTTCCTCGAGGCGCGAAGACGATTCGGCAAGGCTTCGTCCAGCCAGCGCGGAAGCGAAGGTTGGCAAGGGTGGAAGGGAAGGCAATCCGATGCGCGATCGGCGGCCTAGCGAGTTGTCAGCGCGAGGCTCGAAGCATTCACGGCTGCGCCTGAAGACCAGTCGGCGCCGCCGGGGCGGCCATGGCCGGCGGCCTCGGGCTCGGACCTGGCCCGCCTAAGCCGGTGAGCGCGTCTTGTGCATAGCCGATCGCCGGCGGTAGGTTCACCACGTCGGTCTGATAAATTTCAACAAATTTCATACCGTAAGACGCACCTGCAGCTATAGCTTTGGGCAAGACGAGCGAAGGATTGCTGATAACTCCGCCGTTAACCCTGTAAGTCGTATCGCCGTAGCACCAGAGAAGCATCTGCCCGGCGACGTCGGGCCGGCTATCCCATAGCAGGTGCCAGACAGAATCGTCGGGTCCGGGTGCGACAGGATTAAACGTCGAGAGACTGTTTATCTGGACAATCAATCGCCCCGGCCATGATGTGCGAGCGGCTTGCACAGCGTTGCGTGCCACATAGCAGGCATCGGGGTCTAGGTTTCCCGTGGCCCCCGCATGGCCATTGCCGGCTACGGCCAGAGTCACGTATTGATTCGGAAAAGCCGTCATTGTGGCGTCTATGACTCGCTTTCCGGCGTCGAGCATCTTTTGGGAGGTATAACCGAGGTTTAGCCATTGAGTCACCTCCGAGGAGGTATGAGGCACATTCCAGTCTTCGCTGCTCGCATTAGCGAAGCTTACCGAGATGATCTTGATGGCCGGGTTTTTACTGAAGTGCGCCCCCATGGCGGCGATCATGGCAGTTTTTTTGGCTAGAAAGGTCGGATCCCAAAAGACCGGAATCGTCGTCGGGACACCGTTGTCATCGAAGGTGTAGAAACTGCCGCCCGCGCTAGTAATGGCAGTCGTGACCCACGCGGGTTTGCCTGCCTGGGAACTGATGCGCAGCGAGATTTGTTTTCCAGCCGTTGCTACTCTTGCTACTTCGGAATCCAGGAACGCCCAGTTAAACACGCCTTCGGATGGTTCAAGGTCCATCCAGCTCTGCCGGATGCTCACGCCAACGACGTTGGAGTTGCTTAAAACGGCGCTCTTACATGCCCCTCCGGCCGGGGATAAAGAAAAGACACCGCGCGGAATTTCAGCAAAGGCTTCTCCAGGACTCGCGACCAGTCCAGCGCAAAGCAGCAGCGGGATGAGGTGGTTGAGACTGCATGGCAGACGACGGTTGCCCTCGCACTTACGAAAATTCATAATTCCCAAGGAGCGTTCTTTATGCCACGAGGTCTCCACCGAGATGCTTCTCCAGAGCAGAGGAAACGAACCGCTCAATTTCGGAGTCGGAATCGAGAACTTCCACCGAAGTGCGCCGCACAATCGCAATTTTCTGCTGCGCTTCCAAACGAAACGCGAAAGACGCGGCTCGAAGCAAGCAGGTTCTCAGCCGGGAAAAGCCGCATTCCCGTGGGAGGCGACTCGCCTGCTGATGCGCCGGGCAGACTTGTTTCTCCCGAAGCGAAAATTTCATTGACGCGATGCCCCGCGGTACTATAATCGGTACTAAATTAACTTCTCCGTAACTGGAATTGCTGCTTCAGCAATGCAATCTTCAAACGTTCAGGATATTAGGTACGGAATATATTATGAAATCGAGCATAGTCTTGTCCATATCGTTAGCTACACTCGCCGGTGTGGCGACGGGCCTCGTCGCCACCGCCGAAGCCCAGTCGCTCCCTAAACCGACACGTCTCGAAAGGTTCACTCCTCACAAACCGCCAGCTAACGAAGGCCCCGCCGGATACTTCTACATCGAAGGCATTACGAAGCCTGTCCAAATCAAGGTCGGCACCAGCGAAGCCAAGACCGGGTTTGACAACCTGACCAACGGGTTCGCCGCACAGGGGCCGGATTTCAACACCCTCAACGCGGACAATGTCGTGCCAATGCGTTCGTTCAATGACGGCCGATTTTTGTTTGAAGAAGTTGAAACCTTTACCGATGGTCTCGGACCGACCTACAACGCCCAAGGCTGCCGAGAGTGCCACGAAAACGTGGCCACGGGAGGTGCAAGTCAGGTAAGCGAGCACCGGACTGGACACCTATCCGGTGACCAGTTCTTCGAAGCGCCGGGCGGTTCGTTGGTTGAGTCGCGTGCCACAAACCCGGAGATTGTCGAGCGCGTGCTGGACGAAGATACGGTCAGAACTTTTCGAATCTCGACGAACGTCTTGGGGGAGGGCTATGTGGAATCCGTTGCCGATAGCACGCTCACTGCCATTGCAGCTGCACAGCCGGCAGATATGCGCGGTGCGGCTGTCATGGTTGCGGTCCTCGAAGGCGATGGCACTCCTCGCGTTGGGCGGTTTGGCTGGAAAGACCAACACGGCAGTCTTGTCTCCTTCGCGGCGGACGCTTATCTGAACGAAGTAGGCATCACCAGTTCGCTCCTGCCCGAGGAGAATACTTCCAGCGGCCGTTTTGTTGGTTTCGGATCGGGTTTTGATCCGGTGCCCGATCCAGAGCCAGATGGTGAGGATCTTTTTGCGTTTGCGAATTTCATGCGATCGACCAAAGCACCAGCGCGGGGACCCATCTCGTCGGACGCATTCTACGGTGAGAAGAAGTTTAACGATGTCGGCTGCGCCATTTGCCACGTTTCTTCAATCACCACGGCAAGTCCAGGAACTGTGGTTGACGGCGGCACCTTCACCGTCCCCAATGCCCTTGGGAATAAAGTGATTCATCCCTACAGCGACTTCTTGTTACACGATATCGGCACTGGCGACGGGATACCTATATTACCCACGCCTGAATTCGCGTTTACGGCGCCACTTATTCGCACGGCGCCACTTTGGGGGCTTAGAACGCGCAATCGGCTAATGCACGACGGCCTATCATTTACCAAGACCGAAGCGATTGCACGTCATGCCGGCCAGGCTGCGGATGTTACCAGCAGATTCGATGCGCTGCCTGATCTGCAGAAAAACCAGATATTGGCCTTCCTCGACTCGCTTTAATCGGTTTTTTGCGCGACGGCGGATCGCCTGGGAGTGTACAACGGTGACAAGCGAAGAGAACTGCTTCGCCGTTCTGTTCGCGGCCGGTCACCAATTGTCAGTCAGACGCGCTTTTCAATAGCTGGACCTAGAAAATGTATGATTATCCCATAAAAGGCTTTGGGATAGAGAGTCTTTCGCTCTGCGGAGAAGCCAGCGAGCTTCGCTTCTCCAATACAAGAGCTACAACTCCGCGCTACAGTGCGCTTGGCCAGGCACGGCCGACTGGCACTCTGACGACCGGTTCAACGCCAGGCTTCGTGCGTTAATCTTCGAGAGAAGCCGCACCTAGACTGAATTGAAAAACTGGAAGCATTTTTGTTTGTTAGGTACATTCGCCGTCGCGGCAGCGCTTTCGGCGCACGCGTGTGATTTATGCGGTTGCTTTACGCCTCAGCTTGAGGCGCTCTCGCAGCCCGATAAAGCAGAGTTATCTGGTCAGCCGGTCGGCACTACCGCCCACACGCGCTCCTGGACAAGCGGTCTCTATGGCACCGTTGCGGAGCAGTTCACGGAGTTTGGGACGGTCCAAGTGGATGGAAACGAAGTGGACAATCCCACCGATCAGCACCTCGACAGCTCGATTACGCAACTGGTTGGCGGTACAGCTTAAACAGGCGCTTTGCGCTGCAAGTGAATGTGCCGTTGATCTATCGTTCCTTCCGGCGACCGCAAGGTTTCGCAATCGATCGCGGGACAAGTCCGGTCTCGGTGATATCTCGTTGCTCGAGAAGTTCGTGCTGTTGCACACCGAAGGGGCGGCAAGCGCGAGGTAAACTTCGATGATCCGAAATCGCCGCACATGGAAGTGCGTCAATCGGATATCACTTTCTCGACGGCCTTCCTCTGCGGCATGAAATTCCCGACAGGGGATAGCAGCCGGATCAAGGAGGAGTTCAACGAAGCCGAAGTGGAGGGCGCGCCGCAGAGCGGCATTCATGGACACGATCTGACACTAGGCACTGGCTCCTACGACGGGATCTTTGGCGGGCAGACTTCGCTGCGCTACAAGAATTTCTTTCTCGATCAGGAGGCGCAATTCACTCTTCGCGGGACGGGCAGCATCAGTATCACTTCGCCAATGACCTTTCGTGGAACGGCGGGCCGGGCTACTACATCGTCCGGCACGCAAACACAATTGTGGGCCTGCACGCGGTAATCTCAGGAGAACACAAAGACTTGGACCGCTTCCGTGGCAAGCCGGCGACAGATACCGGCATCACTTCCGTGTTTGTTGGTCCGGGCCTTGTCGCCTCGTTAGGCAGAATCAGCGTCGAAGCCGGTATAGATTTGCCGGTGTTGATCGACAATACCGCGCTGCAAACAGTGCCAGATTACCGCGTTCGCGCGGCCGTTTCGCTGCCCTTCTGAACTTACAGCACCGCTGTCAGTGTCAGATTATTTCCGTCGCCGCCTTCCTAGCTCGCCTGGAACTTGTTGCGATCGCTCGTTAAAGTCGATCCGTCCGCAAGGTTAGTAAATCTACCCGCGATAGTGGTCGCGGCGGTATTGTCAGTCACCTTGAATACTGTCCGAGTCGCAAGAGTTCGGTTGCCAAAGGCAACAAGAGAAAACTGCTCGCCGTTTTTGATCGCGATTACCGTTAGCGACAACCTTGTCCGCAGTGGCCTCGCCGTCGTCCAGTGCGACGCATAGGTCGCGTCGAAGTTGAACGCTAGGGCGCTTCCGATTGTAAGGGCGCCGGGGACTGAGGGTTTCATTCCGGGCGACAAGCATGCGCCGCTGCCGCTTCCTGTTCCAACCGCACCAGTAATTGACCCTGTGCCGCCGAGCGTACCGGCATTGACGTGAACGGCGCCAGTGCCCGTCGCGGAACGCTGCCGGTTAGTAGCCAAAAGGGTCCCGCTGTTGATAGTCGTACCTCAGTGTAAGTACAGGTCTTAAGAGCGTTAGCGTGCCCTCCTGATCTTAGTTAACGAGCCACCGCTAGCTTCGCTGGCACCTCCATCCTGTATCACCCCGCCAAAGGAAGTGCTGAGGCCGTTGCTGCCCACCGTCAGGTTCACAGCCCCGACGAAAATATTCCGCTTCCTTCGATCGACCCAGCGGTCAGGCCTGGGGGATTCGCTAGCTCAGATCCACGCTGCCGTTGCCAGAAGCTCAATTCGCGCCGTGTCGCCAAGGCTATCTTGAACAAATGAGCGGAGTCGCCTCCGATGTCTCCAACATCAGCATTCATGGTCAGCGTGGTATTACCCGCAGTCGAACTGTCGATGAAATAGACGATGCCGCCGCCTGCTCCTGTAAGGGTGCTGCCGTTATTGGTGAGGGTGCTATGCCAGCGCTAGGAGGTGTTAGAGAAATGGTAATTCCGCCGGCTGCACCGCTGACCGCGCTAGGGCTGTTAATTAAAGTGGCGCTACCCGCAGTGGGAGCTATTCTCGAATATCACGAGACCGCTCAGCGCAGCGGTGAGGGTGCTACCCGTGGGCAAGACAACTTCGCCGCCCGCTGTTCGCCGTCGCCGTCAAGTTATGTGTAATATAATCATTCCCCGGCCGACAGGCGTGGTAA
>JACDGM010000008.1 GCA_013815325.1 Chthoniobacterales bacterium
CTGATCGTCGGCTCCGGCACGGGCGCGAATTTCGGCGAGTGCAGGCTCGGGAGCGGAGTTCCCGTTTTCTTGCTCTCCGCGATCTTTTCCGGAGCGACCGCCCCGATATGAAAATCGACCGCGGGGATAGAATGATCCGGCAGGCTGTATTCGGAGAAATCTTCTCCGCCCATCGTGGGAGGCCAGATCAGAACGTTGTCGGCGCCGAGCGCTTGCTTCCAATCCGCCATCAATCGCTTGGTCAGCTCCGGATCGTTGTAGGTCGAGGGCGTAAATTCATCCTCCTCCACCTGCACGATCGGCATCTTGTCCTCCGGCAGGCCGGCCGCGATGCCCATCCCCTTGGCGATGCGTGCGATCGCGGCGAGGACTTGGTCGCGCACCTCTTTCTTATAAGTGCGCACGGTCAACTGCATCTTCACTTCATCGGAGATGATGTTGTGTTTCGTCCCGCCGTGGATCGAACCCACGGTCACGACCACGGGCTCGATCGGGTTCACTTCGCGGCTGGCGATGGTCTGTAGACCCATCACGATCTCGGCTGCGAGCACGACAGGGTCTTTGGTCTTGTGGGGGTAAGCCCCGTGACCGCCGACGCCACGGACGGTGATGTCGACTGAATCGACGTGGGCATAAGTGTATTCCGGCGTGACGGCGATCTTGCCGGTCGGGACTTCCGCATTGTCGTGAAAACCGATCGCGAAATCCGGTTTCGGGAACTTGGTGTAAAGCCCATCCGCGAGCAGCGCTTTCGCGCCCGAGCCGGTCTCTTCCGCGGGTTGGCCGACAAAGACGATCGTGCCGTGCCATTGATCTTTCGTCTGCGCGAGCGCGCGCGCGGCGCCGATGAAGATCGCGATGTGCGCGTCGTGCCCGCAGGCGTGCATGACGTGCACTTCTTTGCCGGCGTTATCCTTCACGGTCACTTTGCTCGCGTAGGGCAGGCCGGTCGCTTCCTCGACCGGGAGCGCATCCATGTCCGTGCGCACGAGCACGGTCGGGCCGTCGCCATTTTTCATCACCCCGACGACGCCGTAGCCCATCAGGCCGGGCGTTTCATATTTGCCGAGGTGATCGGTCACGGCGCAGCCGGCCGCTTTCAATTCCTGCGCGATCAGCCCCGAGGTCCGCTTTTCCTGTGTCGATAACTCCGGATGGGTGTGGAGATCCTTGTAAATCGTCAGGAGGGATGGCAACTCCTGCTCGGTGAGCTGGGCGGGCGATTCTTGCGCGCGCGTGCGCGGCGCGGCGGAGAGGAGGAGCAGGAGCAGGATGGTCGTGGGAAATTTCATCCCGCAGCCTAGAACGGAAATCCTAACGAGCAACGGGCCGCGGCGCCGCCTCTTCATCTGTGTTCATCTGTGTTAATCTGTGGCGCTTTTTGGACCCGATGCCCTGTACTCTTTACCTCGACTGCTTTTCCGGAATCAGCGGCGACATGATGGTTGGCGCCCTCTGCGATCTTGGAGTGGAGCCAGTGAAGCTTGAAAGCGAGTTACGGAAGGTCTCGTTAGGCGAGGCACATTTTCATTTCGAGCGGCAAACACGACGGGGAATTAGCGGCATCAAGTTTTCGGTGCGCGACGAGCACGAGCATGAGCACGAGCATGGTCGCAGCTACCCGCAGATCCGCGAACTTATCGGCGGCAGTGCGGTCTCCGGATTCGTGAGGGAGAAGGCGCTCGCGATCTTCCAACGCATCGCGGTGGCGGAGGCGAGGATTCATGACGTGCCAGTCGAGACAGTCGGATTTCATGAAGTTGGCGCGATCGATTCGATCGCTGACATCGTCGGCGCGTGCGTCGCCCTGGAAGAGCTCGGCCGGCCGCGAGTGATCGTCTCGCCACTGCGCGAGGGGCGCGGCTGGATCGATTGCGCGCATGGCCGCTTCCCGCTTCCCGCGCCCGCGACGCTCGAAATCTTGCGCGGAGTCGAACTCGAGCAGGTGGATGAATCGTGGGAGTCAATCACGCCGACTGGCGCCGCGATCGCGCGCGAATTTGCGGAATCGTTCGGACCGATGCCGCGGATGGAGATCGAGCGAGTTGGTTACGGCATCGGCACACGCGATCTGGCGCAGCGGCCGAACGTTTTGCGCGCGGTGCTCGGCAAGTCCGGCCTTTCCGAGGCTAAAGAGTTCGAGTCGGACACAATCATCGAGATCGAAACCAATCTCGACGACTTGTCTCCGGAACTAACCGGAGCCGCCATGGAACGCCTGCTCGCGCTCGGCGCCCTCGATGTCACGCTCACTCCAGTGCAGATGAAAAAGAACCGGCCGGGTGTGCAGATCTCAGTCCTTTGCGAGCCGGCGCTGGAGCAGAAAATCGTGCACGCGCTTCTCACCGAGACGAGCGCATTTGGCGTGCGCCGGAGCGAGAAACGCCGCTACAAACTCGAGCGCCGTTTCAAGAAGGTGGAGACGCGGTTTGGGGAAATTTCGATCAAACTCGGGCTCCTCAAGGGCGCAGTCGTGCAAGTGGCGCCGGAGTTTGAGAGCTGCCGCGCAGCGAGCGAACGCACGCAGGAACCGTTACGCGCAATCTATCAGGCGGCGCTCGCCGCTTTTCCGCTCGGGTAGCGCACGCGGCTCGCGTGCTGGTTGCAGTGTTTCACCGCAACGAACTTTCTCTAAATGCGCCGACTTCAGGAGGATCTCCCCATTTAAGGAAAGTTCGCGACGGCGGAACGCCGGTCGCCAGCACGCGAGACGCGTGCGCTACCCGGCCAGCCTGCGCAGGCGGCTCGATTCTATGGCAGCCGTCCGGTTCAGCGGGCACCTAACAATGAACAAACAATTGCATCGCAAGCCGCTTCCGGGCGTTGAATTACGTGGCGAGATTAGCGCTGCGTTCTCCGAGATCTTGACACCGGAAGCGCTCGCCTTCGTCGCGAAACTGCACCGAACATTTAACGCGCGCCGGCTCGATGCGCTGGCCCGCCGCGAAGCACGCCAGGCCACCCTCGATCGCGGCGGCACGCTCGATTTTTTGCCCGAAACGAAAGAGATCCGCGAGAGCGATTGGCAGTGCGCACCCATCCCGCCAGACATCCGCGACCGCCGCGTCGAGATTACCGGGCCGACCGATCGGAAGATGACGATCAACGCGCTCAACTCCGGCGCGAAAATTTTCATGGCGGACTTCGAGGACGCGAATTCGCCAACTTGGGCGAACATGGTTGAAGGCCAGATAAACCTGCGCGACGCCATCCGCCGCACGATCATCTTCTCAAATGCCCAAGGGAAAGAGTACGCGCTCAACGAACAAGTCGCCGTGCTCATGCCTCGCCCGCGCGGCTGGCATCTCGTCGAAAAGCACCTGCTCGTTGATAGTGAGCCGATAGCCGGCGGGCTGTTCGATTTCGGCCTCTTCTTTTTTCACAACGCGCGGGAGCTGATCGCGCGCGGGAGCGGCCCCTATTTTTACCTGCCGAAAATGGAGAGCCATCTGGAGGCGCGCATCTGGAATGACGTCTTCAAGCTCGCGCAGGATGAGCTCGAAATTCCGCAAGGGACGATTCGCGCCACCGTCTTGATCGAGACGATCCCGGCCGCGTTCGAGATGGATGAGATTCTCTACGAGCTGCGCGAGCATTCCGCCGGGCTGAACTGCGGCCGCTGGGATTATATTTTTTCCTGCATCAAGCGCTTCCGCAACAAACCCGATTTCCTCCTCGCCGACCGGGCGCTCATCACGATGACGACCCATTTCATGCGTTCCTATTCGCTCCTCTGCATCCAGACCTGCCATCGGCGAAACATTTTCGCGATGGGTGGAATGGCCGCGCAGATTCCGGTGAAAAACAATCCGGCGGCGAACGAAGAAGCCTTCGCTAAAGTGCGGGCCGACAAAGAGCGCGAGGCACACGATGGACACGACGGCACGTGGGTCGCGCATCCGGGGATGGTGCAACTTGCGCTCGATGCTTTTAACGAGAAAATGCCGCAGCCGAATCAGATCGAGCGCAAACGCGATGACGTGAAGGTGACGGCGAAGGACCTGCTCGATTTCGCGCCGAGCGAGCCGATCACGGAACAAGGTTTGCGGACCAACGTCAGCGTCGGCGTGCAATATCTCGAAGCCTGGCTGCGCGGCCATGGCGCGGTGCCGCTGTTCAATCTGATGGAGGATGCCGCGACGGCGGAAATCTCGCGCGCGCAGGTCTGGCAATGGATTCGTCATCCGCGCGGGGTGCTCTCTGATGGAAGGAAAGTGACGAAGGAACTTTTTCGCGAAGCGCTCGGTGAGGAGCTCGCGAAAGTAAAACGTTTCGCTGGAGATAAGTTCGACCTCGCGCGCGAACTGTTCGACAAAATTGCGACCGGCGATGAGTTTGTCGAATTCCTGACATTGCCCGGCTACGACCAACTCGACCAAGTACGCTCGTAGCTGACGCCAACACGATGACCGATTTAATGCCGCCGACCCCTCACCTCCTCGTTTGTCAGAGAGATGCATTTCAGGTCCAGTTATGAAAAAAGAAGATGCGCCTAACGATTGGTCAAATGATTCACGCTGGAAAGGCATTAAGCGTACTTACTCATTAGGCGAGGTGCAGCGCCTGCAAGGCAGCGTCGTTCCCGAGCACACCCTGGCGCGCCGGGGGGCGAAGAAACTTTGGCAGTTACTCCAGACCGAAGCGTTCGTTCCGACCCTCGGGGCGCTCACCGGCAATCAGGCCGTGCAGCAGGCGAAAGCCGGTTTGAAAGCGATTTACTTGAGTGGCTGGCAGGTCGCGGCCGATGCCAATCTCGCCGGTCAGATGTATCCCGACCAGAGCTTGTATCCGGCGAACAGCGTCCCTGCGGTCGTGAAGCGGATCAACCAGGCGCTGCAACGCGCCGATCAGATTGCCCACGCGGAAGGGGAGAGCGAGATCGATTGGTTCCTTCCCATCATTGCCGATGCGGAAGCCGGCTTCGGCGGTCCGCTCAACGTCTTTGAATTGATCAAAGCCATGATCGAGGCCGGCGCCGCTGGCGTGCATCTCGAGGATCAGTTGGCGAGCGAGAAAAAATGCGGCCACATGGGCGGCAAAGTCCTCGTCCCGACGCGCACCGCGATCGCGCATCTCACCGCCGGCCGCCTCGCCGCCGATGTTTTGAATGTGCCGATGGTCCTGATCGCGCGCACTGACGCCAATGCCGCGGCGTTGCTGACGAGCGACATCGACGAGCGCGACCACGCTTTTCTCACTGGCGAGCGAACGGCGGAAGGTTTCTTCCGCGTCCGTCCGGGGATCGATCAGGCGATCGCGCGCGGGCTGAGCTATGCGCCCTATGTCGATATGCTTTGGTGCGAAACTTCCCAGCCGAATATCGAGGAAGCGAAAAAGTTCGCAGAGCGCGTGCAAGCGGAATTTCCTGGCAAGCTGCTGGCTTACAACTGCTCGCCCTCATTCAACTGGAAGGCGAAGCTCGACGCTTCGACGATTGCGAAATTCCAACGCGAGCTAGGCGCGATGGGTTACAAATTCCAGTTTGTGACCCTCGCGGGATTCCACGCGCTCAACTACAGCATGTTCAAACTCGCGCACGGCTATCGCGATCGCGGGATGGCCGCTTATTCCGAATTGCAGGAAGCGGAATTCGCTGCTGAAGCGGACGGCTACAGCGCGACCAAACACCAGCGCGAAGTCGGCACCGGATACTTCGACGAGGTGGCGCGCGTCATCGCCGGCGGGGAAAGCTCGACCGCGGCCCTGCGCGGCTCGACTGAAGAAGAGCAGTTTCATTGAAACTCGTCTGCGCGTTCGACAGGGCATGCGGAGCGCACGCGCGCCCCAGACGTCCCTGCGCTCTTCGTGTATGAGCGCCGAATCGGCTTCTCTAACCAACAGCCGGCTCGCGGCGCTCTGCGCGGAGGAAACGCGAGACGCCGCGCAGGATTACGAAGCGCGCTTCGACGAGATCACGCGGCGCGGGCGCGACCGATTTCTGGCGCGCGACTGGCGGGGGAGCCACGACGATGCGGCGGAGCGGCTCCGCCTTTATTCGCGCGTCCTCGATTGCTTAACGAGTCGGATCGAAGAGCTGATGGGGGAACGATTCCGCGAGCGCTCCATTTGGAGCGCGACCAAAGCCGTCTATTCGTCCCTCATCGCGCAGTCGATTCGTTTCGAAGTTGCGGAAAGCTTTTTCAATTCGCTTACTCGGCGCGTCTTTACGACCGAAGGCGTTGATCAGGCGATCGAATTTGTCGACACCGATTTCGATGCGCCACCTCATCCACCCGATGATAAATTGTTCCGGACTTACAGCGGTGCGTCTCTTCCAGAGCTGCTCGCGGATGCGTTCACTGACTCGGGCGGCGCAGATTTCGCGAGGGAACGCTGGCGCCATCTGGAGCTCGCGACCGCCGCGGCCGCAGAACGAATAGCGAGCGCCGTTCCGCCGCACAAATGTGGGGCCCTCGAGATTTACCGCGGCGTCTTTTACCGCGGCCGGGGCGCCTATCTTGTTGGCCGTCTCAGCGCCGACGATGCGGCGACGCCGGTCGCGTTTTGTCTGCGCCATCCAGATGAAAATGGTCTCGCGCTTGACGCGGTTTTGATCGGTGAGGGCGATCTCGCGATTTTGTTTTCCTACACCCGCGCTTACTTCCGAGTAAGGGCGCCGTCGCCGTACGAGCTGGTGCAATGGTTGCGCCAGCTCATGCCGGCCAAGCGGGTCGCCGATCTCTACAATTCCATCGGCTACAACCGTCATTCCAAGACGGAATTTTATCGCGACTTCGTCCGCCACCTCGAGCAGTCGCGCGACCAGTTCGTCGCCGCGGAAGGCGCGCGCGGCATGGTCATGCTCGTCTTCACGTTGCCGAGCTACGACGTCGTCTTCAAACTGATCCGCGACCGCTTCGAGGCGCCGAAGGAAAGCGATCGCGCCGACGTGATGCGCCGTTACCGCTTCGTCTTTGAACACGACCGCGCCGGCCGCCTGGTGGAAGCGCACGAGTTCGAGCATCTGCGCATTCCTTGCGAGCGCTTCGAAGCTTCCCTCCTGGCGAATCTGGTGCGCGACGCGAGTCGCACGGTGAGAATCGAGGGCCCGGATCTCTTGATCGCGCATGCCTACGTGGAGCGTCGCGTGCGGCCGCTTAATCTTTTCTTTGGTGAGTGCGACGAAGAGGCGGCCATCGCCGCGGCCTGCGACTTCGCGCAGTCGATCAAGGATTTGGCGGCTTCGAATATTTTTGCGGGCGATCTCCTAACAAAAAATTTCGGTGTGACCCGGCGCGGGCGCGTTGTTTTCTACGACTACGACGAGCTCTGTCTGCTGACCGATTGTAACTTTCGCACGATGCCACAGGCTCGAAGCTACGAGGAGGAGATTTCCGCAGAGCCCTGGTTCTCCGTGCGTGAGGGCGACATCTTCCCGGAGGAGTTCCCCAGCTTTCTTTTCTTTCCGGAGTCAGCGCGCGCAGCGCTCGTCGCGCAACACGGTGATCTGTTCCACCCGGATTTTTGGCGTGGCGTGCAGGAGAAGCTGCGCGCCGGCGAGCTGCCGGAGATCCCGCCTTATGCGCAGGAACGCAGACTGGGATCGCGAGCGGGCAGCGCGGGCGTTGCCGCGACATCTCGCGCGCAAGGTGGTTTGCGAGTGGGGGCATGAGCGAAAAAATGGGGATGGTCGGGTACGGCGGACATGAGGATTATGTGTTCCTCGGCCGCGACCTTTCCCGGGCGCGCGACTACAGCGAAGCGACGGCCGAACAGATTGATCGCGAAAGGCGCAAACTGGTCGACGACGCCTATGGGCGGACGACGGATCCTGACGGCATAACGCAGCAAGCTCGGAGTAATCGGCAAAGCATTACTCGAATTCGAAACCCTCGACGGCGTGCAAATCCGCGAAGTGATTGGCCGCATTACTATGGCAAGGTGGTGGTGGATGCGCGGCTCTCGAGTTACCTCGCGCGATGTCACTCCAACGGCGGAATCTTCGTGGCGCGGCCGCCCCGCTGACGCCACGTCCCTGCGCCTCCCGTGAGGAAGCGTCTACAAATCGCGGAGTTCCCTAACGAGTCTTGCGAGTCGTTCGACCGCCGCCTCTGCATCGATGCCGCTCGCTTCCAGCATCGCGGTCGCACCGCGATCAAGATTCGCGCGCATCACGTCGATCAGGCTGAGCGCGGAAAAACGCCCCGCCTTCGTCACGAGCCAGATCTCCGAGCGAAATGAGTTTGCGCGGCGCACGAACTCCGCCGCTGGCCGCGCGTGCAAGCCAAGTGGATTCAGTATCGTGATTTCGCGTGAGGCGCGAATCGTTTCACCCGAAGAGCGATGTTTTTTCATGCGGCTTCCTGGCTCGTGCCCCAACGCCGATGGAGAAATCTCTCCACCGGCGCAAAGAACGTTTTATCGGCGAGCAAACCGATCAGAACGATGACAAACATGATCGCGATCACCTGATCCATGGCGTTCAGCTCGCGCCCGTAGTGGAGCAGCTGCCCGAGGCCGAAGCCGCTCAAAATCGTGACGAAAATCTCCGCGGCCATGAGCGAGCGCCAGGCGAAAGCCCAGCCTTGTTTCATTCCACTGACAATGAACGGCAGCGCCGCCGGCAGGATGACGCGCAGCCAGATGTGCAGGTTCTTCGAGCCCATCGTTAGGGCCGCGCGTCGATAAATGGGCGGCACGTGGCGCACGCCCGTATCAGTGGCAATCACAACTGACCAAAGAGTTCCCATCACGACGACGAAGAGCATTGCCGCTTCGCTTTGACCAAACCAGAGGAGCGCGAGCGGAACCCAGCAGACGCTGGGTAAGGTCTGCAGCCCAAGGGCGAGGGTGCCGATCGTGTCGTGCAGAACGTTCCAGCGGGCAGTGAGCAGACCGAGCGGGACGCCGCCGATCAGGCCAATAGCGTAGCCTAACAATAGCCGTTTGAGGGTGACGACAATCGCCTGCCAGAGCGTGCCGTCGGCGGCGGCTGATTTTAAGTACTCCACCACCTTGATCGGCGCCGGCAAAAGCACGGGCGACCAGATATGCATTCGGACGACGGCTTCCCAAAGCAAAAGCAGTCCGGCAAAAAACAAGAGCGATAAGAAAAAGCGTTTCATTCCGCGACCTCCCCATTGTTCTCTTTGAATCCTTTTAGTGACGCCATGATGCGGCTGGCGTATTCGGCGAGAGCCGTGCTGTTGATGTCGCGTTGCCGCGGCAACTTGATGAGGAACTCCTCGCGAATTCGTCCCGGATGCGGCGAGAAAAGCAGCACTCGATCCCCGAGACACGCGGCCTCGCGAACGTTGTGTGTGACGAAGATGATGGTCTTGCGGCGGCTCTCCCAAATCTGCTGAAGATCACCGTAGAGTTGTTCGCGGGTGAGCGCATCGAGCGCCGCAAATGGCTCGTCCATGAGGAGCATGCGCGGATTAGGCGCGAGGGCGCGGGCCAGAGCGACACGCTGCTTCATTCCGCCGGAGAGTTCGTGGATGTTCGATCGCTCAAAACGAGTCAGACCCACCAGCTCTAGATAATAGCGTGCGACCTGCTTCCTATCCTTGTTCGAAAGGTGAGGTTTCATCTTCAAGCCGAAGAGGACGTTGCCTAGGACGTCGAGCCACGGGAAGAGCGCCGACTCCTGAAACATCACCAAGCGCTCGCGGCCCGGCTCCAAGACCCGCAAGCCATCGGCCGTGACGGTGCCACTATCCGGTTTTTCAAGGCCGGCGATAATATTAAGGAGCGTAGACTTGCCGCAGCCGCTCGCGCCCACCAGACAGACAAACTCTCCTTCTCCAACCTGGAGGCTGACTTTATCAAGCGCCTGGACCGGGCCGGTTCTTGTCTTGAAGGTCTTCGAGACGCTCTCGACTGTTAGCTTGCTCGGAGGTAGGAATTGCAACTCCTCTCGGACGGACGAGCTGGCGCTCGGCGGCAGTTCAAATGTTCGGGTAACGTACATGTTTGTAGGTTAGTAGTTATCCGTAAGTCACAGACTCGTTAGGGCGTTACCAACAGCTTCGAAGTATCTGTTGCGCCTTTCGAAAAGCCGGCGTCCTTCGCGTCCTGCACCGCCTTGGTAACGAGCTTCGGTGAGACTTCAGTCGTGAACTTGATTCGTTTCCAGGCTTGGGCGACGGCCTCCGGCGCGATGGTAGCTTTTGTCTCCTCCTTTAGCTCCTGGACTAACAACTTCTGCGCCTCGTCCGAGTGCGCTTGAATCCATTGCGTCAGCTCAACGTTCGCCGCGGCGATCTTTTTTGCCATGTCATGGTGATCGTTCAGAAACTTTGCGCTGGAGACGAGCCAAGTCGTCAGGACGTCCGTGTCTTCCAGAAAGACTTTGCCATTGCCTTCGCGCTCGAGCCGCGTGACCCAGGGCTCCACGGTCCAGACAGCATCGACCTGCTTCTGTTGAAAAAGACTTAGCTGATCAGGATTTGCGGTGGGCAAGACGGTCACGTCGCCGCCAGTCTGGGTAACGTGAAAGCCTTGTGCCTTCAACCAGGCACGGCAGGAGATATCCTGAGTGTTGCCAAGCTGCGGCGTGGCGATCGTCTTGCCGCGAAAGTTCGCCGGCGTTTTGATCAATCCATCTGAGCGAACGACCAAGGCCGCGCCACCGTTGGCGGCTCCGGAGATAACTCGAATCTCCTCGCCATCCGATTTGAAGTGCGCATTCAGCGCCGGACCCTGGCCGACGTAAGTGAGATCGAGTGAGCCGGCGAAGATCGCCTCCATCGCCGACGGTCCGGCATTGTAGGTGAACCATTGAATCTCAACCTCGGGCCCGAGGCGCTGTTCGAACCAACCTCTCCCCTGACGGGATAAGGCGTTGGCGATCACGCCCTGAGCGTGGGTAATATTTGGGAAATGCCCAAACCGGAGGGTAACTTTGTCGGCAGCCTGCGTGCAGGTGGCCAGACCGATTAAGAGAGTCACTGCAAGTGTTTTGATGTTGTTCATATGTCCTAATGGTGTTGAGTTAGTAACTGAAGGTAGTCATCATATAGCCGAAGTCGGCCTCCGAGGATGCCCCTGTGTCGGCTAGACACTGACCGGCAACAAAATGGCTGTAGCCGACTTGCCCGTTCCAAGTCCTTGCGGATCGATTTCGCTTGGAGGATCGAGATCGGGCTGATTGTCTTCCTTGTTGCGATAGAAAACATAGAAGTCTGCCGTTTGTTTCGGTGTTAGGTCGGTCGAGAAATAGCCTCCAAAGAAGTTGTCTTCGGAGTCACTGGCGTCGAACTCGTGGCGCTCGAGCGTCCCCACCTTCTCGCGGACGAGCGCGAGCCATTCTGGTTCGTGAGTGTTCATGGTACGGACTTTCTCTGCGCAAGAACTAGCAAGTCGCTGAGGCCGAAAGCCTGACGGGCAAACGGAACGGGAACTTTGTCGCGGCGCATTTTCCGCATCGTGATCTCGACGATCTGCGCGAGAGTGGTGCGATCGAGTACGCGGGCGATCGCATTGCGCACGTCGAGCATCAGCATGCGCAAACCGCAGTGCGCTTCATCGGGACAGGTGCAACGGCGATAATCGCTCTGGCTGACACAAGCGATCGGCGCCAGCGGGCCGTCGAGCAATCGGATAACGGCGCCGAGTTTGATGCGGGAAGCGTCTTTCGCGAGCGAATAGCCACCGAGTTTTCCTCGCTTCGTCTCGACATAGCCCCCGGTCCGCAGCTGGGTGAGAATCTGTTCGAGAAATTTGACCGGCAGTTTTTCCTTCGCCGCCAGTTCCGTGACCTGAAGCATTGGCCGTCCCAGTTCCGCGGCAAGGCCGAGATCGATCAAGGCGCGGAGCGCGTATTCGCTTCGTTTGGAAAGGTTCATTCTCTAGTGGAGCAGTAGACTTGAAGGATAAGTCTACTATTTCACTAGAGATGGCAAGGAAAAAATTTCGGAAAAAATTTAGCCAGATCTCGAAGATTGGGGCGGCCTCAAAATAACGCGCTGCTGTAACGCGTTCGCTCTGCCAAACGCGGCCCTGCGCGTTGCTTGAAACTGCCTGCCTCTCGCCGTCTCCCCAGAGAAAGACGTCTACAGGGTTATTCGTGCCGCTGTTTCTCGACGAGCGTCTTGAGCTGCCGCTCCATCGTCTTGAAAGCGTCGTTGATTACTTTGCTCAATGGCTCGTGCATCTCATGCGCCGCCTGCTTTTCTTCGGCGACCAACTCGTGGCCCGGTGGGACCGTCACATCGATGCGAACGCGGAAAGGATTGCCGGAATGCTGCGAATGATTCGGGTGCTCGATCATGACGTCACAGCGGCTGATGTGATCGCAGAACCGATCGAGCCTCTCAGCTTTGGCGCGAATATGTTCTTCGAGCTGATCCGTTTTTTCTACTCCGCGGTAGGAGATTTCGATGGGAAGCTGCATCCGTTACGATGGCAAATCAGAGCGGCTGGAGCGAACGAAAGTGGTTCGCCAGTTTTGCCGGTTCGATTTTGACGAGGTCCGATTTGACGTGTTCGACAACGCGGTCGCGGATCGGCGCGGGCAGTAACTCCGAGACGGTCGCGTGAATGGAAGCCGGCGCGGCAAAGGACCAGCCTTCGGCCGCTTCGCGCTTCACGACTTCGGCGATGTGCTCGGCAAGTTGCTTGCAGATGCGCCGGTCGTTTTCGGTTTCGAGCGCGGTGCGTTCGGCGACCGAGTTGGCGTGGCGGCCGTTGCCGTCGCTAACGGGAAAGCGTCCCGCCTGATCGGTCAGTTTGTCGTCGTAGCGGCCATGCGCGTCGGTGATCTCAAAAGCCTGGACAAGCCGCAAACTCGCGCCGCGGGTAGGGGTCTCCTCAACTCGGTAAGCTTTTAAGCTGCCGCGATCGGCCACGATGATGAGTGAGGTTGGTGTCATAATTCAGTTGTAGAGAAATCGCGCGCGCGCCCGGCTTTGCGCTCACGCTTCGAAGGACGACTTTTCTGCCTCTGCGACCGGCCCCTTCGATGGATCTTCCGCTGGTTTCGTCTCGCGTTTTTGCGGGCCGTTCTGGGGCGCGGCGAATTGCCGTTTCTTCCACGATTCCTGGCGGGCTTGCGAGGTCGAGCCGGTGGTGAGTTTGAGAAGCATGGTGGCGCGGCGCCGAATTTCGACCTCGTCGCCGGAGACGAAATCCTGCGGCTCCTCGCAGAACCCCTTCTCAGAAGCGGTGTCGAGGAGGAGCTGCCAGGCGACGTCTTTTTTTCCGGGGAGGACGAACTGGAGCGACTCGTGATGGGCGTTGATGAGAAGAAGAAAAGTGCTGTCGCGGATCGGCTCTCCTTCAAAGGTCTGCACGTCGATCGTGTCGCCGCTCAAGAGCATCCCGATGCAGCGCACCGAGGGCGAGTTCCATTCGTCGTCGGCCATCTCGTTCCCACCGGGGTTGAACCACATGACGTCGCGAATTTCCGAACCGCGAATCCGCCGGCCCTGAAAAAATTTGGGGCGGCGGAAGACGGGATGATCGCGCCGAAGCTGGATCAGTTTTTTCGTGAAATCGAAGAGGGCGTTTTGGTCGTTATCGTGTTCCCAATTAAGCCAGCTGATTTCGTTGTCCTGGCAGTAGGCGTTGTTGTTGCCAGCCTGGGTGCGGGCCCATTCGTCGCCGGCGGTGAGCATCGGGACGCCTTGGGAAAGCAAAAGGGTGGTGAGAAAATTGCGTCGTTGCTGGAGACGCAGTTGGTGGATCTCAGGGTCGTCAGTCGGGCCTTCCACGCCGTGGTTCCAGGAATGGTTGTTGTTGTCGCCGTCGCGGTTCTCTTCGCCGTTGGCTTCATTGTGCTTGTCGTTGTAGCTGACGAGATCGTTGAGCGTGAAGCCGTCGTGCGCGGTGATGAAGTTGATGCTCGCATAGGGCCGGCGCCCGGTGGTTTGATATAGATCGGGGCTTCCCGTTAGGCGATAAGCGACTTCGCCGATCCTGCCCTCGTCGCCTTTCCAGAAACTGCGAATCGTGTCGCGATATTTACCGTTCCACTCCGCCCAGAGAACCGGGAAATTTCCCACCTGATAGCCGCCCTCGCCAACGTCCCAAGGCTCAGCGATCAACTTCACCTGGGAGATGACCGGGTCCTGGTGAATGATTTCAAAGAAAGCGTGCAGCTTATTCACTCCGTGGGCGTCGCGGGCCAGGGTGGATGCGAGATCGAAGCGGAAGCCATCGACGTGCATGTCGTTGACCCAATAGCGCACGCTGTCCATGACGAGCTGGAGAGTGCGCGGGTGGAGCAGATTGAAGGTGTTACCGGTGCCGGTGAAATCCAGGTAGAAGCGCGGGTCTTCGGGTGATAGGCGGTAGTAGGCCTGATTATCGATCCCGCGGAATCCGAGCGTGGGTCCGAGATGATTTCCCTCCGCGGTATGATTGTAAACGACGTCGAGAATCACCTCGAGGCCGGCGGCGTGGAGGTTGCGCACCATTGATTTGAACTCCGTCACCTGGCCCCCGGCCGCGCCGCTGGCGGAATATCTCGCGTCGGGGGCGAAGAAGCCGATCGAGTTATAACCCCAGTAGTTCGTTAGGCCGCGATCGACCAGCGCCTTATCGTTGATATGCGCGTGAACCGGCAGGAGCTCGATCGCGGTGACACCGAGGTCCTTGAGGTATGCGATCGCGGCCGCGCTGCCGAGCCCGGCATAGGTGCCGCGCAATTCTTCTGGGACTTTCTGGTTCAGCTTCGTGAATCCCTTGACGTGCAACTCGTAGATCACCGAACTGTGCAGTGGCGTCTGCGGCCGCTGCGTCTCGCCCCAGTCGAAAGCGTGATCGATCACGACTGCTTTCGGCATTCCCCAGGCGTCGTCTCGAAAATCGCGCGTCAGGTCATCCGCGGGCGCGCCGACGACGTAGCCGAACATTTCGTCGGCCCAATTGACCCGGCCGGCGATCGCTTTGGCGTACGGATCGATCAGCAGCTTCGAGCTGTTAAAACGCATCCCGCGTTCCGGATCGTACGGGCCGAAAACGCGGAAACCGTAGAGCTGGCCCGGCCGCACGTCGGGCAGGAAAATGTGCCAAACCTGATCGGTGTGTTCGGTCATCGGGATGCGGATGTTTTCCTGGCGCGCATCCGGGCTGTCGAAGAGGCAGAGATCGACTGAAGCGGCGGTCTCGGAGAAAAGAGCGAAGTTGACGCCGTTATTCAACCAGGTTGCGCCGAGAGGATAGGGATAGCCGAGCCAGAATTTTACAGGAGTCATGGATTGCTGGGGCGTTGTTTATCCCATTTGGAAGCGGCGCACGCAAGGGACTCCCCCTAATGTCGGTCTTCCTCTTCCGCTTGATCTTCCTTCAACAACGCCGGGGCGTGAGGACTAAGAGGAAGAGAAAGAAAGGAGGAAGAGTGGCGGACAGGAGGCCGCTACTTTCTCCCCTTCAACTCCAGCTTGCGATAGAGCGTCGCCATGCTGATACCGAGCACGCTCGCCGCCCGCTCCCGGGCGCCTTTGTATTGCGCGAGCGTCGCTTCGATGTACTTGCGCTCCTGCTGCTGGATGAATTCGTCGAGTGACTGGCCGATTGGTAGCCGTTCTTTTGCTTTTCGCCCGACGTCGTCCTTCCCGAAATCGACAATCTGCGGCGGCAAATCGCCCGGCATGATCATTTCGTCCTCGCACAGAGCGCAGGCGCGTTCGATCGCGTTCTCAAGCTCGCGGACATTGCCCGGATAATCGTAGACGCCGAGCAGATCGACCGCTTTAGGATCGATCTTCTTCGGTTCAGTGCTGGTAGCCGATGCCTGTTTCTGCAGGAAGTGATTCACCAGGAGCGGCACGTCTTCGAGCCGGCCCCGGAGTGGCGGAATCTCCACCGGTATGACTGCCAGCCGATAATATAAGTCTTCGCGAAAACTTCCGTCATGGATCTTCTGTTGGAGCGGCTCGTTGGTCGCCCCGACGACCCGCACATTTACGGGCATGCTTTTGTTATCGCCGACTCGTCGCACCTCCCGCTCCTGCAGGACGCGCAGCAACTTTGTCTGCAGCGACGTGGCCATCGAGTTCACCTCGTCGAGAAAGATCGTGCCGAGATTCGCTTCTTCAAAAAGCCCGACCTTGTCCGAGACCGCGCCGGTGAAAGCGCCTTTCTTGTGACCGAAAAGCTCCGACTCGAGCAAATTCTCCGGCAGCGCGCTGCAATTAATCGCAACGAAAGGGTGATGCTGCCGGTTGCTGTTGAAGTGCAGCGCGCGCGCGACGAGCTCTTTGCCGGTGCCGCTTTCTCCCTGAATCAAAACCGTGCTGTCGGTGTCGGCGACCTTGTTGATCAGGTTATAAACGAGCTGCATTTTCTGGCTCGAGCCGACGATGTTCTCGAACTTGTATTTGTTCTTCAGCTCCTTCCGCAGATACGTGTTCTCACGCATCGTCGATTGGTAATCGAGCGCGCGCTGCACCGTCATTTGCAGCTCATCGATCTTGAACGGCTTCGGCACGTAACCGTGCGCGCCCATTTTCATCGCCTCGATCGCGGTGTCGACCGACGCATACGCCGTAATCAGGATGACTAGCGTTTGCTTATTATGTTCGCGCACATGCCGGAGGACATCGAACCCGCTCATCGTTTCCATCTTGACATCGGTGATGACAATCTGCGGCTCGATCGCGTCGAGTTGCTCGACCGCTTTCGCGGCGGAGCTGAATGGAAACACCTGATGCCCTTTTTCTCGGCAGAGCGTCACAATCACCTCCACCATCGCCGGCTCGTCGTCTATGATTATGATCTTGGCCATAGTCGCAGGGCGGAGATTATTTCACGCTTGAGAAAAGAAAAGGCAAATTTGAGAATGGATACGCTTCAGACCGGGCTCGGGATGCCTCCGGTTAACAGCCAATCGACCGGCTCGCGCCACTCGATGATCTGTTCGAAAAGATCCGCGGCCGCGCTCGCAATCGGAAGCGCGATTAAATCAGCGAAGCATCCAGGCGCGATCTTGCCGAGGCAGCCTGTCCGCTGCAATGCCCGCGCACCGTTCAGCGTCACCATCTCCAAAATCTCGCGCGCAGACAACGATGGGTGCGCCGCGCGGACCGCTCGCATTTCTGAGAATAGACTGAGCGAAGAATTGCTCGCGAGACTGTCGGTGCCGAGACAGATGTTAAAGCCCAACCCGCGCAACCGATGGAGCGCAAAAGGCGAATGCTGAAAATACCTGCCGCTCCGCGAGCAATGCGCAATGTGAAAACGCGGCCCGCGCGCGAGTTGAGAAAAATCATCTTCGGTCAGCTCGTTGAGGTGCACCACGATCCAGCGTTCATCGAGTTGTTGGCGGGCAAGCATCGTCGCGAGCGGCGTTCGGCCGGCGCCGCAATCGTTCATCGGGCGGCCAAGACTTTGCAGCAGGTCGTAGAGGGGGCCGCTGCCGTCGCGAAACATTTGCATCTCTTCGCGCGACTCGGCGATGTGCATGGTCACCGGAACGTCGTGCTCCGCGGCGAGCTGCGACAAACGCGGCGAAGTCGTAAAGGGCGCATGCGGGCTCAAGCCGAAGCCGCCGGGCCAGTTGCTCGTCAACTTGCCTAACGACATTGCTGCTTCCACCAGCTCATCCGGCAGGGCGCTCGCGCGCACGTCGATCAATTCCAGGAACCACCATGTGCGCAACGGCGGCGGCAACATCCGCCGCAGCAGTTGCGGCACCGACTCGACATTCGTAATCGTCGTCGTTCCCCATTTCCGCGCTTCGGCAAAGCCCGCTGCGATCGACGCGAGAAAATCTTCTTCCGAAAGCTCGCGCCGCTTCGCGTTGATCTGCCGGATCCAATCGGCAAAGGAGCGCTCCGCCGGAATCTTGCCGCGCAGCGAGGTAAAATCCAAATGGCAATGCGCGTTAACAAGGCCAGGCATCAGCGCCACCTCGCCGAGGTCGATCGCTTCGCCGCCTTGGGCCCTCCGCACCACCTCGAAACGGCCGACATCGACAATCCGATCGTCGGCCACCGCGACGGCGCCATTGTCAATCGGTGGGCCATCCATCGAGACGACCGTCCGCGCGCGATAGATCACTCGCTCTTCACGACCTTGCGCGCTTCGGCCACGAGCAGGTTGCACGCTTCCTGGCAGAGCAGCGGGATGACGTTTTCGCCCCGGCCGGTCTGATCCACCGGAGCAATGTATTTATCCAGCGGCAACCGCAACGACGGGCGCGCTTTCGTTCCATCGCGCGCCCACATAATCGTGCGCAAACATCCCGGTTCTCCGTCCTGCGACCGGCAGAAACGGCCAACGAGCTGGTCGATCCCTCCATCGGGAATCTTTGCGGCAACGCGATACATCCCCGTTTGCCGCTCGAGGGTGGCGCGCAACGGCGTTGGAGCCAGGCGATTCGCTTCCCAAACCGCGAGTGCCGCGAGGCGCCCCGGATAAAAAAAATCGAGCGCTCTTTGCAGTGCTTCGACGTCCGGCAATTCGAGCCACCAGCCGCGTCGTAAATTCGGGGCCGTCTTCAGCGGACGATACTCGCCTGCGTCGGTATATTTCGCGATCTCGATGGCGTCGTTAGGCGAGCGATGAACCGCCAGATCGCTCCGCCCTTCATCCTCGCGGTGACAGAGTGAGAAAATTCCGCCGGACTGCGTGATTCGGATTTGCCCGATCCCGCGAGTCCCCGATGCGATCCAATCCGCAAGGAGCCGCTCAACCGGCGGGCGCATGATGCTTCTTTTTCGGCGCGCAAATGGCCTGTGCCAGCAGGCCCGCCGCGTGCTCGAGAAAATCCTGATCGTCGTCCGTGAAGGCGTTCACTTTGTCGCTTTCCACATCGATGATTCCGCCCACCCGTTTTTTCGATTGTTGCACGATCGGCACCACGATTTCCGAGCGCGTTGTCCAGAAGGTCGGCAGGTAGCGCGCATCCTTCTGCACGTCCGGCACGACCAGCGTCTCCTGCGATTCCACCACCGTACCGCAGAGCCCTTGCGTCACAGGGAAACGGCGATAAGTCGGCGGTTCCTCGCCCGTGCCCGCGAGGATGACGCACTCGCCGCGGGTTACTTTATAAATGCCCACCCAGCGATAACCGCGCTCCGCCCGGATCATCTCGGCTGCTTTCTTCACGCAGAGTGGCTTGTCCGAATCGCCCAAAACATACGCCGCAAGATCTTGCAAAAGTTTCGTTGAGTCCGTCTTCAAAGTAGCCCGCTAACTCGAAACTGTCTGCGCAGGAGCGCCGAGATCAAGCGTGCACCGCTCAAAATTCTCGGCCTGCGCCAGGATGATATCCGCAAACTGCGGCGCGGTTCCGATTGCGTTGGCGTAATAAAGCGCGCGACCGTGCAGCCGATGCGGGTTGCTTCGGAATACCCCGCGCAATCTCGTCGCGGCCATCGCCCCCTCCTTTTCGATCCCGAGCAGCACCGGAATATCTTCGTAACTGTGCAGGCCATCCGAGATGAAGAACGGCACGACCACGACATTTGGCGTTGTCGTTAGGCGCGGCCAATCCGCAATCAGCGGCGGCTCTTCCATGTACGCGCTTTGCACGGAGGCGTAGCGGCCGAGCGCCGAAATTTTGTCCACCTGCCGCTTCGCCGCGACCGCGCTCTGATCGTTCAAGGCCGTCCCGTGGCCGACGATGAGCAAAGTGGTTTCCGCCTCTTCGACTCCGGGCGCGATCTCTGCCGCGCGCGCCAGGAGCAGCTCGGTGACCGCCGAATGACTTCCCACCGGCTCGCAATATTTCCAGAGCTGTCCGTTCGCCCTTCTCGTTAGGCTCCCTTCCAATTCCAGCTCGCGCGGAATCACCGTCTGCGTGAAATAACCCTCGCTGATAAAGTTCGGCACCACGTAAACCTCGCGAATCTCGGGATCGCCGAAAAGCAGGAGCGCATCCCGCAAACTCGGCTCCTCTTTCCAAAAAGAGCAAACCACTTCGCGGAAAATGCGACGGTTCCGAATAGCCTCCGCCTGCGCCAGGCTCGGCGCGCTCGAGTCCGGATTCACGGTCGAGCCATGGCCGGTAATCAAGAGAGCGGCGTCGCCTTGAGAAATCATCGCAGAAGGCTAAGCCAGCGAAGAGGACGGCGAAAGCGCTGGACCTCTCGCAGGTTTTGACTCATTCGGCTCCCGGAGGGAGGATGAGAAATGATCGCGACCGACACCCGCCGCCTCACGGTGGAAGATTACCGCCGATTGCCGGAAGACGATTGGCGTTACCAGTTAATCGATGGAGAAATCGTCATGTCACCCTCACCGAGCTTTTTTCACCAGACCATCCTGTTGAATCTTTCCGACATCCTCTCGCCTCATGTGCGGAAGCGAAACCTCGGCAAGGTGCGATTCGCTCCCTTGGATTTTTACCTCGACGACAACAACGTCTACCAGCCGGACATCCTTTTTATCAGCCGCGCGCGCGAGTCGATCATTCAGGAGGATGGCTTGCACGGCGCGCCGGATTTTGTCGTGGAAGTTCTTTCGCCGCGCACGGCTCGCTATGATTTCAACGCCAAACGCTCCGGATATGCCCGCTCGGGCGTCGGCGAGCTCTGGCTGGTTTATCCGAAAGCAACGCGCGTCGATGTTTTTCATCTGCAAGAAAACGCAGAAACGCCCGTCGCTTCCTATTCGTTAGGCCAGACCTTTCAATCTCCTCTTTTTCCTGATCTCGATATCTGCACCGATGAGATTTTCGCCGAATAAGGTCGCTCCGATTGAGGGACGCGCTCCGCGCGTCCGGGCTGCCTAATCGGATTCGTCGCTTTCTTCGGACGCGGCTTTCTCCTGGCCGCTTCCTTTCCCGTAAGTCTGCCGCAAAATCTTCCCAATCATCGGCGCCGCCGCGGAGCCGCCATGCACCTTGCTTCCGACGTCGCCCTCATAGAGCGCCGCAAACGCATATTGCGGATGCTCCGCCGGCACGAAACCCGCGAACCATGCCGCCGTCCGCTCTTTCTCCTTCGGTCCCCACTGCGCCGTCCCCGTTTTTCCCGCGACCGACACATTCTCGAGGCTCGCCTGATGCGCCGTGCCCCCGGGCGCGTTCACCGCGTCGACCATTGCGGTCTGCATCAATTGCATCGTCTGCGGCGCCGCTCCGATCTCTTTTTTGGCGCGCACCGAATAAGCCGCCACGATCTCGTTGCTCACGGTCTGTACCTGCTGCACGAGCCGCGTCTGATAAAACGTTCCGCCGTTGGCCACGGTGGCCATCGATTGCGCCATCTGCAGCGGCGTCACGAGCAGATCGCCCTGCCCGATCGAGAGGTTCGCGATGTCGCCGCCAAGTATCTTGCGGCCATGCGTCGTCTTCATGTATTGGTCGTTAGGCAAACGCCCTTCCGCTTCCCCTTTTAGCGGCACGCCGCATTTCGCGCCGAAGCCCAGCCGCGCCGCCCAATCCATGATCGGCTCCGCGCCCGTTTTAATTCCGACCTGATAAAACCAGGTGTCGCACGACTGCGTCAGTGCCTCGACGAAATTAAGCGAGCCCCGGTCGGTATGTTTCCAGTTGTGGAAAGTGGTGTTCCCGACCTGCATATCCGGCACGCACTCGTATTGATCCTCCGCGGTAATCGCCCCGCTCTCCAACGCCGCGATCCCAACCGCCACCTTAAAGGTCGACCCCGGCGGATAAGCGGAGCGATAGGCGCGCGGCAGGAGCGGAATGTCCGGATCATTCTGCAGTTCTTTAAATTTCGCGGTCGAGATCGAGGGCACGAAGTCGTTAGGATCGTAGGTCGGCCACGAAGCCATCGCGAGAATGTCGCCGGTGTTCGGATCGACGATCACGATCGCGCCGCGTTTCGCTTTCGCGGCTAGCGCCTTCTCCGCCATCTCTTGCAAGTGGAGATCGAGCGTCGTGACGACGTTGTAGCCGGGCACAGGCGGATCGACCACGCGGTCGGAAGTCTTCCGTCCGTCGCGATCGAAAGTCACTTTGTAATGTCCGTGCCGGCCGGTAAGCATGCTGTTGAACGTTTGCTCCAGGCCCTCGCGTCCTTCGGTTTCCGGCCAAAGGAGCTGTCCATTCTGAATAATCCCATCGACGTTGCCGCTCGTCTTGCCAACGTAGCCGACGATCTGTCCCGCCACGCTTTCGTTAGGGTAAATGCGCAGGTAAATCGGCTTGAGCGCGAGCGCGCCGGAGAGCCCGCTCTTCAAGCTGTTTCGCTCCGATTCCTTCAGGTCTTGCGCGATCTCGAAGGGCAAAAAACCCCGGTTGTGATAATGGCGCAGGATGGCCGCGTCGGAGACCTTGAGCGATCGGCCGAGCAATCTCTCCGCGACCCCGATTTTCTCCCGGGCAAAGGCGAGCGCCCGCGCGTCGGAGAGATCGAGTGGCGTCGGGAAATCGATCGTTAAGTTGTAGCTCAGCCGATTTTGCGCGAGCGGCAAACCGTTGCGATCGGTGATCTGACCGCGCGGGGCGGGGATATCGAGGACGTATGTGCGTGCCTGCTTCTGCGTTTCGAAAGTGGGCTTGATGGTTTCTTCGAAAGGCGTCGCGGATGGGGCAGGCATTTCTTGCGCGAGCGCCGTCGCCGTCCCCAGCGTTGCCAGGATTTGCATGATCGATTTCTTCAAGACGGCTAAACAAATACCAACGCTCTTCCGCTTCCTCTACCTCTTAATCTTCCGCATCTTCAGAGATCTAGAGGGGGGAAGAGAGGCCGAGGGCAATTCAGTGCCGCTCCAAAAAGCGGTGCACTTCCTCCGCCAACTTCTGGCCTATCCCTTCGGTCGACGCAATTTCTTCGACACTCGCTCTGCGCAGCCGTTGCACCGAACCGAACTTGCGCAGGAGCAGATTTTTGCGGTTCTGACTCACTCCAGGACAATCGTCGAGGACGCTCTCGCCGATCCGTTTTTTCATGAGGAGTTGATGATAGGCGTTGGCGAAACGATGCGCCTCGTCGCGAATCCGTTGAAGCAAACGGAGCGCGCCGGAATCGGGCGGAAGCTGCAACGGTAGCGCGCGGCCGGGTCGGTAAATTTCTTCAAACTCCTTCGCCAGTCCGATGATCGGAAGCTCGTGCAACCCGAGCCGCTGCAGCTCGCGACAAGCCGAAGAGAGCTGCCCCTTGCCGCCATCGACAATGATAAGGTCAGGCAACCTAACGAACGTCGGTGAGCCGCCACCACTGTCATCCCGACCCGGCGAAGCGCGGGGAGGGACCTCACGAGCGTGGCTCGAGGTCGCCTCGCCTAACGACGTCGCAAATTCCCCGCGAGGTCCTTCGCCGCGCTCCGCCGGCTCGGGATGACAAGCAAGGCGTGCCATCGCCTCCGCTGCATTTTCCTGCGAGAACTCCGCCGCGTCGGGATCCGCCTCCCGCGCCTGCAAGAGGACCCGCGAATACCGTCGCCTAACGACTTCCGCCATGCTCGCAAAATCGTCCTGCCCTTCCACCGTGCGAATGCGATAGCGCCGGTAATTATTCTTATCCGGCACGCCCTCGCGGAATGAAACCATCGAAGCCACGACATGCGTGGTGGAGATGTTAGAAATATCGAAACACTCCATCACATGAGGCAGCGAAGGCAGCTGCAGCGCATCCGCGAGCGCCTGCACATCCGCCTGCGGATCGATCGTGCTCGGCAGGCTGTGGCGCGTAAAGCGCCGCATCGGCTTGGTCGTGCGCCGCAAATCCTCCAGCATGTTGCGCAGCTCTGCCGCCTTTTCGAAGTCCAGTTTGGCGGCCGCTTTCTGCATCTCTTCCTCGACTGCATTCATCATCTCGCGCGAATGCCCTTCCAGAAATTCCGCCGCCTGCGCGACTCGTTGCTGATAGATCTCGGCGTTGATTTCGCTCAAGCGCATCGGCACCTGATAGGTCGACGATTTCAGCTCGCGCTCCGTCGGCGAGCCGCGACCGAAAGTGAGAACGCCGAATTTTTTGCGCATGAAATTGAGCGTCTGGCGCAGCGCCCCGGCGTGCGCGTAGGGCCCGAAATAGCGCGCACCATCGTCTTTTTTAAAACGCGCCAGCCGGAAGCGCGGCCAATCTTCCGTCGGGTCGACCTTAACGACGAGGAAGCGCTTGTCGTCGCGGAAGGAAATATTATAGCGCGGCCGATATTCCTTGATCAGCTTGCCCTCGAGGAGGAGCGATTCGGGTTCGCTCGCCACGGTGTGGACTTCGAAATCCCAAACGGCGTCGAGCAGCGCGCGGGTTTTTAAATCCGTCACCGCCATCTTCGACGGCATGAAATAGGAGCCGACCCGCTTCCGCAAATCGCGTGCTTTGCCGACGTAGATAACGCGCCCGAAGCGGTCGCGCATGAGATAAACGCCTGGCTTGTGCGGCACCTCGTGCACCTTTTTGTTCAGGTCTGGCTTTTCCTTCGACAGCGGCACGGTCGTGAGAGAGTACTCGCAAATGTGGGATGTCGCCATCGTGGGGAGCGGCCCGGCGGGGGCGAGCTGCGCCGCTTTTTGCGCGGCGGCCGGCTTGCGCACGCTCCTCCTTGAGCGCGCCCATTTTCCGCGGGAAAAAGTCTGCGGCGATTGCCTCAACCCGACCTGCTGGCCGGTGCTGGAGCGGCTCGGCGTGGCCGGCGAGGTGCGGGCCGTGCCGCATGGGAAATTATCCACGGTGGAGTTCATCGGGGTGGACGGGCGCTCCGTCGCCGCGCCGCTGCCTTCCGGTGCTAACGCCGAGATCGCGATCCGGCGCAGCGTGCTCGATCACATTCTGCTGCGCCGGGCGCGATCGTTAGGCGCAGAAGTGCGCGAAGGCGAAACGTTGCTTTCCGTTAGGCGAGAGAAACAGTGGGAGATCACGACCACGCACTCCCAAGTGTCCGCTGCGATCCTGGTCGGGGCGGATGGACGCAACTCGACCGTGGCACGGTTGTGCAATTTGATGCCACGGAAAGGACGCGACCGCGTGGCATTGCAAACGCACATCCCGCTGCAACAAGATTTCGGCGACCGCGTCGTCCTGCAACTCTTGCGCGAAGGCTATTCCGGGCAGGCGCCAGTGGGCGACGGTCTGCTCAATCTTTGCCTCGTCAGCCGGCCTAACGATCTGTCGAAGATCAAAAGCTGGGCCGAACAAAAGTTCGCGATTCCTTGCGACCATCCCTGGCGGACGATCGCGCCGCTCGCCCGCGCCGCGCTGCCCGCGAGTCAGCCCGGTCTTTTGCTGGTCGGGGACGCCGCGCGCGTGGTCGAGCCGTTCACCGGCGAGGGTATTTACTACGCGTTGCGCTCTGGCGAACTGGCGGCAGCGGCGATCGTGGCGCGAAACGACCAGCAGTATGGCCGCGCTCATGAACGACTTTATGCCGGCCGCCTCTGGATCAACGCCCTCGCGCGCGCCGCGGTCGAGCATCCCCGCCTCACGAGCAATTTACTGCGCTTTCTGCCTAACGAGAGGCGGCTCCTCCGGCTCCTGACGACGAAAGTCGTGCGGCCTTGACCGTGTTCGCCATCAACATCGCAATCGTCATCGGGCCGACGCCACCCGGGACTGGCGTGATGGCCGCTGTTTTTGGCGCGACTTCGTCAAAGGCCACGTCGCCTACGAGGCGATAACCGCGGGGCGCGGCCGCGTCCTCCACGCGGTTGATGCCGACGTCGATCACGACCGCGCCTTCGCGCACATGTTCCGCCCTAACGAATCCGGCCTGGCCGATCGCGGCGACGATGACGTCCGCAGTGTGTGTGATCTCTGCGAGATGCCGGGTACGGGAATGCACCACCGTGACCGTGGCGTCGATTCCTTTTTGCATAAGCAGGAGCGCGAGCGGCTTGCCCACGATCATGCTCCGGCCGAGGACGACCACGTGCGCGCCGCTCACCGCCACGCCACTTTCTCGGAGCAAGCGCAGGCAGCCCAATGGTGTGCAGGGGACGAAGCCGCTGGCATCGCCGAGCGCGAGCTTCGCGATGTTCAACGGGTGAAAGCCATCGACGTCTTTCGCGGGACCGAGCGCCCTAACGATAGCGCCTTCATCGATCTGTTTCGGTGGCGGCGATTGCACGAGAATGCCGTGGATCGCCGGATCGCGAGTCAGTTCTTCGACATGCGCGAGCAGATCGGTCTGCGTAGTCTCAGCCGGGAGCTCGAGCTTCACCGAATGCAGCCCAAGCTCGCGACACATCTTGTCCTTCGAGCGCACGTAAGCGCGCGAGGCCGGGTCGTCGCCGATGAGCACGACGGCGAGACCGGGAGTGATTCCTTCCGCTTTTAGCGCGGCGATTTCGCCGCGAAGTTCAGCATAAACTTTTTCCGCCACGGCGCGGCCGTCGATGAGATCGGGTGGGTTCGACAAGGTAAGCGTTTTCTAAGGGCGGTCTGTCATGCTCGCAAACGTTCGATCAATCCCGGAGCGTCTGGGAGCACGGGCCGTTGGCCCGTCGCATTGCGCAGTCTGCGGAATGCATTTTTGCGCGGGGCGCACCCAACAGTCTGGCGGGATCGCTCACCGAAAACTGTTGCCTGCAAGTTTTAGCCGGGCGGTTGGGCCAAAGGGACCGCGGTGTTCATTCACGCTCGCCCCGCTTCGCTGTAGACTGCCGCGAAGAACGGGCTGGCAGTCCGTGCTCCCGGGAGCTTTCTAACTCGTTAGGCTTAACTCTTTTCACTGCGTGTTCACCAACTGCATCATCGCTCTCTGCAGACGAACGCGCTCGCGCTCGAAAGCTTCAGCGCTTGAAGTCTGCGCAACGCGGTGCGGTTTTCCAAAGATCACGCACACCTTGGAAAATGGCCTGGGCAATATGAACCGGTCCCAGCTCTTCAGCCGCCAACAGCTCGAGTATTCCATGTTGATCGGCACGACTTCCGCGCCCGATTGTTGCGCGAGAAAAATAATCCCCTGACCCAGTTCGTAAGCCGGCCCGCGTGGCCCGTCCGGCGTCATGACGACGTCTTTCCCGTTCGCGATAACGTCGGCGAGCTGCCGGATGGCGCTCGCTCCCTGGCGTGAACTGGATCCCCTAACGACCGCGAAATCGAAGCGCGCGACGAGATCGGCGAGGAGCGCGCCATCGCCGCTCGCGCTGATGAGCGCCGCGCCGCGCCGCTCGGGCAGGTAGCGTTTGATCACGAAGGGCAAAAGGAGAAGCCGGTTGTGCCAGAGCGCGCCGATGTAGCGTTCGTTAGGCGCGGCGCCGATGACGTTTGCGCGATCCTCTATTTGAAAGCGGAGGGTGCGCGCCCAGATTTGCAGCAGACGATGGCCAAACGCGATCAACCAGCGCGCGCGCCAGCCTTCGATTTTCAATGCGCGGAATCCTCGGCGCCCTCGTTTTTCCAGCGATAAGCGCGCGGATTGGGAAGACCGATTTGATCGAGAATCCGCCAGACAACGGTATCGACTACGTCGTCGAGCGATTGCGGCCGGCTGTAAAAAGAGGGGATCGCCGGGAGGACGATGGCGCCGGCTTCGAGCAGCGCGACGACGTTGCGCGCGTGGATCAAACTCCAGGGCGTCTCACGCGGGACCAGGATCAGTTTGCGGCGCTCCTTCAAAAAAACATCGGCGGCGCGAAGGAGCGCGCTGTCGCTCGTGCCGGCGGCAATCCGGCCTAACGAGGCCATGGAACAGGGCACGATGACCATGGCGTCGAAGCGCGCGGAACCGCTGACGAACGGAACGTTCAGATCATTTTCGGCATGTTGCTTCACGCCGGCCGGGATTTCGAGTCCGTCGGATTCCTGAGCCTCGACCTGTTTTGCGTGCTGGCTCATGACGAGATGAACCTCGTGCTCGGAGGCGTTGATTTGCGCAAGCAAGCGCTGGAGATAAATCGTGCCGCTGGCTCCCGTCGCGGCAATTACGAACTTCATTTAGCGATAAGAAACCACAAATCGCCCGAGCACTCTAGACTTGATCGAGCGGGTCTCCGGGTAGCGCATGCGTCTCGCGTGCTGGTCGGGGCGTTCCGCCGCGACAACTTTTTCTCGGATGCGTTCGATCGCAATGAAGTGGGAGAGGTTTCAGAAAAGTTCGCGACGGCGGAACGCCGTCGCCAGCACGCGAGACGCATGCGCTACCCGGAAGTCTTGCTCTATAGGTAGCCGCCAGCCCTGAGTTTTTTCGTTAGGTCGATCTGACGCAGAAGCAGATCGCGGTAGAGCGACTGCGTTTCTTTGCGCGGCGCGACCCGCGATTTCTTGTCCACCCTCACGAGGTCGTCGACCAGTTTCTCGAGATTCAGTGGCTTGCCTTTGACCCGGCAGTATGTCCACGCGGCGTGGATCGCCGCGCCTAACGCCGCCCCTTCGGTCACTTTGAGGGCGACCGCAGGAAGTCCAAGCACATCGGCGGCGATCTGCCGCCAGACGGCGCTCCGGCTCCCGCCGCCGGTGAGGCGCACCTCGTCCGGAACTATCCCAAGGTCTTTGAAGCGGAGCATCCCGTAGGCGAGACCCAGGGTCACGCCCTCCACGACCGCGCGCGCCATGAAATTCGGAGTCATGTTTGCCGTCGTTAGGCCACGGAAGAGGCCGCTTCCTTTGGGCAGGTTTGGAGTGCGCTCGCCTAGCAAGTAGGGCAGAAATTGAATCCCGCCCGCGCCCGCTGGCACGGCCGCGACTCGTTGCTCCATCGTCGGGATATCCCAGCCGAAAAGCGTGCGCACCTGCTCGGTCGCGAGCGCGACATTCATCGTGCAGGTGAGCGGCAGCCAGTGATCGGTGCTGTCGCAAAAGGCCGCGACCTCGCCTTTCGGATCGATCACCGGCTCTTCCGCAAAAGTGCAGATCGTGCCCGAGGTCCCGAGGCTGACGGTAACGACGCCGGGCTTGATGTTGCCGGCGCCGATGGCATGTTGTCGCCGCCGCCCGCGCTGACGAGTGCATCATCCGCCAGGCCCCACAGTTCACGCAGACTGCTGCGGAGCAATCCCGCCGGGCGCTTCGACGAACGGAGTGGCGGCAGCATCGATTCCAGTCTCGGGTCGATAAATTTCAGGATCGGCAGAAACCAGGTGCGCGTGCGCACGTCCATCAAACCGGTGCCGGAGGCGTCGCCATATTCCATCTGCCGCTCGCCGGTGAGCCAAAGATTAAGATAATCGTGCGGCAGCAGCACACTCGTTAGGCGGCGAAAATTTGCCGGCTCGTTTTGTTTCAGCCAAAGAATTTTCGGCGCGGTGTAGCCGGGCAGCATCGGATTGCCGGTGCGCTTGATAAGCCCTTCGACTCCGCCGAACTCCTTGTTGAATTCTTCGCATTGCGGCTCGGTCGAGACATCGCACCAGAGCTTCGCCGGGCGCAGCGGCTCGTTTGCTTCGTCCAGCGGCACCAGGCCGTGTTGCTGTCCGCTTACACCAATGGCTTTGATGTCGCCGCGACGGTTCCCGATTTTTTCGAGACACTCGCTGACGGTTTTTTCGGCGGCGTCGAGCCAGGTTTGCGGATCCTGTTCGACGTGGCCCGGCGGAAGACCTTCGATCGTGCCGTAGCTTTCCTGCGCGAGAGCGAGGACCGCGCCCGATTCGATGTCGAGCACGAGCGCTTTCGTGCCTTTCGTTCCGCTATCGATTCCGAGACAAAGCATGAGGGCAGAAAATCCGAAGCACGAATATCGAAATCCGAAACAAATTCGAATGACTAAATCAGAAATTCAAAACGCCGGGCGCGTCTTTTTGAGTTTGAATTTCGTGCTTCGAACATTGTTTCGGATTCCAAAGAGAAGAACGCGAATTTGAAATTGCCGCTCATCCGGCGCAATAAGATAGCGATGATCAAGAAGCTATTGCACACCCGATACCGCGTTGCCGATCTCGAGAAGACCGTTTCTTTTTATCGCGACGTGCTCGGTTTGGAGGAAGTACGGCGGCATACTTCCGGTCGCGGCTCGCAGCTCGTCTTCCTCAAAGCGCCGCAAAGCGACGAAGAAATCGAGCTTTGCAAATTTGACGAGAGCGGACCGGTGCAAGTCGGTCCCGACCTGACGCATCTCGCCTTCGAGGTGGATGATATCGAGGCGTTCGCGAAGGAGACGGCGGCGAAAGGTTATCCGCTCTCCGACGGGCCGCATCCGAACGGCAAAGGGGGCGCGATCGCCTTCATCGATGCGCCGGAAGGTTACGAGGTGGAATTAATCCAGCGCGGGAGTGGTCGTTAGGCGCGATCTTTGCTCTCCCGACGAGGAGGCGATTAATCTCCCAGGCCCATGATGCGAAAAACTACTGCAAGCTGCATGCTGCCGGTGACGGTCTTCATGGCGCTGCTCTGCATCGCGGCCTCCAAGCCGAAGAAGCATCATTATCAGGTCGAGCGCGCAACCGCGGTAACCGACGAGGAGGAACAGGTATCCGCTGCGGCTCCGGCCCCCGCCGCCTTTCCCACTCCGAGCGGGGGTGCACGCGAACAAAACGGCGCGCCGAAAACCCTCGCCGCGGCCGTGCTCGTGACGGACGTGCGCTCGGGCGAGGTGCTCTACGAGAAGAATGCGGACGCGCCGCGGGCCGCCGCGAGCACGCAGAAATTGCTCACGGCCTTGATCGTCGCAGAATCGGGTTACCTCGATCAGTCGGTGACAGTGCAGCCGGTCGATACGTTCGCCGAACCGGTGCGGCTGAACATCAAACCAGGCGAATTCTACGAGCGGATCGACCTGCTCCGTGCCCTGCTCGTGAAAAGCCCTAACGACGTCGCGCGTTGCCTGGCGCGCGACAACGCCGGCAGCATCGAAGTCTTTGCCGAGAAGATGAACGCGAAAGCGCGCGCGCTCGGCGCCACCCATTCTCATTTCGTCAATCCTAACGGCCTGCCGGTCCCCGACCAATATTCGACGGCGCGCGACCTTTCGATTATCGCCCGCGCCGCCTACGCGAACCCGACGATCCGTTCGATCGTCTGCCTGCCGCAACTGGTTTTTCGTTATGCCAGCGGCCGCACGCGCGAGCTGCAAAACACCAACAAGGTTCTGAAGAGCCTCGCCTACTGCAACGGCATGAAGACTGGTTATACGGAAGCGGCCGGGCATTGCCTGATCGCGAGCGGCACGATTCCGGGGCGCGATGTGATCGTCGTGGTGCTCGGCGACAGCAAAGCAGGCGTCTGGCGCGATGCCTCGGCCTTGCTCTCGTGGGGTTTGATTTCGATGTGACGGCGCGATCGGCGCGTGGATGAGCGATCTGTTTCAGGAGCAACTCCAGGCGCTGCGGGCGCAATCGCTCCAACGCAAACTGCGCGAGATCGGCAGCGCGCAGGGTTCGGAAATCGAGATCGTCGGCCGGCATCTCGTTAATTTTTCCTCGAACGATTATCTCGGACTTGCGGCTGATCCGCTGCTCCGCCGGGCGGCGATCGGTGCGATCGAGAAGTTTGGTGTCGGCGCCGGCGCGTCGCGCCTGGTTAGCGGAACGCAGTCGCCGCATGTTGCGCTCGAAGCCGCTCTCGCAAAATGGAAATGTGTCCCGGCCGCGCTCACGTTCAGCAGCGGTTACGCGGCCGCCGTCGGCACTTTGACCGCGCTCGCCTCGAAGCGCGACGTCGTTATTCTCGACAAGCTGAGCCACGCATCGCTCATCGACGGCGCCAGATTAAGCGGCGCGACAGTGCGCGTTTTTCCGCATAATCACCTCGGCAAACTCGAGAGCCACCTCGAGTGGGCGCAACGGGAGCTTCCAGAGGCGCGCCGCATCGTCGTGACTGAATCAGTCTTCAGCATGGACGGCGATCAGGCGCCGTTAGGCGAATTGATCGAGTTAAAGAAACGCTTCGACGCCATTCTGCTCCTCGACGAAGCCCACGCCATCGGCGTGCTCGGACCCAATGGCCGCGGACTCGCCGCTGAGCTTGGACTTGAGCGGCAGGTGGATGTCCAACTCGGGACGCTGAGCAAAGCGCTCGGCGTCAGCGGCGGCTACGTTTGCGGCTCGCGCAGTCTGATCGACTGGCTGATCAACCGCGCCCGCTCCTTTGTTTTTTCCACCGCGCCGCCGCCTGCTCTGGCCGCGGCGGCGACGGCGGCGATCGAATTCCTGGCCAGCGCGGAAGGGGAGGCGCGCCGCATCATGCTCTGGAAAAGGATCGTTAGGCTAGGCGCGGAGCTGCCCGCGGCGCCCGAAGCGTCTGGCAAATCCGGCGGCGCGATCATTCCCTGGATCGTCGGCGACGAACAGCGCGCGCTCGATCTCGCGCGCTCGCTGCAACGGGAGGGATTCCTGGTTCCGGCGATCCGCTACCCGACGGTCGCGAAGGGCGCCGCGCGCCTCCGCATCACGGTTAGCGCTGCCCACACCGAGGCGCAGATCGCGCAACTCGGGGAAGCGATGCGACGACTCTCCGTGGGCGACTACGGGCCGGTCGCGGCGGAGCGGCGCAGCAGCGGGGTCGGCACGTAGGCCGGGTTGGCGGCAACGTCGGCCGGACCTTCCGAGGGAATATCCGCTTCGGCGGGTCCTTCCGCGGGCGGAGCCGGCTCTTCGCCGACAGCGTTGTTCGCGTAAGACGTGCTCTTATCATTGACGCTGTTCGACGCGGTCCGCGTCGTGGTGCAGGCGGGCAGCAGGGCGGCGGCGAGGAGACAGAGGGCAATTTTGATTTTCATGTTCGAGTTCCGTTGATGGGCGAAACCACGTCCGCCCCCGTTGGAAGTTATAATTACTATACTTTAATCCAGAGCTGCAAGAACTGATTTGGATGTTGACGTTGGAAAAGCCCGGCCGTTGCTTCGAATCCGTTAGCGCGCAGCGCACACCGTCTACAAGGCGAAGCGGCGCAGGATCGCCCGGAGTCTTTCGCGAGTCTCGTTAGGCCAGAGCGCCCGATCCGTCACCAGCGCCGAATCGAGCGCGCGATGTTCCGGCCAATCTGCTTCCGTCGGAATGCGCGGAATCACATCCGCGAGCAGCGTTTTGGCGGTCTCCGCGTTGGCCAGCAAATGCCCAAGCACAGTTTGAACCGAGACCGGTTCCTCTTCGACTTTCCAGCAATCGTAATCGGTGATCATCGCCATGGTCGCGAGGGCAATCTCGGCCTCGCGCGCGAGCTTCGCTTCCGGCAGGTTCGTCATGCCGATGACGTCGAAACCATGACGGCGATTCAGCTCCGATTCGGCGCGGGTGGAAAAGGCGGGCCCGTCCATGTTCACGTAGATGCCGCCGTTATGCACTTTTACCCCTAACGACTCCGCCGATTGCGCGAGCAAATTCCGCAGCGGCGTGCAGATCGGCTCCGCGAAACCAATGTGCGCGGCGATTCCGTCTCCGAAAAAAGTGTGCTCCGTCCGCTGGCTCGTCCGATCGTAAAACTGTGACGGCAGCAGGACGTCGCGCGGCGCGTATTTCTCCTGCAAGCTCCCGACGGCGGTGACACAAATGATCCAGCGTACGCCTAACGAGCGGAGCGCGTAAATGTTGGCGCGATGATTCAATTCGTGCGGCAGGAGGCGGTGGCCGCGCGCGTGCCGCGGGAGGAAATAAACCGGGCGCCCGGCAACTTCGCCGCCGATGATCGCATCCGAAGGCGCGCCGAACGGCGTCTCGATCTGATGCTCCCGTGGATTGGTGAAGCCTTCGATTTGGTAGAGGCCGCTCCCGCCGATGATGCCGATGGCCGGTGTCTCGCGATCCATTCCTAATTGATCGTGGGCTGGCGGAGCGCCGGCCTGCAATGATCGACTTCATCCGAAGATCATCAGCCGAATCGTGTCGGGAAGATTCTGTGCGATCTGCGTCGCGACGCTGCCCCGGAGCAGGTCCGCGAGCGTGCGCCGTTGCGAGGAACCGAGGATGATGTAATCGACGCCCAAGGTCGCCGCGAGATCAAGAATCGTGGCCGACGCATCTTCACTCACCGCGTAAACCGGCTGCACGCAGACCCCGCGCGCTGCGCCTTCTTTGATCATGAGCGACATGATCGCCTGGGCTTGCGGATCGTCTTTCCACTTTGCGCTCCCGAGCGCCCGCGGCGCGCCCGCGAAATAGACCGCAATCTCCTTCACGTAAAGAACGCAGAGGACCGCTTTGCGCAGTTGCGCTTCCTCGAGGGCGAAGTTCAAAACCGGATTAATCCCGCGCGCCGCGACCATGATTTTCTGCCCTTCCTCGAGCCGCGGTTGCATCGTCGCGGGGAGATTCGGTGCGACCATTTCCGCGACTTCTCGCGTCATCGTGACGGTCTTCAATCCGGAGAGTTTGTGCGAGTAGGCGCGCAGGGCGAGACCGATGCCGAGTACGCACATGGCGAAGAAGAGCGCGTCGGGTTTTGTCTTGGCGATGGTCAACTCGACGGCCGTGAGGATGAGAAAAGTCGCGCCCATGAGGAGGCGTTGGTACCAGGGAAGCGCGAGCCGTTTATTGAAGGTGCACGACCCAAGATTGACCGCGATCGCCCCCACCACTCCGATCGCGTAGAGGCCGGCCAGAGCCTCGAATTTCCGGGTCAGCGCGAGAACGAGAATGGGGATGGCCACCGCCACGATGAGGGGAATGCGCGGGACGCCGTGGCGGTTGAGGCGGGCCAGTTGTCTCGGCATCTCGCCGTCCTGCGCCATCATGTAGATGACGCCGATCAAGGCCACGGTCGCGGTATTGACCGCGCTGAAAAGGAGAAGCCCAAAAACCACGCCAACGACGAGACCAAAAGCATCCCCAAACCAGGGCGCGACCACGAGTGTGCCGTAGTGCTCGCCGAGAAAGCGGAGCATATCTTCCGAGTGCTGGATCAATTCCGGCTGGTAAGTTTTCGGCATCGACAACATCGCCCAGCCGAGCAGCGCGGTGCCGAGCACGACCTCGACCGCCACCGGGATAATCGCCTTCGCCGCGGTGCGCGTGACCTTCGGCTTGTCCGGCGTCGAGCCGGGATCGAGCTTCATCACGCCGGTGATATTCGCCACCGCCTCGACACCGCTGAGGGCGAGGATCACGCCGACAAACTGCGTCCAGGCCACCCCGACATTCGAGTGCATCGGCTCGAGGTGCGCCGTGTTTAAGTAGCCGCTGCTCAAGCCGGCAATGATGAGGACGGTGAAGACCGCCGGGATTGCGAGATAAAGCGAAACGCTGCCGCTGTGTTTCGGGCCGAAATAATTAATCACGCCGACCAGAATCACGAGCCCCATCGTGGCGACGCGGGCGTACTGCGCCGGCACGCCGAAATAGCTCACCGCCGCCCAGCCGCTCAGGGCTGCCGTGACGATAAAATTTGCCACCAGGAGCAGGGCCCCGGCCGAGGCGAGAAAGCGGCTCTGTTCCCGCGCCGCGGAATAAACGCCGCCGCCGTCGGGGAAATGCGCGCAGACAATAATGTAGTTGAACCCGACGACCCCGGTGAGCACGCAGACTGCGAGGATAAGCGGGAGCGAAGAGAACCCGGCGGCGACGAAGGCCAGCCCGATGACGTATGCTTTGCTCGTGCCCCAATCGCCGTAGAGGAGGGCGGCCGCCCGCTTCCAGTCGACGTTGCGGGGCCGGTGCACACCGGGCGCTTCGATCAGAGGTTCAGCCATGAGTGTGCGGGGGGAGTAACCGATGCATCATCGCCGCGGGCAAGTCTTTTCTCGCCGGTCCACGGCCGCGGCAACACAGTAGGAATCTAACATCCGTGCACCTGGCCAAGCGCGATCAATTCATACCATGAAAACAAAAACACTAGCACTTACACTTGGAATCGCGGCGTCCCTCTGCGCTCCCTGGCAGCACTCATTCGCCGCCGACGAACACACCGCTCAGGCCACTGCATCGGAAAAAATGTTTATTAAGAAAGCCGCCGATGGCGGAATGACCGAAGTCGAACTCGGCAAGCTGGCCGCGGAAAAGGGCGGTAGCGACGCTGTGAAAGATTTCGGCAACGAGATGGTTAAAGACCACGGCAAGATCAACGATAACCTGAAGGAAGTGGCGGCAAGAATGAACGTCACCGTCCCGATGAAGATCAGCGCCACACATGAGGCTACTATCAAAAAGATGTCCGCTATGGCAGGAGCGGCTTTCGATAAGGCCTATGTCCCGGCAATGGTGAAAGACCACGAGAAGGATATCGCCGAGTTTGAAAAGGCCGACAAAATGGTCAAGAACGAGGACTTGAAAAAGTTTATCGAGGACAGCATCCCGATGATGAAAGACCATCTCGAGAAGATCAAAAAATTCGACCAGGCCAAGGGCTAAAGAGTGTTCGGGAGCGGCGGGCTCTGCGACAGCGGGACCCGCCGCTCTCACTTCAGTCCTACATTTTCACTTACACATCTTTTTCCGGGGACCTGTAAGTGTAGGATTAAAGATCGTCAGAACTGCACGTTGAAACGAACGCCGGCGACGATCGCAGTGCGTGCTGGCTTCGTTGCTCCCGGATTGAAGATAAATTGCAGGTCGGGCTGGATGGACAGGTGATTGCCGCAAGCTGCTTGGTAGGTCAGTTCCAACACCGCCTCGTGATGCGAGAGTAAAGGACGGCCCAAATTATCAAGGAGCTTCTGACTCAGCTGCGTGTAACTAAAAGCCAGGCCGAGAATATCCTCATCGCGGCCTGGGCGAGGCCCCTTATAGTTGAAACCCGCGTCGCCGTATCGCGTGACTGTATTCCTGTCAGCCGGCGCAATGCCAGCTCTGGCGAAACAAGAAAGCCCGCCTTCTCGCTTGCCCTGCGGATGCCATAACTCCTGATCGACGACCAGATAGATCGAGTAATTTCCATCATGAGGCGGGCCTTCGCCACGATCGGCAAATGCCTTCGAATCGTAGTCGCCGCCGAGCTTGTAAGTGCCGGTAAGCGGATGAGCCTCGGCCGCCGCGGATTCATTCGGTTTCGGATTCGAGGTGAACCCGATTTCGGCAAAGACCAGGACGCCGTCCGCGCCACGAAAAGAAAGGCGGGTGTTGTGCTTGTTGCTGGTGTCCGGCCCGCCTGCGTCACCGCTGAAAAGAGCGACCTCGGCGTAGAACAAGTCGCTCGGAGCAGCGCGCACCCGCACTCCGGGAGCGGCCGTCGGGAAAATCGGTGGATTGAGATTTTGGCTGACGAGCGGGATCGCCCCGAAAGAGCTATTGATGAAGAGCGTGGCGTAATCGGAGTTGAAGAACTCGGCATCAGCCAGCAGTTGTCCGGCGCGGAGCGATAACTCGCCGCCGCCAAAGTCCTGTTGGAGCCACACATCATACAGCCGCAAGCTGTCATAGCCGTCGATGTTACTAAGGGTGTCGAAATCGTGCACTGCTTCGTTCGTTAGGCCGCTGCCCTGGGGATAGATGGCGCGTGCACTGAGGCTGCCCCCCTTCCAGCCCGCAAGTTTCTCAAGGTCGATCGCGACCCCGAAATTGACCAGGCTTTCCCAGATCACGGTGCGGGAAGTTCCGCCCGAGAGATTGCCAAGGACTTCAGTGGTGAGAGCCACCGGGAACGTGATTCCGCCCTCGTTGATCGCGCCAACCACCGGGCTGGCCGGGGAATCGCGACTCCCGCCGCGGGTGGAGATCGCCTCCTGCGCGAACGTCACCGGGCCGGCCAGCAGTCCGGCGAGCCCGAGTGATGCGGCGAGAAGCCCACGCCGCTTCCGCCGGGGCTGAGATCGCGCGATTGCCACGCGAAGCGTTATGCCTTTGCTTTCCCTAAGAGCATCCAGAGCTTCGAATCCCAATAAAAACCAGATAGACCAAAGGAATTGGTCCCCTAAATCACTGTCCGAAAAATCGGGGGAAGCCCAACGCGATCCCGTTTACTCGTCCCCGCTGGCACCGACCTCATTCCGCTCTCCACCTCCAACCTCCCATCTCCAAACTGAATCTATCTATGAACAACCTCTTGAGCCTCCACAGCTAGGCGGCGTTTGCCGGAACTGGGATGTGCTCTGCCTTCAGTTCATGTAGATCGAGCTTGTGACTGGCGTTGTCGATGTCGATGCCGACTAGGCGTCCATCGGCGTCGAAGTCCAATACGACGCCCTCGGCGACTTCGTCGCTGTCCGCGCTCGGCTTAGGAGAGAACGCGATATAGAGCGAATCAGTGTCGGCATAATAGTGCAGCTTCATGGGCGAAATCTCCTGTCTGGAAAGGCGTTGTGAATGGTGAGTTTATCAGCGAGCGTGACCACGCGCAAGAAGCGGCCACCGAGCTCGGGAACAGCTGCCCAGAAGCGGAAGCGATTGTGCTCCTGTCGCTCGCTGCGCATCGGGTTCTCGACGACGCGAATGCACATCTCTTTGCTGAGGTAAGGTCGGCGCAAAGAAACGTCGGTTTCAAAGTACTCCGTGAACTGAAAATCCGCCATGCGGAGCAGCGTATCCGATTTCCGCTCGCAGGGTAAGCGGGAAGCCGCCTACCAGGTAATAGTTCCCGCCGTCACTCCAAGCGAGTGACGTGCCACCGTCTCAGCTTGGCAAGCGGAGCGAGGCCATGTGGATAGTGAGGACTGACCCCAGAGCAGACCCACGGAGGCCGCGAACTCTATCGCGCACGCCGGGTTCTCTGTAGCGAACCCCGGGATCGCGGTAGAGAATGCCACGACCTCTGCATCAGACGCAATCTTTTCAATAGCGAAATCGGCAAAGTCAGTAGCCGAACCAGCGTCCTCAGTAGTCAACTCGAGCCTGTCGGCAGCGGGGACGGCCGTGTTGTGTAGAATCGAGCGCTTCCGCGGCGAATAGCCTCCTCGGAAACCTGTGCCGACGCGCGTCACGCCAAAGACATCCGGAAAAACTGCCTTATTTGTCCTTGGCGCCGCCTCGCCAGCGGGTCACGACGCCCGTCCTTGCCCGTCAGCGATCGGGGACGTTAGTCCTTCACCACCTCAACCTGCCGATCGATCACTTCGCCAGTAAAACGATCGATTGCCACGTGAACCCAGTAGCGTTGCTCGCCTTCCACGATGAAGTTCGTAAGATCCGCTTCTCCGGGCGCATACTTTCCGCTCTGCGCGATAACATCGATGAGTAGATTCCATGTGCGTGTTTGAGTAACCGAAGAGATGGCTCGGCCGACAACTTCTCGCCTGGTCTTAACACTTTGATCGTGAATTCCACCTGAAGGGGTCGGCAAGGCGGCAAGCGGAACCGGCGTGGTTATTGGGTTCGGCGTGGGAGAAGGGCCAGTCATCAACTCCGACCGATTGCGCAGCGGAACGGCGGATGTCGCGGCAACGATATTTGCGGCTATGACCGGTGCCGCAGTAGCGGTTATGCCTGTCTTCGATACGGTGTCAGTTTGATCAAGTTCGTTCCAAATTGCTCCCGCTAAAATCGACTGCAGCACAGCGGCTTGGCCGGTGTTCAAGTTGACCTGCCCAGCAATCATCGTGGGTACAGGACCCATGGCGCTGAAAGTGCCGTTCGCCGCCCATAGTCCGATCCCATCGTTGATCGTGAAAACGTCGAGAAGCCCGGCATCGGCACTGTGATCAGTAAAAAAGTCAAGACTCTTCCAGGGCAAATCGCGAAATGCGTAACCCAGCTCAGCGACGTTCCGAAATGGCCGATTTAGTATAACGGGGTGGTAATCTGTTGATGTTGCCGTGGCTGTTGCGTAGTAAGGAGTCGATGATCCCGTCGTGGTGAGTGATGGGTCGGGGTAAGTGGCATCAGCCGGCCGAATAATCGCATCATTATCTGCATAGCTTGTTGTGACAGTGTTGCGGATGCTGTTTGCGTTTCCATCATTAATGCAGAATGTGGCTGGGAAGTAGGCAGCACTGGCAAAACGAAGAGGTACATGCTCTAAAGGATTACCTGCTACAGGCGGACTTCCGTCAGCGGCCGCGCCTCCATAGCCGTTTGGCACAGTCGACGACGCGCTGGGCCACAAAGGATTCGTCATTCTCGCTGTGCTGGTTATGTTCGCATCGATTTGAAAAATACCGAAGCGCGTAGCGCGTGGGTCGGCTTTCATAAACGATGCCGGTGGACTCTGCGTAAGCTGGGTGGCAGTGAAGGCTCGAGGCGTCCCTGTGGAGTTTGCGTCTCTTACGCCAATGGGCGCGTCGTTAATCCAACTCATAGTGTCACTGATCCCTTCGAAATGATTGTAAGGAACGAAAACGCCTCCGCCAGTATCAACCTCCAACGTCGCTGTGAAGGGATGGCTAGTCGCAGGAAGGGCGCTGGGGCTACTAGCGCCGACTTGCAGCATTAACCGAGGGCTGGCTGTGGGCGTCGGAAACGGCGTGGGGGACGTGCGCGCGTCAGGCAAACGAAATCCGACATACGGAGTCGTGCTCGAGGCGGGGGGAATGGGAAGCGCGACGAAGGTTCCGGCTGTTGTTCCCGTCGTCGTGCAATTTGTCGTGTAAAGAGGAGCTGGCGAAGGCGCAAACGTCGCTGTGGAATTCAGAGTTACGGACTGGCCAGAAGCGCTAAAGAATGTTCCCGTTGTACTATTCCAAACCTGCCCGTTACCGCCGGCAAAAAGTCCCAAGCCGCCATCCACACGCAGACGAACAGCTGGTCGCGCCGGAGTGTTTTGATGTGGATTCCATAGCTGGAACAGGAGGTACGTGACCCAAGAGGTGGAATCGGCGGGATCCGTCCCAGAAGCTGGATAAATTTGTGTGATATACGGGAGGCTTTCGACGCCGTAGGCAGTCCACCAAGTAGCAGCCGTTGTAGGTTTGAACTGGACGCGGATTGGAATGGAGTCGGGATCGGCTTGATCCATGATGCTAGCTCCGATGGACAAGATGTGGTGTGCCTTGTTCGACATATGGATGTCTGGGAAAACTGTCGCTCCCCCCGTCACCCCGCCACCTGTATTCTGCCCCAAAGAACCATCTAAGATTGTCGCCCGCAATACCTCGAAAAAATCGGGCTCACGGTTTTCCGAAACAACGACATCAAGTCTTTTGATGTCTGAAGCTGGAATTCCTGTGGGAGCGCTGACCGGGTCGAAAGTGCCACCACCGTTAGTCGACCTCGGAGAATCATACACCCATTGCTGGCCTTGGCTGGGCGTCGTTCCGCTGGCAGGAACGTAGGCTCGTGAGTCCCAAACCAAGCCGAAACACGTTTTGATGTTTGCAGCCGTTCCGGCCTGGATAGTGGAAATGGGCACACCCGCGGTTGTCAGTTGGGTGATAGCTGGGTCGCTGTTATTTGCCGTATAAACCACGGCGCTTGGGCCTTTATATGTGATCCAAGCCAGTCGGCTCAGTGGGAATCGTGTATTTATCAGCGGTTCTCCCACGACGGTTGAGGTGCCATCAAAGCGAGTAAAGGCGCCCGTGACCCGACGACGCAAAAAGTTTGGATTAACGGCAGTCGGCTCGTTTGGTGAGGCTGTACTGGCAAGGAAAGCATAAGGGATGCTGCTCCCTGGAGGAGTGACCGGAGAAAGGGATGGTGAATTACTTTCCCTTGAGAAAGTGCTGAGGTACTGTAGGGCGTCTTGAGAGAATCTGGTTGTATTTCTGAACGCGATTAACTGCTGCCGAGAAAGAAACATCTGATCTGTTTGGCCGTTCACCGCTGGATAAGGAGCGGCACTCGGATTGGGCCACGGAGTAGGTACGGGGCTAGGATCGCCTCTTGCCTTCAGAAAGCCCGTCGGATTATTTATCACCGTATTAAAGTAATCAGTGGCTCGCGTCGGATCCGTCTGGAAATTGTTCGCGAAAACTTTAGGGGGAGGCGAGTTATCCGGAAAGCTGTTCGCTGGCTTAGTGGTTGCGTAGTTTCGCCACCCAACAATTCTGTCTATTTGATAGACAGGAGGAGTATCTGAGCTCGGATTCGGGAGACCGTAATTCCCCATTACAGTTAAATCGGCAAAGGCGACAGACCCTTTACGGCCGGACTGGATTGCAGTGGTACCTGTGGGATAGCCAGCGACATTCATATCGAGCAATCCCCCTTCGTCGTAAATGGCGTACGCGTAGCGTCCGATCACTGAAGTGCTGGGCTGAGTGATTACCCCCGGCCCGTTACTCGTTAAGAAAACCCAATCCGGGGGAACAAACGCGGGGTCCGGATCGGTGCCGATCTTGACACCGTTCGATCCACCATAAATTCCTTGATCCCGCGGAATCAGATAATGCTTGTTCCACCGTGCGGGGCTGATCTCACCCTTTCTCGTAACCACCGGCGACGGTGAGGGCGGTGGACCTGAGGCGACAGCAGATGCACGACTTCCTACCCCCGGGGGTGGAATCGCATCTGATCGAATACTCCGTCGAATGAGGTTAGGGAACGGGGTAGAGCCGGCTGGAGGTGTGCCACTCTTTTGGGGGAGAATGTTGGCGTTAACTGTAGGAACATAAAGTTTGACATCGGGCGCTGGGGTAGGCGAGGAGCCATTGACGATTTCCTGCCGCAGATCGCCGATAATGTTGTCCGCCGCACTCGCTGCCAGCTGGTCAGCCTTGGATTGATTGAAGCTGGCCTGGGCCACCGGCTGGTCCGACGTTGCGCGCGAGAAGTAGGCGACGACCAAACCAGTTAGGAGAACAACAAACGCGAGCACAATGATAAGCGCAGCAGCTTGCTCGCGCCGCAAAGAACGTTTGCGCAGCCAATCCATCCTACAATGTCTTCAAATCGAAATAGCGATTGTAAATGCGAATCGACTGAACGGCTGCCCGCGGCATATCAGCTGTCTTTGGATAGGTGAGAGGGTCCGTTAGGACCTGATTCCATTGGGTTTCGACCTGGCCAATTTTGACGGGGCCGTTGCCCTTTTGGGTTTTGAAGTCTTCCATGTAGAGCTGCAGGTCGAGAAGGTTTGCATCCGTGAGCAATGAACGACTTGCGAGATCTATGACGGCGATAGTCACCGCGATAGCCTCCACGTCTACGAGTCCAATGCTCGCGGGCGCGGTGAGCGATGTCTGTGTTGGCCTGGCCGTCTGGTCCCAAGGCGAGTCGGTGAGATCGCCGCTTTTAAGGAGATAATAGTATTCGAAGCGAAACACCTGCGGCCCGATCGTCTCGTAATCGCCAGGGGCGGGGGTGTCCGCGTTGTTGTTACCCATACTCGGCCACATATCCTTGATCAAGGTCGGTAGAAAAAAGACCGGCTTAAGCGTATCGGGGTTATTTAGATTCAGGTTGCCAAGGCCATTCCAAAGGAGGCCTTTGCCCAGCCGCTCTAGCTTATTATAACTTTGCGACGTGGAGAGACCATTTACCCGGTAAGCTACTAATGAAAGCGGACTTGGTGAACCTGTGGAATAGCCAGGGACCTGGCTGTAGAAACCGATGTAGTCGTTCAAGTCCGTCTGTCCTTGCTGTCCTCCTCCCTTTGAGTGATCACCAGAGTGGCCGGGATATTTCGTGTTCGTCGCTTTGAAATAGTAGTCAACGTCAGTGCGTTTTAACATCTGCGCGAAATCCAGCGCCATCCGGTCAAAGACGACCCTTGCCTGAGTGTCGCTATCAAAATGTTTGTTGCCAGTTCGCGTGACGATGGCGGCACTGTTGACCAACTGGGTAACAATCAGAACTAGCAGAGTCAACACGCCGATTGAAACCAGCATCTCCGCCAATGTAAAGGCGCCGCAGCGACAGCGATGGGACACTACCGCGAATCGATTCGTCGTCATCGGTTAATTGCGACAAACGTTTCTACCTTTCCAGATGCGCTTGTCGAATCGACTTGCGCGGGCCAGGTAACCTTGATGTCTGCCAGCGACGTTGTTGCTACGGGCGGGGCGATATAGGAGATGGTTGCTCTCAAAGTCGCGTCCGTCGGGACACTCCCCTGGTTCGTAGAGCCAGTCTGGATTCCTTCATTTGTGAAATAGAGCTTGTCGGGAGTGGGGTTCCAACGGCCATGTATCCCAAACTGCTTCGAGACCTGCCCCGGGGGCAGTCGGGCGCCGGCGCTCAAGTCGGCTGTAATCTGAGAGATAATCGCGTTGGCCTTTGTCTGTTCGACAGCGGTCTGCTGACTCTTCAATCCCACTGGCATCAAGCCGAAAACCGCAAGGAGACAAAACGCTGCAATACCGATGGCCAGGGTCACTTCGACGAGGGAAAAGGCCCCGAAAGGTCGAGACGGAAGATTCATTGCCTATAGATTTTCACGTTGCCACCTACACCACTGATTTGAATCGCGACGACATTCGTCGCGTTGTTATCAACTGTGTTGCCGTGAGTTGGGCGCAAACCAATTTCCACAACATGCCTTAGATCATAGGTGCTATTCATGTTTGCTTCGCCGCGAGGGTCGAACCGGATAGTCTTGTAGAACGTGTAACTTTGTGCGGCGAAATTGAACTGGGTTTTATCGCTGCTATCGCTGCTGACTCTATTGTAATGATCGGCTGGTGGGACGATTGACGCGTTCTCCGTATAAGGGAGGCCAGATCTGGCGGCGAGGCTACTTGCCGCGGGCGTTGGATTCGGAGTAGGCGACGGCGGAGCGCCAATATCAGCCATGTGCAGCCCTTCGATCCTCGTTAACTTGCCTATTTGTTTGATACTACCTGAAGGAAGTGCCGCGGATGTGGCATCGTTGTCGAAGATTTTGGTGCCGTCGATTGAAAAAACTGTAGTCGTGAGCAGTCGGCCTTTTCCGGGATAGGGCGGGGCAGAATTAGTCGGAACGGCCGCTGTGGAATCTTCTTCGTAAAATCCAACCCACGTATAGGTGTTGTTCGCCATCGCGTAAGTACGCGCTTGATCGAGGATGCCTTTAATCGTGTAGGCAGCGCTAGTAACGTCTCCAGCGCTTTTCAGACTCGTAAAGGCGGGAGCGAGCAGAACCATCAGGAGTAGGACGATCCCCATGACAACGAGCATCTCGACCAAGGTGAAGGCGCTGAAACGCCGGGCCAGTGATGAGTGACGAGTGATGAGTGATGAGTAGGGCGGAGAGCGCGTAAGAGAGAGTTCTTGCGACGACGTTGGCATGGCGGGGATTCCAAGCTTGAGGCTTTTCCGAGCTTAACGGGGTTCGGCTTGATTAAGAAGAGAATTTTAACCGGCGATTTGAAAGTCCGGCCGTTGCTTCCCATCCGTTACGGCCAGGATGTCACGCATGCTGCGCGCAGCGCCGGCATCACACGCCGCGTAGCGTCGGCGTCCAGATGAACTTGTGCATCTGGAGCTGGAAACGCACCGGGAGATGATCCTCCAGGATCCATTCGACAATCTCGCGCGGATCGATCCGGCCAAAGATGGGAGAGAAGAGCACCGCGCGACATCGCTCGGCCAGGCGATGCTCCTGCACTTTTTCGCGCGACCATTCGTAATCTTCGCGCGAGCCGATGACGAACTTCACTTCGTCGCGCTCCGTCAGGTGCTCGATATTCGAGAGCAAATTGCGCGCGACTTCGCCGCTCCCCGGCGTTTTGAGATCCATGATCCGATGGACGCGCGGATCGACCGGTGAGATGTCGTGCGCGCCGCTCGTCTCGAGCAGAACCGTGCGGCTGGCATCGGCCAGCAGCGTCATGAGCGGCAGCACATTTTTCTGCAACAACGGCTCGCCCCCGGTGATCTCCACGAGCGGGCAATCGTGCAGCGCGACCGCCTCCACGATCTCGCCTAACGACTGCTTCTTCCCCTCGTAAAAGGCATATTCGGTGTCGCAATAGGTGCAGCGCAGGTCGCAAAACGTCAGCCGGACGAAGACGCAGGGCAGGCCCGCCCAAGTGCTCTCCCCTTGCACCGAGAAATAAATTTCGTTGATCGTCAGCTTCTTTTCGCGATCGGACATGCGATTTGAGAGAAAGTTCTCCGCGTCACTCGAAAGCTGTCAACGTAACCCGCTCCGATGCAAAACCGAATTGATGCTTGTTTCGAGAAAATCCGCGGGCGGGGGGAGCAAGCATTCATCGCCTATATCGCGGCGGGCGATCCGAGCCTCGCCCGGACGGTCGAGCTGGTGCTCGCACTCGAAAAGTGCGGAACGGACATCGTTGAACTAGGTGTCCCATTTTCCGACCCGCTGGCTGACGGCATCGTAAATCAGCTGGCCGCGCAGCGCGCGCTGGAAGGGGGCGCAACCGTGCGTGGGGTGCTCGATTGCGTGCGCGCCGTGCGCCAGTCGTCGCAAGTCCCGATCGTTCTCTACACCTATCTCAACCCGATTTTTCAATTCGGCTTCGAGAAGTTTCACCACGCCGCTGCAGCGGCCGGCGTCGATGGCTTGCTCATTCTCGATCTCCCGCCCGAGGAAGAACGGCCTAACGAAATGCGCTCGCCTAACGAGATCAGACACATCCGCCTCGTCGCGCCGACGACGCCGCCGGCGCGCATGGCCCAGCTCACGGCCGGCGCGGGCGGTTTTATCTATTACGTCTCGCGCGAAGGAGTCACTGGCGAGCAAACGAACGTGGTTGCATCGCTCGGGGAACGGATCGCTCTCATCCGCGCACGGACTGATCTGCCGGTGGCGGTTGGCTTCGGCATTTCCAGCGCCGAACAGGTGCGAGAGGTGGCGCGAGTAGCCGATGCCGTGGTTGTAGGGAGCGCGATTGTTCGCCAGATCGCGGAGCATGGGAAAAGCGACGATCTGCTAAGCGTCGTCAGCGAATTCGTTAGGCCGCTGAGCGCGGCGACCAAACCGCGCTCGCCCGAGTCTACATCTGCACCTCCAGATTGACTTACACTTGGTAAGCCCGCCCTCGCCCGCCCTCCGGCGTGGCTTGCGGCGATATTCGGATTTCGAATTTCAGTCCTCCGGTCTTCCATCCAGCAACGGCTCGCACAGCAACGTCTCCGCTCCGTTCTCAGTGCAGACGGCGTAGTGCGCGCCCGGATACATGGAGACGCCGGCAAATTCTCCGCGCACATTCAGGGCGTAGAAGTTCAAGCCGAAGTTTGGAAGTCCGCGCGCATTGAGCAGCCGCGGCTCGACGGTGTTCTGCTGGACGCGACGAGCGGCTTCCAGTGCAGCATCTTTCGGATGCATCCCGCGCCGCATGTTTTCCACGATGAGGAACGAGGAGACGCTGAAGAGATTCGATTCGCCGCGACCAGTCGAACCGGCGGCGCCGACTTCGCCGTCAACGTAGAGACCGGCTCCAAAAATCGGCGAATCGCCCGCGCGCCCGGGCATCTTCCAAGCCGTCCCGCTGGTCGTCGTGACGCCGCAGATTTCGCCGCGGGCGTTGATCCCGTTGCAGTTGATCGTGCCGTAAATGTGCTGCGGATCGATCAACCCTTCGGCCACTAATTCCTGCATCACGCGATGGCTCGCGGCGGCGCGCGCTTCCCCATCGAGATCGCCCGCCAGCGCGACCCGGCGTTTCCACTCCTGCCAAATTTCCCTCGAATTCTTCGAGTTCAGATCGTCCTCGATCTCGAAGTCTTGCGCGCGCGCAAACGCCTGCGCTCCGCGGCCCACGAGCAGGTGATGCGGCGTTTTTTCCATGACTGCCTTTGCGACCAGCGAAGGCGTCCGCACGCCTTCCAGTGCCGCGACCGCACCGGCGCGTTTTGCCGGTCCGTGCATGACGGAGGCGTCGAGCTGCAACACGCCTTCCTCGTTAGGCAAACTCCCGTAGCCGACGCTCGTCTCCTCCGGATCGAGCTCGTTAAGGTTCACACCCGCGATCAGTGCATCGAGCACGTCGGCGCCGGCGATTATTTCGGCAAAGGCTTTCTCTACGCAGGTCAGGTCGCCGCCGTTGCGAAAGCGATTCCCATTTGCGGAGGCGATGACGACGGGGTGAATCGAATTCATAACTGCTAATCCGATTCAGCGAATAAAAGGCAAGTGTTTCCACCAGCCGCTGAACGGACCGCAGCCCGGCGGGGATGCTTGATGTGTAAGGGATGAACGACCGGCCGTCTCGGGGCGCGAAGCAGGGACAGTCGGAGCGCCGGGCCAGGTCCTCTGCTGAATACGATCAGATCAAGCTCCCCAATGAAGACGGTCCCATCGGAAACCATTCTCCGATGGGACCGAAGTTGGCTTGTTCGTCCGGGGTTTAAGGAGGCCGGTCCTCCGGAACAGCCAGCGATCCTTTGCCGGTGCCTCTTTTATTTGAAGCGCGTCCCCGTCCACATCCCGCAAAACGAGAGAAGCAGATTACCGTTGGCGTCGTAGATATCGACTACCGTGTCGGCGGTGAAGCTATCGCCGCCGGGCGCGAGTGTCACTGTGGCGGTAATTTCAGCCCTTCCGGTGAAAGCGCCATTCGCATCGTAGCCGTAGGAGATGTCGCGCGCCGTGTAAGTATGGGTACCGCGCTCGTGCGTCCAATTGCCGTATTCTGGAGAGCCCAATCCCGGGGTCTCGCCGGGCGCGACGGCATAGCCATTAAGTGTCCCGCCTCGGTTGAAGGTGACTAGAGTTGGGAAATCCGGGTTGAGCGGCTCCCGGGTGACACAATCCACCCCGTGCCTGAGCACCTGCCAAGTGCCGACGATGGGTGGTTTTGATGATGAGTCTGCGGATTGTTGTGCCTGGCCACAGACCAGGGAAGTTGTCGCGGCCAAGGCCGCTACGATGAGTACGATTTGCTTTGGTAAACGCATTTGATTCTCCTTTTGTTTTGCTGTCATCCATTTCGTTTGTTTTTGGCCGGGTTTATTCCCGGCTTTAAGGGCTGCCCCCGCACATCTTCTAAAGCAACGGCAAGCCGAAGTTCCGAATTCATTTCGCAAGCTGCAACAACGTCGCTCGATCGCGCCTCGGAGGAGGCGTCGGCGTTGACCGCTTTTTACGCTTGTCTAAGGAACCAAAAAGTGACCACGATGTTCCTCGATGAACATGGAACTCGAACCACGTCTCTTCGCCACCACACGCTGGAGCCTGGTTCTTTGCGGAGCGAATTCCGATAGCGACGAGCAGAAGTGTCGCGAAGCGCTGGCGGAACTTTGCCGCACTTATTGGCGTCCCGTTTTTTCCTATGTCTGCCGTCGTGGCTATTCGGCTGAGGATGCGCAGGACCTGACCCAGGATTTCTTCGTCATGGTCCTGGAAAGCCATTGGCTGCTCAAGGCCGATCGAAGCCGGGGCCGATTTCGTTCGCTCCTACTCAAGTCGGTCCAGAATTTTCTTCACAACGTCTCCGATAAGAATCGACGGCTGAAGCGAGGCGGCGTTGTTGAATTCATCTCCTGGGACGCCTGGATGGCGGAAGCCCCTTCGCAATTATCGATTTCGTCGCAAGCGTTGGGAACTTTGGCGCCGGAGTGTCTTTTCGATTTGCGTTGGGCAGCGACAGTGGTCGAACAAGCACTGCGACGCCTACGCGAGGAATGCGAAGCCAAAGGGCGGCTCCGGCTCTTCGAAACGCTAAGCAGTTATCTCGTCGCGGAACGCGGGGAGACATCTTATGCCAGTCTCGCCGCGAGCTTGGGTATCGAAGATACGATGGTAAAAAAGCAACTCCACAATTTGCGACAGCGCTACCGCTGGCTCGTGCGCGATGAAGTCACTCACACAGTCGAAAATCCCGCTGACGTAGATGACGAAATCCGGCATCTCTGTGCCGCGCTTGCGGCCGGAACATGAGCAAATCAGGTGATTGATCTTCCTGATTCGCTCACGCAGACGACTAAGGACGCGCCAAGCTGCGAGCGATGCGGCGCCACTACCCGGGTTGGCGAAGGACTTTGCGCGACCTGCCTTCTGCGCGAGGGGTTGGAGGCGGAGGGCGAGGCGTCGAGTCAGATATTCGAAAGTGTCCTCGCCGAAGCGAATGTGCCGGACAAACAGTGGCGCCTTGGTAACTACGAGATCCTGGAGGAAATCGGGCGCGGAGGCATGGGCGTGATCTATCGCGCGCGGCAGCGCCACTCTCGACGGATGGTCGCGCTCAAACGTGTCCTGGCTTACCAGGCAGACTCACACGAGACGCTGGCGCGTTTCCGGCGCGAAGCGGAAGCCGCGGCGCAGCTCGATCATCCGAACATCCTTCCGATTTACGAGGTGAGCGAGAGTGAGGACGGCCTGCCGTTCTTCAGTATGAAATACGCGACCGGCGGGAGCTTGCGCGCCGCGGCGCCCGCTCTGCGCAATCAGCCTAACGAGTGTATCTCTCTGATGGCCAAAATCGCCCGCGCGATTCACTTCGCGCACGGCGAGGGGATTTTGCATCGCGATTTGCAGCCGGGAAATATCCTGCTCGATGGCCGTGGCGAGCCGTTCGTGAGCGACTTCGGCCTCGCCAAATGGCTTATGGGCGAGAGTGATCTCACCCAAACCATCACCACCTTTGGAACCCCGGGTTACATCGCTCCCGAGCAGGCGGAAAGCGCCGCCAGCGATCTCACTCCCGCAGCTGACGTTTATAGCCTGGGCGCGATTTTGTTTAACCTGCTCGCCGGTCGCCCGCCGTTCGTGGGAGAAAATGTTCTCTCGGTCATTCATCAGACAGCCGCAAATCCGGCGCCGAAGTTACGCGCGCTCGCACCCTCGCTCGACCGCGACCTCGAAACGATTTGTGCGCGCTCCTGGAACGCGATCCGGGAGCGCGCTACCAAACCGCGGGTGATCTGGCCGAAGATCTCGAACGCTGGCTGGAGGGCCGTCCGATCGTCGCACGCCCGGTCCATGCGCCGGTTCACCTTTGGCGCTGGTCGCGACGTAACCCGATTCTCGCCGGCGCTGGCCTAGTGTGCCTGTTGTTAGGTGTAAGTGTCCTCTGGCTGCTCCGCGGACAAGTTGCTAACCCACCAGAGTTACCGGCGCCGGAAAAGAGCATTGCCGTGCTGCCATTCCAGGACCTGAGTGATAACAAAGATAACTCTGGCTTCGGCGCCGGGATTCAGGACGACGTCCTGACGAGCCTCGCGCAGATTCACGATCTAAAAGTAATCAGCCGCACGAGCGTTGTGGCTTATCAAAAACCAGACGGGCGCAATATGCGCGCGATCGGGCGGGCGCTGGGCGTGGCGAATGTGCTCGAAGGGAGCGTCCGGCGCGCGGGCAACCGCGTGCTCGTCAACGTCCAGCTGATCGACGCGCGCCACGACCGGCATCTCTGGGCGGAGCGTTACGATCGCACCGTCGCCGATTCGATCGGCCTGCAAGGTGAGCTGGCTACCCAGATAGCAGTAGCTCTGAAAGCGACTCTCGCGCCGGAAGAAAAAGCCCGTCTGAGTGTCAAGCCTACCGATAACTCAGAGGCCTACGTGCTTTACCTGACAGCACTCGGAAAGAAAGATGAGATCGCGGCCGAGGAGCTTTGCGTGCAGGCCACGGCGCTTGATCCAACTTTCGCCTCAGCTTATGCGCGAGCTTCTCTTCTCAATAGCGTTATTGCAGGCTACGAGCAGCCCCGGGTACGGAAGGCGAAAGCGCGAGCCCAGGCGGAGGAAGCTTTGCGCTTAGCGCCAACCTTAGGCGAAGCGCATATGGCTCTAGGTCTTTGCCTATATTGGGGAGATAGGAAATACGACGCAGCTCTCAAGGAGTTCCAGCTCGCCGCGGCAGCTTCTCCCAATAACGCCTGGATCTACAATTACGTTGGTGGCATCTATCGGCGGCAGGGACGCTGGCGCGAAGCGGTGGCCAGCTTCGACCGCGCTGTCTCCCTCGATCCTCGCAATGTCGAGATGATTTTCGCCGCTGCTAACAATCGTCTCTTTATGCGCGATTGGGCCGGGGCTACCGCCCGTTTTTCCCAGCTTCTGGAGATCAAGCCCAAGTCCAGCCTCACGAAAATCGCCCTGGCTTACCTGGCAGTATCTCGAGGAGGCGAGCCTGGAGCGAGCCAAACTCTGCTCCGGGATGTTCCAGAGGACGCCGACGGATTGGTGACCCTAACTCGCTGGGACCTGGCGATGCTGGCGCGGGACTATGCCACCGCAGAAAAGATTCTGCGCGATTTCACCTCGAAAGATTTTGGGTCGAAGGATTTCCAGAAAACATCTTGTCAGGGTCGGACGGCCCTTGCCCGCGGCGACATCGAATCGGCCCGGCGCTATTTTGCCGAGGCGACGCCCATTATGGAATCCTGGGCGCACGAAGATCCCGACGATCCAGACCGCCACGCTGAACTCGGATTACTCTATGCCTACATGCAGGGAAAGGAGGAGGCCCTCCGAGAATGTCGTCGGGCAATTGAGCTCGCTCCTGAGAGCCAGGACGCGTTTCACGGTGCGCTTTTCCAAGGCGATCTCGCTCTAGTTTACGCGCTCGTCGGTGAAGCAGACCAGGCGATCACACTGATCGAGCGCCTCCTTTCTACTCCCGGCGCGCTCTCGTGGCCTATTAGTCCGCAAAACATCACACTGGCAGACCTGCGTTTGCGCTGGGAATGGGACTCGCTGCGAAGCAATCCGCGTTTCCAGAAAATCCTCGCCGCACCCGAGCCCAAGACCGCCCTAACGACCATAGCGCAAACAAAAAGATAATCGCCGATCTTACCGCAGCGGGCAGGCGCTTTGTAGCGTCCGCCGTCCCTAGCGGAGAGCCACCGTTGTAGTATCCGCTGTCCCAGCTCGCTCGCACCAAGCCTGTGGCTGCAATTCGGCAAGTGCGCTGGGGACAGCCCGCTACAACTTTGCGCCGCCTAAGAGGAGACGGGGGTGGCGGCATTAACGAAGCCGATTGCCACAGATGCTGGGCGTGTGGACCGGTCGACAAGAATCGGCCGAGAAGAAAATCTTCCGTGCGGGGACGCGTGTTAAGTCGCTGAGCCGATTCATCATCATCAGCCCCATCACTCCAACCGCCTAACGAATATGCCATTACTAACTCCAGTTGCCCGTTCCTCGTGCCGCATCCGCTTTTTCACGATTTTGTGCGCGTCGCTCCTTGTCATTTCGGCCCGCGCCGAGGAAGAGTCTCCCGCGCCCTCCCCGAGCGCCGCGCCCATGACTGAAAACCCGCTGCTGCAAGAGAGCTCGCTCGACTTCCATTACCCGCCCTTCGACAAAATAAAGGACGAGCACTTTGCGCCTGCCTACGAAAAGGGCATGGCGGATCAACTGAAAGAGATCGAACCAATCGCCTCCAGCGCCGAGCCGCCCACCTTCGAAAACACCGTCGTCGCGCTGGAAAAGGCCGGCGATTTGCTCGGGCGGGTTGACCGAATCTTTTCCAACCTCGCCGGCGCCAACACCAATCCGGCGCTGCAGAAGGTGGAAAGCGATATGGCGCCGAAGCTCGCTGCGCAACAGGACGCCATTTTCCTGAACGGCCCGCTCTTCAAACGAGTCGAGACGATTTACAATGATCGCGACAAGCTCGGGCTCGACGACGAATCAAAATGGCTCGTCGAGCGCTACTACAAGGATTTCGTGCGCGCGGGCGCGAAGCTCTCCGAGGCCGATAAGACAAAGCTGAAGGCGATGAACGCGGAGCTGGCGGAGCTGCAAACCAAGTTCGCTCAGAACGTGCTCAAGGAAAAGAATGCCGAGTCGATCGTGGTGGACGACCGCGCCGATCTGAAAGGACTTTCCGATAATGAAATTGCAGCCGCTGCGGTCGCGGCGAAAGAGGCGAAGAATAAGGCGGGCACCTTCGTCCTCCCGCTCCAGAACACGACGCAACAGCCTGCCCTAACGAGTCTAAAGAGTCGCGCCCTGCGCGAGCGCATCATGAAGACATCGCTCGCTCGTAATAGTCACGGCGGCGACTGGGATAACCGTCAGGCAGTCCTGCGGATGGTTAAATTGCGCGCGGAACGCGCCAACCTCCTCGGTTACCCGAATCATGCCGCCTACCAGTTGGAGGATCAGACGGCGAAAAATGTCGAGACGGTGAACAAGTTGCTCGGCGAGCTCGCGCCGCCCGCAGTCGCCAACGCGCGCAAGGAAGCGGCCGACATGCAGCAGCTGATCGACAGGGAGAAGGGCGGCTTCCAGCTCGCTTCGTGGGATTGGGCCTACTACTCCGACCAGGTCCGGCAGGCCCGTTACGCTTTCGATGAATCGGAAATCAAACCGTATTTCGAGCTCAACCACGTTCTCCTTGACGGCGTCTTTTATGCCGCCACTCAGCTCTACGGTATCACCTTCAAGGAACGCCACGATCTGCCGGTTTATCAGCCCGACGTCCGAGTCTTCGCGGTTTCCGACAAAGATGGCAGGCCGCTTGGAATCTTCCTGGCCGACTACTACGCGCGCCCCTCCAAGCGCGGCGGCGCCTGGATGAACGAATACGTCAACCAGAGCGACTTGTTAGGCATGAAGCCGGTCGTGGCCAATCATCTTAATATTCCCAAGCCTGAAGCGGGCCAGCCGACGCTTCTCACCTTCGATGAGGTCACGACGATGTTTCACGAGTTCGGGCACGCGCTACACGGAATGTTTTCGCACGTGAAATACCCGCGCTTCAGCGGCACGAGTGTGCCGCGCGATTTCGTCGAGTATCCGTCGCAGGTGAATGAAATGTGGGCGAGCTGGCCGCAGGTGCTAGAGCATTACGCGAAGCATTACAAGACGGGCGAGCCGATGCCGAAAGAGTTACTCGACAAAGTCCTGGCCGCGGAAAAATTCAATCAGGGCTTCAAGACGACCGAGTATCTCGCGGCCACCTTGCTCGATCAAGCCTGGCACCAGATCTCGCCCGCGGAAGTGCCTAACGACGTTCTCGCCTTTGAAGCGAGCGCGTTAAAAAAAGCGGGCGTCGATCTGCCGACGGTCCCGCCGCGTTACCGCACGACCTACTTCTCGCACGCCTTCGCCGGCGGTTACAGCGCCGGTTACTACAGCTATATCTGGGCGGAAGAGCTCGATGCCGATAGCGTAGAATGGTTCAAGCAACACGGTGGCTTAAAGCGCGAGAACGGCGACCATTTTCGCGACACCCTCCTCTCTCGCGGGGGAAGCAAGGACGCGATGAAACTCTTCCACGACTTCACCGGCCGCGATCCCTGGATCGAGCCGCTTTTGAAACGACGCGGTCTCGACGGAGCCGCCGACCCGAAAGCAACTAACGAGGCGCCGCCACCGCAGTCCTAATGCGCTGTAACGCGGGTCTCTGACCCACGTCCGTCGAAGGACGGGCGGCCACGTCACCCTCGACGCGGGTCGGAGACCCGCGCTACAGGCCGGCGACCAGCGCGACACGGCAACCACGGTGCGCTTCATCGCCGATTTCAGAGCGTGACGAAGAGTGCAACGCGCCGGCGGCTGCCGATTGGCGCGGAGGTCATCGCGGGAGGGCGGGCGCACTTTCGCGTCTGGGCGCCGAACGCGAAACGCGTCGAGGTCGTGATCGAGGAATCGGCCGACCCGTCCGTTGAGCGAAGCTTTCATGAGCTGACGGCCGAGCCGATGGGATATTTTTCCGGAGTGGTCCAGGCGGGCGCTGGTCACCTTTATCGTTTTCGAATCAATGGCGCCGGAGATTTCCATCCGGACCCGGCATCGCGCAGCCAGCCGAGCGGCCCGCACCGCTCGTCGCGGGTGATCGATCCGCGAGCGTTTCGATGGAGCGACGCCGCCTGGCCCGGGTTGGAATTAAAGGGTCAGGTCATCTATGAATTGCACGTCGGCACCTTCACTCCGGAGGGGACCTGGGCGGCGGCTGCGGCGCACTTGCCCGAGCTCGCCCGGACCGGGATCAGCGTCATCGAGATGATGCCAATCGCGGATTTCGGTGGTGAGTTCGGATGGGGTTACGACGGCGTCAATCTCTTCGCGCCCTGCAGGCTCTACGGCACGCCCGACGATTTGCGGCAGTTCATCGACAGCGCGCACTCGTTAGGCATGGGTGTCATCCTCGATGTGGTCTATAACCATCTTGGGCCCGACGGAAATTATCTCTCGGTTTTCTCGAACGACTATTTTACCGACCGTTACAAAACCGATTGGGGTGAACCGATCAATTTTGACGGGCCGAATTCCGCGCCGGTGCGGGAATTCTTTATCGCCAACGCGCGCTACTGGATCGACGAATTTCATTTTGACGGTTTCCGTTTCGATGCGACGCAGAGCATTTTCGATCGATCGAAGGAGCACATTCTGAGCGCGATCGGAAAAGCCGCACGCACTGCGGCGAGGAAACGAGCCATCATTTTGGTGGCGGAAAATGAACCGCAAAAGACCCGGCTGGTCCGCGCCGCAGCCGACTCAGGATACGGTCTCGACGCGCTTTGGAATGACGACCTGCATCACTCCGCGATCGTCGCCCTCACGGGGCGCAATCCCGCTTATTACACTGATTATCGCGGCTCGCCGCAGGAGTTCATCTCGGCGGTGAAATATGGCTACCTCTATCAAGGACAGCACTATCGCTGGCAAAAAAAACGCCGCGGCACGCCCGCCTTGGATCTGCCGCCGGAAGCTTTTGTCGCTTTTACTGAGAACCACGATCAAATCGCCAATTCCGTGACCGGCGAGCGCACCCGCCTAACGACTTCGCCCGGCCGCTACCGCGCCTTGACGGCGCTCCTCCTTCTCGCCCCATGGACGCCGATGATTTTCCAAGGCCAGGAATTTGGCGCGACGACTCCTTTTCTCTATTTTGCCGATCTCACGGAAAGCCTGCGCGACCCGGTGCGCCGCGGGCGCATCGTTTTCCTGAGACAATTCCCCTCGATCTTCCCCAAAAAGATGGAAGCACGCATCCCGGCGCCCTCTGCGCTTGAGACCTTCGAACGCAGCAAACTCGATCCCGCGGAACGCGAAATGAAGGGGCCGATCAGCCGGCTCTTTCGCGACCTCATTCGCCTGCGGCGCGCTGATCCGAGTTTCTCCCGGCAGGAACGCGGCGGCGTCGATGGCGCTGTCCTTGGGCCGAACTGCTTCGTCTTGCGTTTCTTTGACTCGTTAGGCGGCGACCGTCTGCTCGTGGTTAATCTGGGTGCCGCGTTTGTTTTCGAGGTGGCGCCCGAGCCGCTCCTCGCCCCGCCGGCGCCGGGCCGTTGGAAAACGCTCTGGTCGAGCGAAGCCCCTAAATACGGCGGTCCCGGCGAGGTCGCGCTCGAAACGAAGACCGGCTGGACTATTCCGGCCGAGGCGGCGGTTGCCTTGCAGCCGGTGCCACGTTTGCTAAAGGCGCGCTGATGAAATCCGAAGATCGACATGGAATGCCCGCGCCACGCATCATGCCATGGGATGCGCAGGGCTCGTCCCACGAAATTCTCCTCAGCCGCGAGTGGCTCGTGACCAACGGCCTCGGCGGCTACGCTTCCGGCACGGTCTCGGGCGCGATCACGCGGCGCTATCACGGTCTCCTCATCGCGGCACTCCCGGCGCCGTTTGGGCGGATGGTGATGTGGAGCCACATCTCAGAGTCTCTCATCTTCAGTGAGGAGGATCGGGTCTCGTTAGGCGCGGAGGAGCGGGCGGGCGGCCAGCTCGATCTCCAGGGCGCGGATTACCTGAGGGAATTCCGGCTCGAAGCGGGTTTGCCAATCTGGCGTTTCAAAGTGCGAGGCCTGGTTCTGGAAAAGCGCGTTATTCTTTTGCATCGGCAAAACACCGTCCATATCACCTATCAATTAAGCGGTGAAGGACCGCGCCCCGGACTGGAACTGCGCCCCGCTTTTAATTTCCGGCATTACGAAGAAGCGGTCGATCAGCTTCCGAAAATTCCCTATGAAATTCGCGCGACCGACGGCCGCTACGAATTCACCAATCCGGAGACGACGCTGCCGCCCCTGCGCATGTGTATTCCCGGCTGCTGCTCAGCTTTCACGATCGATCCGCGGAAAATTCACCAGGTCGTTTATCGCACCGAGCTCGAGCGGGGCTACGACTACGAAGGCGATCTCTGGAGCCCCGGCGCCTTTCGCATCGACCTGCGCGAGCAGGAAGAAGTGACTCTCGTCGGCTCGACCGAAAGCTGGGACATCATCGAGGTTCTCAATCGCGCCGAAGCCCGCGCGGCGGAGCGCGCTCGCCGCGAACGGCTGCTCGGCGACGCCGTGCCGCAAGCACGCTCTGGGATTGCCGCGGAGCTGGTTTTCGCCGCCGATCAATTCGTCATCTCACCCGCTGGGCGCGCGGAAGAAGAGGCGCGCGCGCATGCTTCCGGCGACGAGGTGCGCACGATCATCGCGGGCTACCATTGGTTCACCGACTGGGGGCGCGACACCATGATCAGCCTCGAGGGCCTAACGATCACGACTGGGCGCACGCTCGAGGCCGGTTATATTTTGCGGACCTTCGCGCATTACGTGCGCGACGGATTGATTCCAAACATGTTTCCCGATGGTGAGAAGGAAGGGCTTTACAACACTGCCGATGCGACCCTTTGGTTTTTCCACGCGCTTGGCCGCTACTTCGATGCCAGCGGCGACCGCACCACACTTTCACTGCTCCTGCCGACGCTCACCGATATTGCCGAGTGCCACCTGCGCGGCACCGATTTCAACATTCACGTCGATCCTGACGACGGGCTGCTTTGCCAGGGAAAAGAAGGCTATCAACTCACCTGGATGGACGCGAAGATGGGCGATTGGGTGGTGACGCCGCGGCGCGGAAAAGCGGTCGAGATCAATGCGCTCTGGTTCAACGCGCTCCGGCTCCTCGCCGGCTGGCTGCGCGAGTCGGGCGACGACTCGGCCGCCAATCGTTATGCCGGGCATGCGCAGCGCGCGCAGCGTTCTTTCAATGAACGCTTCTGGCTGGCGGATGGCGGTTATCTCTACGACGTGATCGACGGGCCTAACGGTGACGACGATTCGGTCAGGCCGAATCAGATCTTCGCGATCTCGCTTGAGCATCCCGTCCTCGCGCCGGAGCGCTGGGCGCCGGTGCTCGCGGTCGTCGAAAGGGAATTGCTTACTCCGACCGGCTTGCGCTCGCTCTCGCCTAACAATCCCGATTACAAAAAGAACTACCATGGCGATCTGCAAACGCGCGACGCGGCTTATCATCAAGGCACCGTCTGGGCGTGGCTGATCGGCCCCTTCCTCGATGCGTGGTTGAAGCTTCACCCTAACGAGCAAGAGAAAGCGCGCGGTTTTCTCAGCGCTTTTCCCGCGCAGCTCGACGAAGCTGGGATTGGCACGATCAGCGAAGTCTTCGACGCGGAGGCGCCGCACACCCCGCGCGGCTGCATCGCGCAAGCCTGGAGCATTGCCGAAGTGCTCCGCTGCTGGGTAAAAACAGACGCGTCAAATTAACGATGGCCGAGCCCGCCGAAGAAATTTCCCAACAACCCGACGTTCGCGAGGCGCTTGACCAGACGGCGGGGAAGAAGGTCAAGGCGCAAGGGAAAGACAAGTTCTGGTTTATCACCCACGCGCTCCTCGTGTTGGCATTCGCCGCCGCCTACTTCGCGCTGGGTCTCAAATGGCTGCCGTTAGGCCCGAACCGGATCGCGCTCGGCCAGCGCCTCCTGCGCGGCGCGATCTTCATCACGATCCTCTTCGCGATCTCAAAAGCCGTTGGCGTTTATGCGATCGGAAGCGTGAGCGATCCCTCCACCCGTTACACCCTCAAGCGGATCAAGCGACTCATCGTCGGCATCCTCATCGTGCTGATCGCGGTTTCGGTTCTTTTCGTAAACTGGTACGGCGCGCTTATTTCGGTTGGCTTCATTTCCGTTATCGTCGGGCTCTCGGTGCAGACACCGATGGCGAGCTTCATCGGCTGGATTTATACTCGTTAGGCGGCCCTACCGCGTGGGCGACCGGATCAAGATCGGCGACGCCACGGGCGACGTGATCGACGTTAGCTACATCGACACGACGCTCTGGGAATTTGGCGGCCAATACATTTCCGGCGATCACCCAAGCGGCCGCATCATCAAATTCCCGAACGCGAAAGTGCTCGACTCGATGGTTTACAATTATTCGTGGCCGCTTTTTCCCTACATCTGGAACGAGATAAAATTCAACATCGGTTACGAAAGCGATCTCGCCTTCATCTCGGAAACGATGCAGCGGATCACGGAGGAAGAGTTGGGCCAGGAGATGCTCGCGCGGGTGGAGCAATATCGCGAGTTGCTTGCGCGCACGCCGGTGGATGAGCTGGAGGTGCGTGAACATCCGCGGGTGATTTTTCGGGTGAGCGAGAACACCTGGCTGGAAGCGATCGTGCGTTATCTCGTGGCCCCGCGGGAAGCCGGCAGCGTGAAGACGCGGCTGATCAAGAAGCTGCTCCCCGCGCTCAACGCCGCGCCCGACAAGGTGCTCTTCCCCAAAGGGGCGAATCGTTAGGCGCTTTAAAACGAAAAGGGCACCCTCACCGTGGTAACGGTGTGCGGGACGAAACGCCATTGGCGGAAGGCTTTCACACAGGATTGGTCGAAGGAAAGTACGCGCGAAGCCGCGAGGACTTTTACCGCGCCAACAGTACCCGTTTCGGGATCGACCGTGAGCTGATAACGCCCGCCCGAATGCACACCATAGCGCCACATCGCGTAAGGATAGACGGGAGCCGGGGCGTATGTCGTGTGGGCTCGCGCGGCGCGTAATTGGGCCTCGACGGATCCGCCCATCGAGAAGGTCAGCGGAACATAGAATGTCTCGATCGTATCCGGTTTCGCTTGCCATCGGCGGATGCTAGCAATCGCGGCGGTGTCGAACACGCGATAGCCTGTGCTTTGAACGACCAGAACTTTTGTAACGGCTCCGGTCTTCAAATCGATGAAACCTTCAAACCTTCCCGAGCCCTCCAGATGAGTCTCTCGCGCCAATTCCGGGTATTCTGGTTTCGGTGCGTAGGTGAAGTACCTCGCCACGTCCGGGACCCGGGCGGCATCATCCGCCTGCAGGAAGCAAGAAAGCGCGATGAACGTTGCGAGTGTTAGATCGAAGACCTTCAGGCGCATCGCATCGGCTCTAGCAATCGCGAGCCGCATCGTCAAGCCGAAGCATTGCGGCGGTTGCGTGCGCGGCGCTGTCAGCCGATAACTTTCGCTCCATGAAATCCAGCGCCTTTGCACTGCTCGCGCTTCTCGCCTTCGCTTCGCCCGCGGATGCGCAGGGCTGGTTTCGCCGCCGCCCACCTACTCCGGTGCCGACGCCGATTCCATTCCTCATCCCGCGCCCCGCTCCGACACCGGTGCCGACGCCCGCGCTGCCGCCGCGGGAGCTCGTAGCACTCCCGGTTTACGATGAGCAGACAAGTGTGCGGCTACAAATTTTTCTCGATAACAAGCAGTTCGGCCC
>JACDGM010000186.1 GCA_013815325.1 Chthoniobacterales bacterium
CAGCCTTCCTGCTCGGGCCGCTACTGGTTCGCTTCGACCAATAGAAGGGCGGCCCGGACTGTGGCATCAACGGCACTTTCGTAGAACTTCGCTGAGGTCATTGCAGTCATAACTCCTCAATAGTGCGCGCATCATGCGCCACCCTCCGCCGCTAGCATCACATCAATGTAGGCGACCGGCCCTCCTGCCGCGTCGATGATCGAGGCCGCAAGCGCGTGCTGATAGAAACCTGTTGGCGCAATAGGGAACGGAGCGTAAGCCGGATAGAGGCTGCGCACCTGAATCTGCGCCATGTCCTCGCCGGTGATGAAAGCTGGCAGCCAAGAGGGCTCGTAGGTGATTTCAAGCAGCAAGCCGTTCCAGTTCAGTTGGTGATGTTCGGTGTTCTTTTTCATTGAGCGTCTCCTTTTTGGGTTTCTCGGTACCTCGGCGGTCACCCAAAACCGGCCAATAGCGGTCACCTGAAAACCGGCCAATAGAAAAGGGATTGAGGACATTGAATCGGGTGGAGATTTATCCTCCGCCAAGTGAGCAATGTCTTGAACGAAGAGAAGAGAAAGCAGGTCATCGCGCTGGGCCAGTTGGGCTGGTCGCTGCGGCGCATCCAGAAAGCGACAAGGATCCGGCGGGAGACTGCGGCAGGCTACCTGAAAGCCGCAGGGATTGCGATTCGTCCACCAGGCGCTTGGGGCAAAGGGCCACCGGCAAAACCGGCCAATGGGGTGACCGCCGACCCGGATCCATCCCATGATCCAAAACCGGCCAACGAGATGACCACCGACTCACGATGTGCCGCCAGCGCTTGTGAACCCTACCGCGAACTGATCGAACAGGGTCTCACGCGCAGCCGCAACGCCGTGTCGATCTGGCAGGAACTGGTCGATAACCATGGCTTTGCCGGTTCCTATGAAAGCGTGAAGCGCTTCGTCCGGAAGCGAATCGGCTCGCAAGTTCCCGAAGCTCGTGCCGTAATCGTTACCGCGCCGGGCGAAGAAGCGCAAGTGGACTATGGCACCGGCCCGTTGGTCCGCGATTCGCATACCGGCAAGTACCGCCGCACGCGCTTGTTCGTGTTCACCCTCGGATTCAGCCGCAAGTGCATCCGGCTGCTCAGCTTTCAATCGAGTTCCCGTATCTGGGGTGAGCTGCATGAAACCGCCTTCCGGCGAATGGGTGGTACGCCGAAGGTCATCGTCCTCGACAACCTGCGGGAAGGCGTTCTGCAGCCCGACGTTTACGACCCTGCGATCAATCCTCTATTCCGTGATCTACTCGCACACTACAGTTGCGTCGCCATGCCGTGCCGCATTCGGGATCCGGATCGAAAAGGAAAAGTTGAGTCCGGCGTAGGCCACGCTCAAAAGACACCGCTTAAAGGCCAACGTTTTGAGAACCTGGCCGAAGCGCAGGCGTACCTCGACCGGTGGGAAGAACGCTGGGCCGACACAAGGATTCATGGGACCACCAAGCGTCAGGTCGCAGCCATGTTTGCCGAAGAAAAGCCTGCGCTGCAGCCGCTTCCGATTGAGCCATTCCGCTACTACCAGTATGGAGACCGAACGGTTCATCTGGACGGCTGTGTAGAGGTGGAAGCCGCTTACTACAGCGCTCCGCCAGGATGGATCGGCAGGCGAGTGCGCGTGCAGTGGGATGGCACGCATGTGCGGCTGCTCGATCCCAGGACGGGCCAGCTTCTGCGTGAACACTTACGCCAGGAGCGCGGCCGCCATCGCATTCAAGAACAGGACCGGGCCAAGCGAACGCCGCTTGGTGTCGTAGCGTTACTCGCGCGCGCCAGTCAGACGGGGGAGAACATCGGCACGTTCTGCGCGGCACTGTATGAACGGCAGGGCGAGCCCGCCGTGCGCCGGCTTCAGGGCATTCTGTCCTTCCACAAAAAGTATGGAGTGGCGCGTGTGGACGAAGCCTGCGCGGCGGCGCTGGAACTCGAGGCCTATGACTATCGCTTCGTGCGCCGCTACCTGGAACGCCGCTCGGAACCGCCAATGAGCTTGCGCCAGGTTGATCCGCTCATCCGCCAACTCACTTTGTATCGCGACCTCATTGAAGAAAGGACAAAAGGAATCCACGAATGAACATCACAGAACTGGAACGCGCGTTGCGGCAACTCAGACTAGGCGGCATGGCCGACGTATTGGAAACGCGCTTACATCAGGCGCAAGCCGAACCGATGGCGCCCATCGATCTGATTGCATCGCTGGTGTCGGATGAACTGACGCGGCGCTCCGACCGGCTGCTGGAACGCCGGCGCAAAGAGGCAGCTTTCCGCGATCCCAATCGGACACTGGACAGCTTCGATTTCAACTTCAACCCGAAGATGAATCGCAGTCTCATGTTCGATCTGGCCACCTGCCGGTTCATTGAGAAACGCGAAGATGCGTTGTTTCTTGGTCCTGGTGGATCGGGAAAGTCGCACTTGGCCCAGGCGATTGGACAAGCCGCCATTTTGCAGGGCCATCGCGTGTTTTACCGCGAAGCGCACATTCTCTTAGACCAACTCGCCGATGCTGTGGTTGAAGGTAAGCGGAAGCAGTTTATGACGAACCTAACGCTCGTGCCATTGCTCATCATCGATGACTTTGGAATGCGCAAACTGCCGCTGACCGCGGCGGAAGATCTGCTTGAGATTGTGATGCGGCGGTACGAGCGAGCCAGCACACTGCTTACGTCGAACCGCCCGGTCGAGGACTGGGGCAAGCTTCTGGGGGACACGGCCGCGATGAGCGCGATGTTGGATCGTCTTCTCCACCATGGTTATGTACTCAAATGCGGCCCGCGAAGCTGGCGAGCAAAAACGGCGGCAGAGTAGACCTGTGGAAATGGCGCGTGATGGAAAACCAAACGGCGGTTTCCCACCACGCTTGGAAATCGCAAACACCGCGATTCCCACATTCCCACAGGTACCGCTGCTGTTCCCTCCTCAATCAAAACCACAACCCCAAGCAGATCTTACGCCGAATTCACTTGCCCGAAATATGCCGGTCAGGTTATAACAATGCTTGTCCTGAGTCTTCTTTCAGTTGGCCGGTTTTCAGGTGACCGCCATTGGCCGGATTTGACGTGACCGCCGAGGCGACGCCCTCATCTTCGAGCAGGATGGCACCCTTCATTTGGCGATCGCCACTGCGCGCAGTTGGCTGCTACCCGGCAGAGTTATCGAGGTGAAAGACGCGCCCACACATTTTGGCAACATGAGCTATCGGATGGAGGCCGAACAGGAGAGTAGGGT
>JACDGM010000187.1 GCA_013815325.1 Chthoniobacterales bacterium
GACTCGAAGACACAGCCTTCTATATTTATAACCGGCTCGCGGCATTGAACGAAGTCGGGGGCGAGCCGCAGCGCTTCGGATTGAGTGTCGAAGGATTTCATCAACGCAACGCCGAGCGGCAGGCGCACTGGCCTGCGACGATGCTCGCCACTTCCACGCACGACACGAAACGGAGTGAAGATGTGCGCGCGCGCATGGCCGCGATTTCGGAAATGCCGGATGTCTGGCGGCGTTCGCTAGGCCGCTGGCGCACGGTGAACCGGCGGGCGAAGCGCCAGATCGACGAGAGCGATGCGCCTGACGGCAACGAGGAATATTTGCTTTATCAGACGCTCCTCGGGACTTGGGCTTTTGAGTCGTGGCACGGGATGAGTGAGGCCGCCCGGTCCGAATACGTTTCCCGGATTCAGCAATACATGGCGAAGGCGATGAAGGAGGCCAAGGTGAACACGAGCTGGGTTCAGCCTAACGAGGAGTGGGATTCCGCGGTGGCGGATTTCATCGCGCACATTCTCGATCCAGCGCCTCAGAATCGTTTTCTCGAGGGTTTTATTCCGCTCGCGGAAGAGGTGGCGCGGATTGGGGCGATCAACTCCCTCTCGCAGACGCTGCTTAAGCTTACTTCACCGGGCGTGCCAGATATTTATCAAGGCAATGAGACGTGGGACTTCAGCCTGGTCGATCCGGATAATCGCCAGCCGGTCGATTACGCGCACCGGCGGGACATGCTCGCGGCGCTCAGCGGGGCAACGCCCGAGGACTTATTAGGCAACTGGAGCGATGGCAGGATCAAGTTGTTCCTCATCCACCGGCTGCTCAGTTTTCGGCGGGACAACGCGGAGCTTTTTCGGAGCGGCGGCTACAGGCCGCTTGGCCTAGCCGGCGGGCTCGCAGATTGCTGCATCGCGTTTGCACGCGAGCACGAAGCACAAGCCGTCGTCGTGCTCGCGCCGCGGCTTTCTTCGCGCGTCGGTTTTCCCGCGATCGGCGACGTGTGGGGGGATACGGCGGTGCAATTACCGGATGGCTGGAAGGCCGGGCACGATCTTTTTACCGGCGAACCTCGAGGCGCAGAGAACTCGACCTTGCGGTTGTCGCAAGCGCTGGCGCATTTTCCCTTCGCCGCCCTAACGAAGGCGTAACGGGGAACACGGGCTTCCAGCCTGTGTGGACAGCGGACGTCTCGCCTGCTGCGAAGTCTGCCGCAGGCAAGATGCCTGCGGTCCCCACAACCGAGACGGGCTGTGCTTCGTCGACATGCTAGCGGATCGCCCCGTGTTGCAAGCGCTCTGCGAGCGTCACGATGGAGTGCGCGAAGTTGGCCACGTTCCGCATGATGTCCGCTCCGAAACTCGCGAAGGTGATGTTGGGCGACGCGACGATGAGGAGCGCGCCGAGCAACACGAGATTCATCAGATAGATGACGACGAGCGAAAAGATCGTGCCATTATCGCTCAGGTCCGTTTGGTTTTTCGGAATCATCCAGCAGGTGAACGTGAGATGAAACGCCCAGGTCAAGCCGACGAGCGCGTAGAGCACGCGGCCATAAGGCTGCAGGTCGAGAAAGAGGCTGAGCGCTCCGTAAAGTGCGATGACGAAGATGCTGTATAGCGGAAAAAAATAAGGCGCGAGCGCGATGAGGAAGTTGTTTTTGTCGGTCAAAATATGCCCGCCATCGCGGCTCGCACGGAAGCGGCTAACCCGCCCGCCCATCAGCCAAACCCACAGTGCGTGCGTCACTTCATGACCGAAAACGTAGAGCACGAGCGGACGCGGCAGCCCCAAAAACGCGATCAGCCAAAGGATCGCGCCTAACGAAAAGAACCAGAATTCTTCGCCCGCCCAAAGTCGTTCCAAAACTGCGGCGCGCGCGAAGGCGGTGAAAAATGTCTGGCTAAGAATGGCGCAGATCGGGAGGAGAAAAAGCGCGACGACGAACTTGACCCACCTCGTCGGCACCACCAGTCCCGGCGCCGGCGGCGCAAGGCGGCGGCCGGTCGGAACCGCGTAAGTCGCCACCTTGACGCGCCGCTTTGTCGGCGTTTTCCGGACCGGCTGACGGCGGACGCGGCGCGCCGGCATTCGTTAGGCGCGCCCCATGTAGGCGCCCGTGCGGGTATCGATCTTGACCGTCTCTCCTTCGTTAATGAAAAGGGGAACGTTGACCGTTTTGCCGGTCTCGAGGAGCGCGGGTTTGGTCACGTTGCTCGCGGTATCGCCGCGCAGGCCTTCCGGCGCTTCCACCACCTTCAACTGCACCGAGGCCGGCAATTCGACCTGCACCGGACGGCCTTCGGTGAAGAGCACTTCGACTGGGAGATTCTCCACCAGATAATCTTTCGCCTCAGTCAGCAGGCTCTCCTGCAGCGAGATTGTTTCGTAGGTGTTCGGATCCATGAAATGGAAGCCGGTGTTATCTTTATAACTAAACTCCAGCGTGCTCCGCGAGATATCGACCAGTTCCACTTTATCGGTGGAACCGAAACGCACGTCGGCGCTTTTCCCGGTGTTGATGTAGCGAATGATCGCCTGGACGAAGGCGCGCAAATTGCCCGGGGTGCGGTGATGCACGTCGAGGACAATGGCGGTGTTGCCATTGTATTTGATTGCCATTCCTTTGCGGAGATCGTTTGCGGCGGCCATAGAGAAGAAGTTGAGCGTTCTTAGTTGAGAGTTGAGAGGAAAACAAGAGAGCAGATTGCCTCTCCTCCGGAAACCCCGAACGCTAGAGCAGCTTCAGTTTCGTGAGGTCTTGCGAATCGACAATCCCAACCGGCACGCCGCGATCGTCCACCACCACGAGGTCGTCGATACGATGACGCTCCAGCAGGTTGAGCACTTCCACCGCCATCTTGTCCTGGTGCACCACCACCGGATTGAGCGTCATCAAATCGGCGACGAGCCGCTCGCCGACCCGTGGGTCGGTCTGGAAATGCCTAACGAAATCTCCGTGGGTGAAAATTCCAAGCAACTGCTCGTCCGCGCCCACCACGACGGCTGCGCCGGCCCGCAGCGAAGTCATTGTCTCCAGAACAGCGCGCACATTTTGCTCTGGCCTAACGAGCGCAAGAGCGCCGCGGGGACGCATGATCTGATGTACGCGCAAGAGCAGGCTGCGCCCGACCATTCCGCCCGGATGAAATTTGGCGAAGTCCTCTTTTTGAAAGCCGCGCGCCTCGAGCAGGACCATGGCGAGCGCGTCGCCCAAGGCCAGCATCACGGTCGTACTCGAG
>JACDGM010000188.1 GCA_013815325.1 Chthoniobacterales bacterium
TCGCGAGGGAGCGCGGATTGAAACGACGTGTTAACAGTCGCGCTGATTGTCTCGTCGGGTCGCTCCCTCGCGAGGGAGCGCGGATTGAAACGAGACTCTGGACATAACTCGACATTTTTACGGGGTCGCTCCCTCGCGATGGAGCGACGTTCCTGGAACGATCGTTGTTCGTGCCGCGCGCCTAACGAGGAATTCCGGAAGAGTTCGACCGGGAGAAAAACACCGGACGCGGCCCCTCCGTGCAATGCGCCAGCTAAAGCTTTTTCGAGCGGCGCCAGAATTGCGAAAGAATCAGGCCGTCAGCCAGGGCGATTTCGTTCGTTAGGGCAAAAGCGTGTGGCCGGAGGAGCGAGGCGTAGTCAGGCAATCGCCGCGCTTCGATCCCGGCGACGAAGCGAAAAAACAAATACATCAAGGAGATGAGGAATCGCGCCCAGCAGCGACGCCACCCGCGTGGCGGTCTATGAAAATCCGCGATCAGCCATGTCGCATCGTCCGTCGCCGCGGCGCTTAACTTTTCCACTACCCGACGCAACTCGTCCTCCTCGAAGCAATCGAGAAAAAAATGGGTGACGATCAGATCATAGCGCTTCGCTGGAAATGCCGCGGCGCGAAGATCGGCCTGGAGAAACTGCACGCGCGCATCCCCCACGCGCGCGTGCGCCAGCGCGAGCATGCGGGCGCTCGCATCGAGGCATTCCACCTGCAGCTCGGGCTGCGCGCGGAGCAGCTCCTCGAGGAAACGTCCGTCGCCCTCACCGGCGAGGAGAGCGCGACGCGCGCGCGGGGTTTGCCTAACGAATGCGCAGCGCGCCGCTTGCAGCTGCTGCCCGAAGGCGAGCGTTTCGAGCCGGCGATAATGCGGCGCGACCCGATCGAAATTCACCGGTAGGAGAAGAGCAGGACGAGCACCGGCGTAAGTAAAACCAGGTCTGCCAGCGCCGTCCGATTGTCGCGCGCGAGGGTGGTCGCGGAATGAAGCCAGATGAGCAGGAGTGCACTGGCCGCGAGACAAAGCCAGAGCGGCGCGGCGAAACGCCAGAGGACCGCGAGGACGAGCGCGACGACGACGAGCGCGAGCCCGAGCGGCTTAAGCGCGCGCGCGACCGCGGGCCAACCGGTAAGCAAGGATGTTTTCCCTTGCGCGGCATCGAGCTCGCGTTCCCATGAGGCGATGCAGAGGCAGTTAAAAGTGCAGAGGATCGCGAAGAGGACGACGGCGAAGGCGAACGAAATCGTTAGGCCAGGCAGTTGCCCGACCACGGCCAAAGTGGTGCCGGCGGCGAAGAGCACGCCGATCGATTTCTCTTTCACTGGAATCGGCCACCATTTCCCGCCTAACGAGTGATTCAAAAAAAGATAAACCGCGCAAGCAAACGCAAGCGTGCCGCCGAGCAGCAGCATCTGCAGATCGAGCGTGCGGAGCGCGAGCGCGGTGTCGATAATGAAGATGATGACGATGGCAATCCACCACCCGATCATGTGTTCCTGGCAAAAGCGGTGCCGCTCCGAGCCGGGGCCCGCGGCGGGCAGCCGGAGGGTGTCGGCAAAGCGATCGCCCAGATAAATCAACCATGCCGTTAAGAATAAAAGCAGGCGGAGGGGCCAGTTGAGGTGCGCTCCAAAGCTGCGCGCGAAGAGCCATTGCCAGACGAGCGCGACGAGCGGGGCATCGAGACAGAGAAGATTCATCCAGAGGATTGGCGCATAAGCCGGCGAAGGAGAAGTCTCGCTCACGACGCGCACGTTAGAGTATGCGCGACAGTGAGCAATAGGTCCTATAGGACTCATGTGACCTATGGGACCTATGTTTCATCGGTAGTTGCCAACTCGCGCCTCCAAACTTACAGCTAAAGGCGATGTCCTGCGCAAAAATCGATCCCGCTCTCCACCAGACGCAGAAGCCGCCCTGGATCAAAGTGCGGCTCCCTTCCAACCCTGTCTTTTTCTCTACCAAGGCGCTCATCTCCGATCTGCGGCTGCACACCGTCTGCGAAAGCGCGCAATGCCCGAATCGCTGGGAGTGCTGGAGCCAAGGTACCGCCACGATGATGATCGCAGGCGAACGTTGCACCCGCGCCTGCGGCTTTTGTGCGGTGAGCACGGCGAAGCCGTTCGCGCTCGAAGAAGACGAGCCGCAACGCGTCGCCGAAGCCGTGAGGCGACTCAAGCTCAAACACGTCGTCATCACCGCGGTCGCGCGCGATGATCTCAAAGACGGCGGGGCGGAACATTTCGCGCGCACCATTCGGGCCGTGCGTGAGATGGATCCGACGATCGTCATCGAAGTTCTCGTTCCCGACTTTCATGCGCAGGATTGGTGCATCCAGCTCGTGCTCGAGGCCGGACCAGAGATTTTCAATCATAATATGGAAACGGTCGAGCGCCTCACGCCCGTAGTTAGGTCGCGCGCGAAATACCGCACTTCGCTCGAGGTGTTACGCCGGGCGAAAGAACTTTCCCCTAACGTCGTCACGAAGAGCGGCGTCATGCTCGGCCTCGGCGAAAGGGAGCCGGAGCTTTTCCAAACGATGGACGATTTGCGCGAGGCCGGCTGCCAGGTGCTGACGTTAGGGCAATACCTTCGCCCAACGCCGAAGCATTTGCCTGTGCTCGAATACATCACGCCGGAGCAGTTCGACCTCTACGGCGAGATCGCGCGCGGCAAAGGCTTCGCCCATGTCGCTTCCGGGCCGCTCGTGCGCAGCTCCTATCACGCGGCGGATTTTCATCCCGTCGTCCGCTAACGATGGAGAGCGGTGCGCCGCAAACGGGCCGGGCGCTCCATCGCCGCAACGTCGCCGCTGTCATTCCCGCCTATCACGAGGAGGTGCATGTGCGCGCGGTCGCGGAGCGAATCTGCGCGCAACTCGATCACGTCGTTGTTGTCGATGACGGCTCGAGCGACGCGACCGCCGCGCGCGCCCGCCAGGGTGGAGCCGAAGTCATTGTCCATCCCGAAAATCGCGGGAAGGGCGATGCGATCAAGAGCGGTTTGCGCCATTGGCTGGCGTGCCCGGAGATCGAGTTCATCCTCCTGCTCGACGCCGATGGCCAGCATTTGCCGGAGGAAATCGGCCTCTTCTTCGCCGCCGCGGCCGCCAGCGACGCCGGTCTCTTCGTCGGCACGCGGATGAACGACGTGCGGGAAATGCCATTCGTTAGGCGCGCAGTCAACCGCTACATGAGCGATCGCATCAGCCGGCTCTGCGGACAGAAAGTTCCCGATAC
>JACDGM010000189.1 GCA_013815325.1 Chthoniobacterales bacterium
GTGCATCCTATCGACTAAACCGAGACCGACGTCCGGTCGCGCTTGGTCCGGGCCAACCACTATTTCTCGTCGGGCGCTCGTTTCACGAGGATGATGATGATGGAATTGGCCTTGCCTTCCGAGCCGCAGGCAATGACACGAATAAGCGGGCGCTTCGGCCTAACGACGTCCCAAGCCACCATCTCGTCCGTCTGGATCGGCGCCTTCCCGACCTCGCCGATCTTGTCGAATGGGATTTCTTTGCCAGCCCGGAGAGAGGCCGCGATGTAGGTGACTCGCTCTTTGTCATCAGCTTTCAGATTGACCGAGCCGAAGTCGGTTTTCGCTAGTTGCCAAAGCGCTATGTGCTCGCCTTCACCTTTAGCTTCATCCGCTTCTTCTTTCGGCCTGTGTGCCACGTCGCATAACGAGTCTAAGACCGCATGCGCGGCTTCGAGGGATGAATCAATTCCAATACCGAGGATGTCGGTTTGCACCTTGACCGACTCTGCCTTGGCCAACCGCTCTTTGTAAGGAGCGAGTTTTGCAGTCGGCGGCGGCGAAGGTGTTTCGCTATACGCCCGCCCAAGAGTGGTGACAACGACAACAATAGACGCCGCCGCAAAGAGCGACCGAAGGATCACAGGTTATCGCCTGCTCACTTCACCTTGAATTCGGTCCCTCCGCGGGTGAAATCCTCGAGCGCCAATGAGCTGACTTCAAAGGTCCTGCCGCGCAGACCACAAAAGGTCGAGCCAGAAACGATTGTCGGATGCCCTGCGGCCGTGAGGAGTGCGTTGAGCTTGGTCGTCGAGACACGAACCGTGATCGCGCGATTGGCTTGGTCGAAGGAACCAAAGTCAGCATCTCCCACCACCGTATCGGTGGTGCTGCCATCGAAGTTACGCACCGTCGTACCATATTTATAACTGGGCACACCGGTAGCATCTGTGCTGGCTTGGACGAAGAACTGGTCGCCATCGTCGGACAGACCTTTCGAGTAGGAGTTGCCACTGATATTGACGATTCCGGTCTCCGGCGCGTTGGCCGCGAAATACATCCGCCAGGTCGTTTGTGGCGGGATAACAGCCAAATCCGATACCGTCATAGTCCCGGAAATGTTGAATACACCGCTTATCTTCGGCGTAGCATATTTGAGAGTAATGATGTCGGCCGCACTAGGCTCGGGAGTGACAAAGAGCAACCCGCTATCCTGGTCAAAGGCGAAATCGGTCACCTGTTCGCCGGCGGGTCCCGGTTGCATCGGCTGCGGCGTAACACCGCCAGCCGGAGGAGGAGTCGCGCCGGGCAGTGCAAATGGCTGTGCCGGCAGAGCCGAACCCTCCCTCACTCGAGGCAGGTTACCTCCCTTTATTGAAGGGCCCGTGATCTGACGCGCGACGTACGTGTTTCCATCAAAGTCATTATGGTCATCCGTATAGCCAATGACCGCCGCACCCTGTGGATCGAAGTTAACCTGGAAGTAGTCAATCAGATTCCGGTTAGGCGATACACCGGTTAAGGGCAGACCCTTCAATGAGATATTGGCGGCGTGATTGGAGTGATCGCTCGCCTGCACGATCCGGAACGTCGGACTAATCGCATTCGCATCGAAGCTCTGGGCGAAATAAACGCGCCAGCGCGCGTCGTCGTTATTGCTATTGCTATCCGTGGCATACCAAGTCACACCAACCGACCCCGGGGTCGGGCCGGTCGCGATCCATGGCATTAAATTGAGCCTCGTGGCCACGTTGGCGGGATTGTTGACCTGCACCGGGCTGGTCCACGTCGCGCCCTTGTCTCCGGAACTGATGACGAAGATATTCGTCCCATCGGAGTAACAGAGATAGACAGTGTTAGGCGCGATACCGGTTGGATGATCGTTGGCCACCCTCATCGCAACAAAGATATTGGCCGGATCGACCGTTGTGGGGATCGGCTGGGACAGGGTGTAAGTAAGCGGTGCTGCGCCTGGCGCAGGCGGAACGCCCACGGCAAGTTGCCCATCATTGCCGCTGATGTAAACCGTGCCGTCAAATTGATCGACGTCCAAAGAGCCAGTCTGGGAAACCGCACCCACGAAAGTGGCGGGGCCATAGGTCAGGCCGCCATCGATCGATTGCTGAACGAAGACCTCGCCGGCTCCGAAATTGCGATACTCGAGATAAACGGTGTTCGCTCCGAAAAAGCCCATCCATTGGCGATCATTAACCGGAACGCCACCGGCAAAGTTACCGATAGGATTGAATTGAAAAGTCGCGCCACGATCCAACGATCTTCCGACAGTCACATTGGCTGCCGTCAGGCTCGAGTAGGCCAGCGAAGGTTGGCCGGTCCCGCCGCTCCCGGTGAACGCGCCAAAGCCCACCGCCAGATCAATATCGCCTCCGCCGAGCGCGCCGGCGGACAGTTGATCCTGCCCCGCGGCAGAGCTGGGAGAGTCAGGCTGGCCGCGATAAATCGGCACCCTCATTTTGGGATCAAAGTTTGGATTGGCCGATCCCGAGATTCTCGTGCGCAGATCGAAATACCAGAGATCCACGCCGGCCGGCACGCCGCGGATGCCACAGACGTAGTAGTTACCCAGGGTATCCGCTCGGCTACTCGGCTCGCCGTCGCGCGTCGCTGTCTGCGCCTTGACGGTTGAGTTAGGCGCAAAAGTCATTCCACCGCTAAGATAACTCGCCGTGCGATTAGACTGGCTGGTTTCGACCGTTGCCGTGCCGCGGGGCTGATCGGCTCCCGGCGTATTCGCGAAATAAACTGTGACGACATTGAAGTCTCCGGTCCCGGCGGTCGCGGTATTAATGACCGTGTTTTCACTCGTGCTCGGCGCGCCTCCGGCGGAGCTGCTCACAAGGTCACCATCTGAGCCATCGAGATTGCGCTTATGAATGTAAAGATCGTAGTCGTTCGAGCCCAAGGTCCAGGCGATTTTCACGGCGATTATCTTGCCGGTGTAATCACCCGACGCGACATGCAGAACGAAGGTATCGCGATTCACGCCTTCGATCGCGCTTGCTTCATCAGTCGCGCCGGTGCCGACGGCGGTGTTATCCCAAGTCACAGGCGAGGCCGTACTGGGAGTGACGGTGCCTTCGGCGGGGTTAGCGGCTTGCGTCGGAGCGCCAACGAAGAGAGTGGCGGCGAGGGCGCCGGAGAGAATAACTAAGAACTTTGGGAGAATGATTTTTTTCATAACGTATTAACCGCTGAGTTGATGCTTCAAATCGCGCCAATATTTA